>CAZUVW010000052.1:0-15235 GCA_964623875.1 uncultured Gaiellales bacterium
CGCCCGCGAGCAACAGGCTGAGACCGGTGGCTTCACCGAGCTCGTGCCGCTCCCGTTCGTCCCGATGGAAGCGCCGATGTACCTCCGGGGGCGCGCGCGCCGCGGCCCGACGTTCCGCGAGACGCTGCTCGTGCACGCCGTCGCCCGCTTGGCCCTGCACCCGTTGATCACGAACGTCCAGGCCTCCTGGGTGAAGCTCGGCCCCGGCGGCGTGCGCCAGGCGCTCGACGCCGGCGTCAACGACCTCGGCGGCACGCTGATGAACGAGTCGATCTCGCGCTCCGCCGGCTCGCAGTGGGGGCAGGAGCTGCCCCCGGAGCAGATGGAGGAGCTGATCCGCTCCGCGCGTCGCATCCCCCGGCAGCGGACGACGATCTACGGCACGCCGCCATCCGAGCAGGTGCACCGCTCGTTCGGCGCCCCACCCCTCGCGCCGCCGGTGACCCCGCCCGTGCGGGACGCGGGACTGCAGGCCCCGGCCCGCCTGCTTCGGCCCGCGGCGCTGGCCGGCTGAGGT
Organism: uncultured Gaiellales bacterium; assembly: GCA_964623875.1. Classification (GTDB taxonomy): domain Bacteria; phylum Actinomycetota; class Thermoleophilia; order Gaiellales; family Gaiellaceae; genus Gaiella. Next base: position 518 of record CAZUVW010000052.1, read on the forward strand.
CTGCGGGCCCTCGGGCATCGCAGGCAAGGGGGGTGGCGTCCGTCCCCCGCCCCGGTCAGACTGAGCGCATGTCGCGCTTCATGAAGGTCCTCGCGCTCGCGCTCGTCGTGTTCGGCGCGATCCAGCTCGTGCCCTACGGGCGCGACCACGACAACCCGCCCACGGTGCAGGAGCCCGCCTGGGACAGCGACCGCACCCGCGACCTCGCGCTCGGCGCGTGCTTCGACTGCCATTCCAACGTGACGTCGTGGCCCTGGTACACGAACGTCGCGCCCGTCTCCTGGCTGACCCAGCGCGACGTCGAGGATGGGCGGGCCGTCCTCAACTTCAGCGAGTGGGACCGTCCCCAGGCGACCAATCCGCGCGAGGTCGTCGACTCGATCCGTGAGGGCGAGATGCCACCCTTCTACTACCGCTGGACGCACGAGAGCGCCCGCCTCTCGGACGAGGAGCAGGCGCAGCTCGAGGCAGGGCTGCTTGAGACGTGGTCGAGCTCGCCGCCCGGCGTGACGCCGTAGCCGCGAGCCGCTCGCGCTCTACGGGGAGGAGGGATCGGGGCGAGCGAGCGCCGTGCGCGCGTCGGCGAGCGTGAAGCGGCCCGCCAGCAGCGCGCTTCCACATACAGCCCCTGCGCAGCCGGCCCGGCGGAGCGCGAGCAGGTCGTCGACGGACGAGATGCCCCCGGCCGCGAGGATCGGGATCCCGAACGGCACGACGGAGGAGAGCAGGTCGAGGTCGGGGCCGGCGAGCGAGCCGTCCCGGGCGGCGCTCGTCACGAGCAGTCGCTCGACCCCGACCTCGGCGCAGCGCTGGACGAGCTCCACCGGGGTGAGCTCGGAGAGACGGGTCCACCCGTCCGCGGCGACCCTGCCCGAGCGCGCGTCCACGGCGACGACGAGCCCGTCGCCCACGGCGGCGACCGCGCGCTCGAGGAAGCCCGGCTCGAGCGCTGCCGTGCCGACCATCACGCGGTCGGCGCCCGCGTCGAGGGCTGCCGAGACCGCCTCGACCGTCCGGTATCCGCCGCCCACCTGCACAGGCAGCCCACCGGCCTGCGCGATCCGGCGGACGAGGCCGAGCGTCGGCGTGCCCGAGAACGCCCCGTCGAGGTCGACGAGGTGCAGGCGGTCCGCGCCATCGGCGGCGAAGCGGCGAGCGAGCTCGACAGGGTCACCGCCCTCGATGGTCACGTGCTCGCGGCGGCCCTGACGAAGGCGGACGACGCGCCCCTCGAGGACGTCGATCGCAGGCAGCAGCTCGAGCTCGCGTAGTAACACGCTAGCATGCTATCATGGTGCGCATGACGGCGAGAGCGAATCCGCAAGATGCGCGCTCCGAGCTCGACGCCGGCCGCGCCGTCGAGCCGGTCGCGGGTCTCGACGAGCTCGCGACGGCGGTGCTCACGCTCCGCGACGCCGACGAGGTGACGCGCTTCCTGCGCGATCTCTGCACGCTGCCCGAGCTCGAGGCGCTCGCCCACCGGTGGCAGATCGTGCAGCTGCTCGAGCGGGGCGTGCCCTACGTCGAGATCGCCGAGCGCGTGCCGACCTCGACCGCCACGGTCACGCGGGTCGCCCACTGGCTCCGCAACGGCACGGGTGGCTACCGCACCGCGCTGGCGCGTCGCCGGGGAGGAGCCCGGTGAGCGCGGCGCTCGTCCGCCCGGGAGAGAACGGGAGGCTGACCCTCGCCGTGCCGTCCAAGGGGAGGATGTCGGAGCCGTCGCTGCGGCTCTGCGCCGACGCCGGCCTCTCGTTCGAGGCGACCGAGCGGTCGCTGATCGTGCCGTGCGTCAACGCGCCGGTCGACCTGCTGCTCGTGCGCACCGACGACATCCCGGAGTACGTCCAGGACGGGGTCGTCGACCTGGGGATCACGGGCGCCAACCTCGTGTTCGAGGCCGAGGCGGACGTCGTCACGCTCGCCGAGCTCGGGTTCGGGCGCTGCACGCTCGCCGCCGCGGTGCCCCTCGACTCCACGGCGGCCGGGGTGCTCGATCTCGAGGGGCTTCGCGTCGCAACGGCGTACCCCGGCTCGACACGCAGGCTCCTCTGCGAGCGTGGGGTCTCGTGCGAGATCGTGCCGGTGTCCGGGTCGGTCGAGGCCGCTCCACGCCTCGGTCTCGCCGACGCGATCGTCGACCTCGTCTCGACCGGGTCGACGCTCAGCGCCAACGGGTTGCGCGGGCTCGAGGATCTCCTCGGCTCGCAAGCGGTGCTCGTCGCCGGCAGGCGCGCGCTCGACGAGCGGCGCGACGAGGTCGATCGGCTCGCGCTGATGCTCTCCTGCGTCGTGGCGGCCCGCAAGCGCCGCTACGTGATGATGAACGCGCACCGCGACGATCTCGCGGCCATCCGGGCGATCCTGCCCGCGATGGGCGCTCCGACGGTGCTCCAGCTCGCAGATGAGGGCGAGATCGCGATCCACTCGGCCGTCGAGGCCGACGCCGTCTGGACGCTGCTCCCTGCGCTGCGCGACGCAGGGGCGTCGTCGATCCTCGTGCTGCCGGTCGAGCGGCTGATCCCGTGAGGGGGCTCGTGCTCGACGACGCGCTCGCCGCGGTGGCGCCGATCGTGGCCGACGTGCGCGCGCGCGGTGACGTGGCGCTGCGCGAGTGGACCGAGCGCTTCGACGGGCCCCGGCCCGACGGGTTCCGCGTCCCGCCGGAGCTGATCGCCGAGGCGACGGTCGAGGACGACGTGCTGGAGGCGCTCCGGCGCATGATCGACGCCGTTCGTCGCTTCAACGAGGCACAGCGCCCTGCGGACACGGCGGTCGAGGCTGCGCCGGGGATCGTCACCGAGCGGCGCTGGCTGCCGCTCGAGGCGGTCGGGGTCTGCGTGCCGAGCGGGCGTGCGCCGCTCCCGTCCTCGCTCGTGATGGGGGCAGTCCCTGCGCAGGTCGCAGGCGTGCGGCGGATCGTCGTCGTGACGCCGAACCCCGTCGCGGCGACGCTCGTCGCGGCCCGCGAGCTGGGCATCGACGAGATCCATGCCGTGGGGGGCGCGCAGGCCGTCGCGGCACTCGCCTACGGGACCGAGTCGATCGCTCCGGTGGACAGGATCGTGGGGCCGGGCAACGCGTACGTGACCGCGGCCAAGCTCCTCGTCTCGAGCCGGGTGGGGATCGACCTGCCGGCCGGGCCCAGCGAGGTCGTGGTGATCGCCGACGCGACGCCGGCGGCGGAGCGGGTTGCGGCGGACCTGCTCGCGCAGGCCGAGCACGGAGCCGACAGCGAGGCGGTGCTGCTGACGACCGACGCCTCCCTGGCCGCGGCGGTCGGCGCGCTCACCGCAGGGCGGGAGAACGTCCGCTGCGAGGTCGTCGGCTCGCTCGACGAGGCGGTCGCCCGCTCCGAGGCGTACGCACCCGAGCACCTCGAGCTCCACGTGGCCGAGCCCGAGGCGCTCGTCGGTCGTCTGAGGAATGCCGGCGCGATCTTCGTCGGCTGCTCGTCGGTCGTCGGCGACTACGCGGCGGGCGCGACCCACGTGCTCCCGACCGCCGGTCTCGCGCGGTCGGTCGGCGGGCTCGGGCTGGAGGCGTTCCTCAAGCCGATGCAGATCGTGCGCGCGACCGCCGAGGGGCTCCGCGGCGCCGCGGAGGTCGTCGGGCCGCTCGCGCGCGTCGAGGGGCTTCCCCTGCACGCCGCGGCCGTGCGCCCGGAGCCCGCAGGATGAGCGTGCGCTCGCTCGCCCAGCCCGTCGCGGACGGGTTCGCGCCGTACCGGTGGGCCGCCACGGTCGACGAGGTCGCCGAGCGGCACGGGCTCGAACGCTCGGTCGTGCTCAAGTTCGACCAGAACACGCCGCCCCTGCCGGGCGTGCCGCAGGTGCCTCTGGCCGAGAGCATGGCGCGGCTCAACGAGTATCCCGAGGGGACGTATCGCGAGCTGCGCGAGGCGGCTGGCTCCTACGCGGGTGTCGGCCCGGAGAGCGTCGTCGTCGGCGCCGGGGCGGACGATCTCATCCTGCTGGTCGCCCGTACCTTCCTCGGTCCGGGTCTCCGCGCGTCTCTCGAGGTGCCGACCTACGCGCTCTACCGGATCGCGACGGAGCTCGCGGGCGCGGAGGTCGTGGGGCCCGATCCCGACGCGCGCGTGCGGTGGATCTGCAACCCGAACAACCCGACCGGCACGGTCGTCGATCCGGAGGAGATCGCAGCGATCGCGGCGTCGCAGCCGGAGACGATCGTCGTCGCGGACGAGGCGTACGTCGAGTACGGCGCGCGCACCGCTGCCCCCCTGGTCGGGGAGCTCCCGAACCTCGTCGTCGTGCGCACGCTCTCGAAGGCGTTCGGGCTGGCAGCGCTGCGGGTCGGCTACGCGCTGGCGCACCCGGACACAGCGGCCCTGCTCACCGAGCGACGTGCACCGGCTCCGATCGCTGCCCCAGCGGCCCGGATCGCCGCTGCGGCCCTCCGCGACCCACGCCTCGCCGACGTCGAGGCGACGGTCGCCGAGCGTGAGCGGATGAGAGGCGCCCTGCTCGCGGCCGGCTACGACTGCCCTCCGGTCGCCGGGAACTTCGTGCTCGTTCGGACGCACGAGCCGCTCGCCGACAGGCTCGAGGCCGAGGGCATGGTCGTGCGCGCGTTTCCCGAGGCGATCCGGGTCACCGTCCGGCGTCCCTCCGAGAACGACATCCTGCTGAGCGCGCTCGGGGCCGAGCCGGGACCTGTGCCGGGTCGCGGGGCGACCGTCCTGCGGACGACCACCGAGACGGCGCTGCGGCTCACGCTCGACCTCGACGGCAGCGGTCGCTGCCGTGTCGAGACGGGCGTGGGCTTCCTCGATCACCTCCTCACGCTGTGCGCCTTCCACGCGGGCTTCGACCTCGATCTCCTCGCGGCCGGTGATCTCGCCGTCGACGAGCACCACACCGTGGAGGACGTGCTCGCGGCCCTCGGCACCGCGCTCACGCAGGCGCTCGGCAGCCGGGAGGGCGTCGCGCGCTACGGATCCGCCGTCGTGCCGATGGACGAGGCGCGTGCCACGGCCGCCGTCGACCTCGTACGGCGCCCGCACGCCGAGATCGAGCTCGCCTTCACGGGCGACCGCGTCGGTGGCCTGGCGCTCTCGCTGCTCCCCCACGCGCTCGAGCGGCTCACGATGGAGGCAGGCTGCACGGTCCACGTCGAGGCGAGGGGGGAGGACGACCACCACGTCGCCGAGGCAGCCTTCAAGGCGCTCGGCCAGGCCCTCAGGCGCGCCGTCGCCCCCGGCGATGCAGGGATCCGCTCGACGAAGGGCGCGACGTGACGCGGTCCGGTGCCAGACACCCGATCCTGTCAAGGGGGGATTGCGCCAAGTTCGTGCCAATCGCTCCACAGGCCCGATCCGCTGCGTCGCAGGCAGCGCGCGCGTCGCGGTCGACGATCCGCGCGGTTCCGTCACGCGTTGACAGGATCCCGTGTCTGACACCGTGGGCACCGGGGGCACGGCGTCGTCGGCGGTCGCCGTGAGAGTCGTGCTCGCCGACTACGGCGCGGGCAACCTGCGCAGCCTCGCCTCGGCGCTGGCGCGCGCCGGTGCCGAGCCGGTCGTGACGACGGATCCTCGTGTCGTTCGCGCAGCCCCGCTCGCGCTGATCGCCGGCGTCGGTCACGTCGAGAGCGCCTCGGTGGGTCTCGCGCGCACCGGCCTCGACGACGCGCTCCGAGAGCGGGCTGCGGCCGACATGCCCGTGGCCGGGATCTGCGTCGGTCTGCAGCTCCTCTTCGAGGCGAGCGAGGAGGGCGGCTCGGGACTCGGGTTGCTCCACGGCCCCGTGCGCCGCCTGCGCGCGCACCGCGTCCCGCACATGGGGTGGAACGCGCTCGAGCTGACCCGTCCCTCGGCGCTCCTCGACGGCGCGGCCGGAGCGGACGTCTACTTCGCGCACAGCTACGCCGTCGAGCCGGTCGAGCCGTCCGTCGCCGTCGCGACGGTGGAGCACGACGGGCCGGTGGTCGCCGCCGTCGAGTCCGCCGCGCTCGCCGGCGTCCAGTTCCACCCGGAGCGGAGCGGCCCGGTCGGCGCCCGCATCCTCGAGAACCTCCTGCGATGGTCAAGAAGCGTGTGATCCCCTGTCTCGACGTCGCCGGCGGGCGCGTCGTCAAGGGCGTCAACTTCGTCGCGCTCCGCGAGATGGGCGAGCCCGTCGAGCTCGCCACGCGCTATTCCGAGCTGGGCGCGGACGAGCTCGTGTTCCTCGACATCACGGCGACGCTCGAAGGGCGGGGCCCGATCCTCGAGGTGATCCATCGCTCGGCGGACGAGCTCACGATCCCGTTCACCGTCGGCGGCGGCGTGACCGATGTCGAGGACGCCCGTTCGCTCCTGCACGCGGGGGCCGACAAGGTCGCGGTCAACCGCGCCGCGTTCGACGATCCGTCGATCCTCACGCGGCTGGCAGACGAGTTCGGCTCGCAGGCAGTCGTCGTCGCGATCGACGCGCGCGGCGGCGAGGTCGTCACCCATGCCGGGAGGACGCCCCGCGGACGCGACGCGGTCGACTGGGCCCGGGAGGCGGTCGCGCGTGGCGCGGGCGAGATCCTCCTCACCTCGATCGACGCAGACGGCACCCGGGCCGGGTACGACCTCGACCTGACACGGGCCGTCGTCGGCGCGGTGGAGGTGCCCGTGATCGCCTCCGGCGGCGCCGGTGAGGCGCGCCACCTCGCCGAGGCATTCGCGATCGGAGCCGAGGCGGCGCTGGTCGCGTCGATCGTCCACGAGCGGCCCGAGCGGCTGCCGGAGCTGAAGGCCGAGCTGAAGGAGATGGGATGGAGCGTCCGGACCTGACCCCCGTGATCGTGCAGGACGCCGACACCGGCCGCGTGCTGATGCTGGCCTACGCCGACGAGGAGGCGTTGCGCCGCACCCGCGAGACGGGAGAGGCCTGGTTCTGGAGTCGCTCGCGTGGCGAGCTCTGGCACAAGGGCGCGACGTCGGGGAGCACGCTCGCCGTGGAGGAGATACGCGACGACTGCGACGGCGACGCCCTGCTCTACCGCGTGCGCCCTGCAGGCCCGGTCTGCCACACCGGCGCGGAGTCGTGCTTCGCGCCCTGGCTCTGGCGCGTGATCAAGGAGCGCGAGGCCGGCCGTCCGGAGGGCTCGTACGTCGTGCGACTGCTCGACGAGGGGCCTGCTGCGCCGGCGCGCAAGGTCGCCGAGGAGGGTGTCGAGGTCGTGCTGGCAGCGGTCGGCGAGAGCGACGAGCGCCTCGTCGAGGAGGTTGCCGACCTCTGGTTCCACGCGCTCGTCGTGCTGGCAGCCCGCGGCCTCGACCCGATGCTCGTCGACGACGAGCTTCGCCGACGGCACGGCGAGCGGGCCTGATCCCGTCCCCTGCGCTCGGCGCGCGTCCCATGCGGGCAGGTGCGCGAGGCGCCCGCCGGGGCTGAGGTCGGCGGGCGCCTGCGCGGGGACGCGATCAGGTCGCGCAGGAGGGCAGTGCGACCGGATCACGCCCCGCCGTCGACGACGGCGGGAGCGAGGGCGTCTCAGCGGCTCGGATCTCGCGAATGCCCATGGCTCGAGGGTAGTCGTCGGGAGCAGGTACTGTCAAGTAAATGTCCAAGTTCTGCTACGCTCCGGTCATGAGAGACGCCTCGGTCATGCGGATCGGCGAGCTCGCCCGGCGCACCGGGGTCTCCCCGGAGCTGCTGCGGGCATGGGAGCGTCGGTACGGGCTGCTCCGCCCCGCGCGCTCACCCGGGGGCTTTCGTCTCTACTCGGCCGACGACGAGGCCCGCATCCGCGCGATGCGCGGACTGCTCGAGGACGGGCTCTCCGCGGCGCAGGCGGCACAGCTGGCGGTCGCCCGCGCGGAGAGCGCCTCCGCCGCGCAGCTGCCCGCGGACGGCGCCGACGCCTTCCTCGCCGCGCTGCTCGACTTCGACGACAGCGCTGCGAACGCCGCGTTCGATCGGCTGCTCGCGGATTTCTCCCTGGAGACGGTGCTCCGTGACGCAGTGCTGCCCGCCCTGCGCGAGCTCGGAGAGCGGTGGGAGCGAGGCGAGGCGACCGTCGCCCAGGAGCACTTCGCTTCGACGCTGATGCGCGGCCGCCTCCTGGGCCTCGCCCGTGGATGGGACAAGGGTGCCGGGCCGCGTGTCCTGCTCGCTGCCCCCAGCGAGGAGCACCACGACCTGGCGATGATCGTGTTCGGCCTCGCGCTGCGGCAGCACGGGTGGCGCGTCACGTTCCTCGGCACGGACACGCCCGTCGGAACGCTGGCGGAGACGGCGGCGACGCTCGATCCGGAGCTCGTCGTGGTCGCTGCCGCGATCCCCGAGCGGCTCGCCGACATCGCGGACGAGCTCACCCGGCTCGCGCGTGAGCGCTCGGTGGCGATCGCCGGACGCGGCGCGACGCCCGAGCTCGCGATCCGCACGGGCACGCACCTGCTGCGAGAGGATCCGTTCGAGGCGGCAGCGCGTCTCGCTGCGGCGGAACAGCACCGCCGCGGGTAGGCTGCCGCCATCATGGAGCCGACGGCAGGCCGGGCGCGCGAGCGCGCGTGGCACGCGACGATCTCGAACACGAACGGCTGATCCGCCGCTTCCCGCTCACGCGTCGAGGGAGGCGGTGGGTCGGAGTGGACGCGCCCGCGAGCCCCGTCGGCCCGTGCGCGCGTGTCCTCCCTCCCACCCCGAAGGGAAGGAGGACGCGATGCCCATGCCGCATCGCACGTTCGCGCAGGTGGCCCGTCGCCGTCTGCGGGGGAAGGAAGGCGCCGAGCGCGTGCGGGCGATCCGCGCGCTGCTCGGCGAGCTGCCGGGCTACCGGAACGGACCGTACGCCGACCTGCGCACGTGGCTGAACGCGGAGCTCGCCCGCACGCGCGTGCGGGCGAAGGTGACCCACCGCGACTCGCTCCAGGTTCGTCGCGAGGGCGCGGCGCAGATCGCCCTCGTCGGGGCGCCCAACGCCGGGAAGTCGTCGCTCCTGCAGGCGCTGTCGGAGATCCAGATCAGGACCGGGGACTACGCGTTCACGACGCTGCGACCCGTGCCTGCGCTGACGCGGGTCGGCGGGGTGCTCGTCCAGCTGGTCGAGATCCCGGGGCTGATCCACGGTGCGAGCGAGGATCGCGGCGGCGGTCGAGCGCTGCTCGGCGTGCTGCGGAACGCCGACGCGATCGTCTGGTGCCAGTCGGCCACCGCGCCGCTCGACGAGCTGCGCGTCGTGCGCGGCGAGGTCGCGGCCGCCGGGATCGAGAAGCCCGGGCTGCTCGCCGCGACGAAGTGGGACGATGCGAGCGACGGCGATCTGGCCCGTCTCGTGGCGACCGCGGCGCCCTTGCCCGTCGTCCCGGTCTCGGTGCTCGACGACGAGAGCCTGGACCGGCTGCGCGCTGCGATCTGGGCCCTGACGGGGCTGATCCGCGTCTACCTCCGCCACGCGGGGGAGACCGACGACGAGCCGCTCGCGCTCCAGCCTGGGGCGACCGTCGCCGGCGTCGCCGATGCCATCCACCACGACCTCGCGGCCGCCTGCACGGGTGCACGGGTCTGGGGACCGTCGGCCCGCTTCGACGGGCAGCGCGTCGGCCGCGCGCACGTCGTCGCCGACGGAGACGTCGTGGAGGTGCTGAGCCGCTGACCGGCCGCCCCCTGATCCTCGTGCCGGCCGAGGACGACCGGGCCGTCAGCCGTCGGCCCGGTCGTCGCGTCGGTGCGCGAGGAACGCGTCCTCGGCGGCGACGTCGAGGTAGGGCGCGAAGAACGGGTCGTCGGCCGGTGGCAGCAGTGCCGCGTCGGGGCCCCCGGTCGCCGCGGCGACGAGCCAGTCGAGCTCCTCGACGACCGTGGCCGCGTAGTCGCCAACCGGCACGTAGCCGAGCTCCCTCGCGGCGGTCGTGTCGAGCACGATGGGATGGGGCGCCTGCCACGGGTGCCTGCCGAGCTCGGGATCGGCGTCGTCGAGCAGGATCTCCTCCCAGGTGTGCCCGAGGTGGGTGGCGACCGTGCGGGCGATCTCGAGCGCGGAGGGGGCGTCGGGGTCGGCGCTGTTCAGGATCCGGGCCCCGGGCCGGGCGGCGGCGACGACGTCGACGAGCGCCGCGATGTTCGCCGCCGCGCTCGTGTGGTCGACGTCCCTCCCACGGTTCGCGAGGAAGAGGGCCGGCCGTCGGTCGAGCACTCGCTTGACGAGCACCCACTCACGCGGTCGCCGCGCGCCGGCCCCGTGCACCTTGGAGGGGCGCAGGACGGTCACCGGGAGCCCGCTGTCGAGCAGCGTCTGCTCCGCGGCGACCTTGTTCGGCGCGTAGCCCTCGCGGGTGTCGAAGTCGCCGTCGCCCGGCTGGACCGTCGCCTGCGTCTCGTGGACGGGGCCGTCGAAGCGCGGCGCGACGTCTGCGTTGACGTGGTTGCCCGCGGCGTCGACGTAGACGGCCTTGCTCGAGATCATCACGGTGGACGTGGCTCGACGCGCCGCCTCGAGCAGCAGCATCGCGTCGGTGGCCGTGAAGCACGCGCAGTCGACGAGCAGGTCGGCCCCGTCACCGGTCGCGCGGCGCAGCGTGGCGGCGTCGCCTCGCTCCCACTGCACGAACCGGCCACCCGCGCGGAGCACGTCCACGGGCATCCGCGTCGGATCGCGCCCAGTGAGCTCGACCGACCAGCCCGTGGCGAGCAGCCGTCGTGCGACGGCGCGTCCGATCGCACCGGTGCCGCCGAGGACGAGGGCACGTGGCATCGCCCGAGCCTACGCGCCGCACGGGAGCTCGAGCCGGTCGTGCTGCCCGGCGGGCGCCTCGACGGGTTGGGTCTCGTCGGCCGCTTCTCGCGGCTGCCGTAGCGCCGTCAGACGTGCCACTCGCCGGCCAGCAGCCGCGGGACGAGGTCGTCGAGCAGCCGGAGGGTCATCCCCCACAGCACGTGACCCTCGAGCGCGATGCCCTCGACGAGCAGCCCGTCGGGGAACCGGCGGGAGCTGAAGCGGAGGGTCTCGCGTCGCTCCGGGTCGCCCAGGAGCTCGACGGGCGGAGTGAGGATCCCCACGACCTCGGCCGCGTCCGGGCGCCAGATCGTCGTGCCGGGCACGCGCCCGACGAACGCGTGCACCCTGAACCCCGTCGCCCGGGTCTCCAGCGGGTCGAGCGCCGCGAGCACCTCGACCGCCTCCGGCTCGAGCCCGACCTCCTCCCGCGCCTCGCGGAGCGCCGTCGTGAGCAGGTCGGCGTCGCGCGGCTCGGGCTTCCCGCCGGGGAACCCGAGCTGGTTGCCGTGGAGCCCGTGATCCGAGCGGACGACGAGCAGCGTGCGCAGCGCCCCGGCCTCGTCGCGGAACACCGGCGCGAGCACGGCCGCGGTCTGGAGCTCGTCCCCTGCCGTGCGCGCCGAGCGCCCGGCTGGATCGGAGCCGCTCAGGGGGCCTCGCAGCGCAGCAGGTCGTCCACCGTCTCGCGCCGCCGGATCAGGCGGGCCTCTCCATGCTGCACCAACACCGCGGCAGGCCGGCCGACGCCGTTGTAGTTCGAGGCCATGGCGAGCGTGTAGGCGCCGGTCGCCGGCACGGCGAGCAGGTCGCCGCGGCGGGGGGAGGGGAGCGCCACGTCGTCGATCAGCACGTCGCCCGACTCGCAGTGCATGCCGGCGACGCTCACGCTCTCGTCCGGCGCCTCCGTCGCGCGCGCTGCGGACAGCGCCGTGTAGCGCGCCTGGTACAGCTGCGGACGGGGGTTGTCCGACATCCCCCCGTCGATCCCGACCCATGTCCGCTCGGGCAGGCGCTTGACGGCGCCGACCCGGTAGACGGTCACGCCGGCGCGCCCGACGAGCGACCGGCCCGGCTCGAGCCAGATCTGCGGCTCGGCGAGCCCGGCCTCCGCGAACGCGAGCCGCGCAGTCGACGCGGCCGTCGCCGCGAGCTCCGCCGCGTCGGGGACGCGCTCGTCGGGGTGGTGCCGGATGCCGAAGCCCCCGCCGAGGTCGGCGACGTGGGCCGTCCAGCCGAGCTCGCGTGCGCACCGCGCGGCGAACGACGCGAGCCGGACGATCGTCTCCGACTGCGCGTCGAAGTCCGCGAGCTGCGAGCCGACGTGCACGTGGAGTCCGAGCACGTCCAGACCGCTGCGCAGAGCGTCTGCGACGAGGGTCAGCGCCTGGTCGGGAGGGAGTCCGAACTTGGAGCCGTGGTGTCCGGTGCGGATCGCCTCGTGCGTGTCGGCGTCGACCCCGAGCGTGACGCGGACGAGCGCGCGGCGCACGCCGGCGGCTGCGGCCAGCCCTGCCTCGTCGGGGGCGTCGAGCACCACCGCCGCGCCGTCGTGAGCGGCCTGCGTGAGCAGCGCCTCGTCCTTGTTGTTGCCGTGCACCACGAGGTCGTCGCCCGTCAGTCCGGCCGCACGGGCGAAGGCGAGCTCCCCGGTCGAGGCGACGTCCGCGCCGATCCCCTCCTCGCGGAGGAGGCGCAGCACCGCGATGTTCGGGAACGCCTTCGTCCCGAACGCGACGTGCCCGTCGCCGATTGCAGCGCGGAGCGCGCGCGCCTGTGAGCGCAGGGTCGCCTCGCAGTAGACGACGAGCGGTGTCCCGAACCGCTCTGCCAACACCGCGAGCGGGAGCCCGCCGACCGCGAGCGACCCGTCCTCGACGCGCGTCGTGTCGGGGAACAGGTCGATCACGGCCTGTGCGGGTGGGCTCGGCTCAGGCGACGCGGGCCGCGTAGATCTGACGCATCTCGTCGAGCGAGATCGCCTCGTAGTCGCCCGCGTGACCCGCCTGCCCGAAGTCGCGCATCCGCTCGGCGATCAGCGCCTGCATCGCCGCTCGCGCCGGCTTCAGGTAGTCACGTGGGTCGAACTTCTCGGGCGACTCGGCGAAGACCTTGCGGATCGCGCCGGTGATCGCCAGCCGGGAGTCGGTGTCGACGTTGATCTTGCGGACGCCGTGTCGGATCCCGAGCTGGATCTCCTTCACCGGCACGCCCCAGGCCGGCTTGAGGGCACCCCCGAACGCGTTGATCTGATCGACGAGCTCGCGCGGGACGCTCGACGACCCGTGCATCACGAGGTGCGTCTCGGGCAGGCGCTCGTGGATCTCCTCGATCAGGTCCATCTTGAGCACCTCGCCGTCGGGCTCCTTCGCGAACTTGTACGCCCCGTGGGAGGTGCCGATCGCGACCGCGAGCGCGTCGATGCCGGTCTCCTGCACGAACTCGACCGCCTGGTCGGGATCGGTGAGGTGCACCTCGCCCGAGCCGTGGCCGTCCTCGATCCCGCCGAGCGTCCCGAGCTCGCCCTCGACGGTCACGCCGCGCGCATGCGCGTACTCGACGACCTCCTTCGTGACCGCGACGTTGTACTCGAAGGATGCAGGGGTCTTGCCGTCGGCCTCAAGCGAGCCGTCCATCATCACGCTGGTGAAGCCGAGGTCGATCGCCGAGATGCACGTCGCCGGCTCGTTGCCGTGGTCGAGGTGCAGCGCGACCGGGATCTCCGGGTAGAGCTCCACTGCGGCCTGCATCAGGTGCCACAGGAACAGGTCGTTCGTGTACGCGCGCGCCCCGCGCGAGGCCTGGATGATCACGGGCGACGCGGTCTCGCGCGCAGCCTCCATGATCGCCTGGATCTGCTCCATGTTGTTGACGTTGAAGGCTCCCACGCCGTAGCCGCCCTTGGCGGCCTCGTCGAGGAGCTGGCGCATCGAGACGAGTGGCATCGCTCTCTCCCGTTCTCTCGCTGGATCCTGTCCGAAGCCTACTCCGGGCGGCCCGGCCTGGGAGAGCCTCGCCCGCGGAGCGGTGCGCGCCGATCTCCGATCGACCGTCTACACTGGCCAGACCGAGGCAGGAGCTGCTCGCGGAGATCGGGGAGCGGACGCGGCGCGGGCTGCGCGGCCTCCCCTCGAGCCTCTCTCACGAGAGGCTCTTTCGTTGTCGGTGAGAGCCGGAGGACGATGGAGCGGTACGACCCACAGGCGATCGAGGCGAAGTGGCAGGCGGTCTGGGAGGACGCGCAGGCGTTCGTGGTGCCGAACCCCGAGCCCGGCGAGGCCGGCACCGCCTCGACGTACATCCTCGAGATGCTCCCGTACCCGTCGGGCGAGCTCCACATGGGGCACGTCTTCAACTACACCCTGGGCGACGTGTTCGCGCACGTCCGGCGCCGCCAGGGCGTCACCGTCCTGCGCCCGATGGGCTACGACGCCTTCGGCCTGAACGCCGAGAACGCCGCGATCCGGGAGGGAGGGCATCCGCGCGCGATCACCGACCGCAACATCGAGGCGATTCGCCGGCAGATGCGCCGGCTCGGCTGGGCGATCGACTGGTCGCGCGAGCTCTCGACGTGCGAGCCCGAGTACTACCGCTGGACGCAGTGGCTCTTCCTGCGCTTCTTCGACAAGGGCCTCGCCTACCGCAAGGAGGCTCCGGTCAAGTGGTGTCCGAACGACCAGACGGTGCTCGCCAACGAGCAGGTCGTCGACGGGCTCTGCGAGCGCTGCGGGGCCGAGGTCGAGTCGAAGAGCCTGACCCAGTGGTTCTTCAAGATCACCGACTACGCCGACGCGCTGCTCGACGAGATGGAGACGCTCGAGTCGTGGCCCGAGCGCGTGCTGACGATGCAGCGCAACTGGATCGGGCGCTCCGAGGGCGCTCGCGTGGTGTTCACCGTCGAGGGCAGCGGGGAGGAGCTGCCGGTCTTCACGACCCGTCCGGACACGCTCTTCGGCGCCACCTTCTTCGTCCTCGCGCCCGAGCACCCGCTCGTCGCACAGCTCGTGG
>CAZUVW010000053.1:0-15074 GCA_964623875.1 uncultured Gaiellales bacterium
GGACTCGCGGACGGACGAGCCGATCGCGACCGACGTCGTCGGCTCCGTCGCCGGAGCGGGACGGCTGACGCCGATCGCCACCGCGCCCGCGACGGCGACCGCCGCCGCGACGGGCACGAGCGCGAGCGTCCTGCGACGGCTCAGCAGGCGGCGGACGAGTGGCTCGGGGACGGCCGGCTCGCGCGCTCCCGTCTCGGCGACCCGCGCCCTCAGCGCCGGTGAGGCGACCGGACGGGTGGCCCGCAGCTCGCGGGTGATCTCAGCGGTCGTCATCGGTGCGCATCCTTTCCTCGAGGCGCGTCAGGGCCCGGCTGAGCCGGGTCGACACGGCCGTAGGGCTGATCCCGAGCACGCGGGCGGTCGCCTCGCCGTCGAGCTCGAGCACGATCCGCAGCGCCAGCACCTCGCGCTCGCCGGCGCTGAGCGCGGCCACCGCGGCCTCGAGCTCGGGCGAGAGACCCTCGACGAACGCGCCCTCCACGTGCTCGGGGGCCGCGACGGCTTCCTCGCGCCGCCGCCGCCGCGACTCCGCACGGAACCAGTCGAGCGCCGTGCTGCGGGCGATCCCGAGCAGCCACGTGCGAGCGGTTCCGCGCCGCGCGTCGAAGCGCGACCACGTTCGCAGGGCCTTCTCGAAGGTGGCGGACGCGAGGTCCTCGGCCGTCTCGCGGTCGCGGGTGAGGTAGAGGAGGTAGCCGAACACGTCGTCGAGGTGGTGCTCTGCTGCCTCCGCGACGGTCCGGGGGGCCGCCACGGGAGCAGTGGTCGGGCGGTCGAGCGTCATCGCTTCCACATCCCCTCTACGCCGCCGACCCGCTGTCGCGTCACGTCCGGCGGGCGCGACTCCGACGCCACGGGCGTGCTGTGGGTCGACGAGGAGGGCGTGGCACCCGCGCCCCTACGGGGACGAGGGCGATGCCGGGGACGGTGGAGCCGTCGGGGACGACGGCGCCGAGGCGACCGCCTCCGTCTGGCTCGCCTCGAACAGCTCCTCCCAGCGCGCGAGCTGGCTCTGCAGCTCCTCGCGCGCCGCGGTGTGCGCCGCCAGCGTGTCCATGTTCGTCCAGTCCTCGGCGAGGCGACCCTCGAGCTCCTCCACCTGACGCTCGAGCCGGGCCACGTGCGCCTCGACCCGCTCGAGCTCGGTCGGGCCGGCGCGCCGGGGGCGCTCCTTGCGCGGTCGAGGCGCGGCGGGCGTCGCCGGGGCGGGGTCGTCGCGCCGCTCGCGCACGAGGTCGGCCCATGCTCCGTCGTACGAGCGCAGCGCGAGGTCCTCGACGGCGACGATCCGCGTCGGGACCGCGTCGAGGATCGCCCGGTCGTGCGACACGAACAGCACGGTGCCGGGGAACGCCTCGAGCGCCGCCTCCAGCGCCTCCCGGCTCTCGAGGTCGAGGTGGTTGGTCGGCTCGTCGAGGACGAGCAGGTTCGCCCCCGATGCGACGACGTGCGCGAGCACGAGGCGGCGGCGCTCCCCTCCGGACAGCACCGAGACCTGCTTCTCGTGCGCCTCCCAGCCCGAGAAGAGGAACTTCCCGAGCAGCGACTGCGCCTGCGGCCGGGTGAGGCCGGTCGCCGCGACCGTCGCGTCGAGCACCGTGCCGCGCTTCGGCAGCTCGACGTCGTGCTGGCTGAAGTAGGCGGGGATCACGCCGTGACCGAGCTTGACGGAACCCGCCTCCGGCGAGCGGAGGCCGAGGATCGTCTCGAGCAGGGTGGTCTTGCCGGAGCCGTTCGGCCCGACCAGCGCGACGTGCTCGCCCCGCTCCAGCACGAGCTCCGCGTCGCGCAGCAGCTCCTTGTCGCCTGCCGTCAGGTCGAGACCGCTCGCCTCGAGCACGATCCTGCCCGTCCTGGCGGGCTTCAGGAACTCGAACCCCAGCGAGCGCCGGCGGGCCGTCAGCGCCTCGAGCTCGCCCTTGGCGGCCTTCCGCTCCTGCTCGAGCCGCGCGATCTGGCTGAGCTTCGCCTGCGCCTGCTTCGCCTTGCTCTTCTTGTAGCGGAACCGCTCGACGAAGCGCTGGAGGCGCTCGATGTCCACCCCGACCCGGTCGACGGTCGTGGCCGCTGCCGAGGCGCGGGCCGCCTTCTCCATCCGCCAGGCCGACCATGGGCCGTCGAAGAAGAACGGCTTCGGCCCACCGAGCTCGAGCACGGCCGTCGTCACCGCCTCGAGGAACCAGCGGTCGTGGGCGACGAGCACGACGGCGGCGTCGCGCGTGGTCAGCTCCCGCTCCAGCCACTCGAGGCTCTCGATGTCGAGGTGGTTGGTCGGCTCGTCGAGCAGCAGGAGATCGGGGTCGGAGGTGAGCGCTCGGCCGAGCGAGGCGCGGGTCAGCTCACCGCCCGAGAAGGTCTCGAGCCGCCGGTCGAGGTCGTCCTCGGCGAAGCCGAGACCGCGGAGCGTCGCCGCGGCGCGATCGCGCCAGGCCCACCCGCCGGCGTGCTCCAACCGCGCCTGGGCCTCGCTGTAGCGGCGCAGCGTCGCGTCGGCGTGATCGCCGCTCGCCATCGCCGACTCGAGACGCCGCAGCTCGTCCTCGATCGCGACGAGGTCGGCAGCGCCCGACAGCGCGTACTCGCGCAGCGTCAGCCCCTGGTCGCGTGGGGGCCGCTGGTCGTGCAGCGCGACGCGCGTCCCCTTCGCGAACGCGAGCTCACCGCCCTGGAGCGACGTCTCCCCGAGCAGCGCGCGGAGCAGCGTCGTCTTGCCCGCGCCGTTCGGGCCGGCCAGCGCGAGCCGGTCGCGCCGGCGCAGGGTGAACGAGACCCCGTCGAAGAGGGGGTCTCCTGCGAACTCCTTGCGGAGCGCCGAGGCGATCAGCACGGCCACGGCGTAAGGATCGCGGAGATCAGCGCCGCATGACGGACGAGATCACCCGAACGGGGGGCTCGGCCGTCCGGCGGCCTCGCTACGGTGAGCGCTGCCGGAAGGCCGTTGACAGCTCAGAACGCCCTCGTGCGGACGTCGCCGACCCGCTCGCTCGACACCTCGACCCCGAAGACCTGTATGAGACGACCGCTTCCGCTTGCTGCCATCGCGCTCGTCCCCGTCGTGCTCGCCCTCGTCGGCGGTGCGGTCGCGGGAGACAGCCCGTCGAGCTGGCCCGGCACCGTCCAGACGCCCGCCGGCGTGTGGGCAGCCTGCTTCGACAAGCAGACCGGCGCGCTGCGGTTCGTCAACGTCCGGGCGGGCTGTCGCAAGAGCGAGCGCCGGGCCTCGTGGTCGCAGATCGGGCCGAAGGGGCCGCCGGGCGACAAGGGGCCGGACGGCGCGCCGGGCCCCCAGGGCCCGAAGGGCGAGCGCGGCAGTGCCGGGCCTCAAGGTCCAGCCGGTGCCGCGGGAGCACCGGGTGCAGACGGAGCGCAGGGTCCGCAGGGCGATCCCGGCCCGCAGGGCGCTGCCGGCCCGCAGGGCCCGCAGGGCGACGCTGGTCCTCAGGGGCCGATCGGCCCGACGGGTGCGCAGGGTCCGCAGGGCGACCCTGGCCCGACCGGTCCGCAGGGTGCGCAAGGGCCGGCCGGGCCCCAGGGACCCCCGGGGCCAGCAGGGCCGCAAGGCGGTGACGGCCCGACCGGGCCGCAGGGGCCCGCGGGTCCACAGGGACCGGCCGGGCCGCAAGGTGCGACGGGGCCGCAGGGCGCGACGGGGCCGCAGGGCGCGACCGGGCCGCAGGGGCCGCAGGGCGCGACCGGGCCTGCCGGCCCGACCGCCTCGGGCATCGCGAACGACGGAGGCGTCACGCGCTCCGCGGCCGCCGGCAACACCCAGGGCGTGCAGGTGTCCGACACCGCGTCGTGCCCGGCCGGCAAGGTGCTGCTCGGGGGTGGCGCGACGCTCACGAGCACCGCCAGCTACGGGAACGGGCTGGGCCGGGTGGACGTCGTCGCGTCCTACCCGTCGGGGTCGACGACCTGGACGGCGACGATGCTGATCCGCTCGAACTTCTCGGCGGCGAGCAACGCGACGATCACGGCGTACGCGATCTGCACAACCTGAGCGCCAGCCGGGTCGCCGACGTTCGGAGGGGGCCGCCCGACTAGTGTTCCCGGCGTGCCGGCGACGGATCCAGCCCGCCTGACGATCGACACGATCCGCGTCCTCGCGATGGACGCCGTGCAGCAGGCCAACGCAGGGCACCCGGGGACGGCGATGGCGCTCGCGCCGATCGCCTACCTGCTCTACGCGGAGGAGCTGCGGCACGACCCAGCTGTCCCGGACTGGCCGGGCCGGGACCGGTTCATCCTCTCGGCGGGGCACGCGTGCGTGCTCCAGTACGCGGCACTGCACCTGGCCGGGTACGACGTCACGCTGGACGACCTGAGGCAGTTCCGGCAGTGGGGGTCGCGGACGCCCGGCCACCCGGAGCTGGGGCACACCCCGGGGATCGAGACCACGACGGGGCCGCTCGGCCAGGGGTTCGCGAACGGCGTCGGTCTCGCGATCGCGCAGCGGTTCCTGACCGAGCGCTACGACCGGCCGCTGCACGGGATCGTCGACTCGTGGATCTACGCGATCTGCTCCGACGGCGACCTGATGGAGGGCGTCAGCCAGGAGGCGGCGTCGATCGCCGGGCAGCTCGGGCTGGGTCGGCTCGTCTACGTCTACGACGACAACCGCATCACGATCGACGGCTCGACCGCGATCAGCTTCGACCGCGAGGACAAGGGCAAGCGCTTCGAGGCCCACGGCTGGCACGTCCAGCACGTCGCGGATCCGAACGACCTCGACGCACTGCGCGCCGCGTTCGCCACCGCCCGCGCCGAGCGCGAGCGACCCTCGCTGATCGTGGTGCGCACGGAGATCGCATACCCGGCGCCGAACGCCTCCGGGACGTCCAAGGCGCACGGCGCGCCGCTCGGCGAGGCCGAGGTGCGGGCGACGAAGGAGGTGCTCGGGTTCGACCCCGACGCGAGCTTCGTCGTGCCCGACGCCGTGCGCGCGCACATGGCGGGGGTCGCGGAGCGCGGCCGCACCGCGCGGCTGGCCTGGGAGGAGCGGCTCGCGGCCTGGGGCGCCGCCGACCCGGCGCTCGCCGCCGAGCGGGAGCTCGACCTGGCAGGCAGACCCCGCGCAGGGTGGGTCGAGGCACTGCCGAGCTTCGCGGCCGGGAGCGACGTCGCCACCCGCGACGCCGGCAAGGTCGTGATGCAGGCGCTGAAGCCGTTCACGCCCACGATGATCGGTGGCGCCGCCGACCTCGTCGAGTCCACGAAGACCGAGCTCGAGGGTGCCGGTGTGTTCGCAGCCACGCACGCCGGCCGCAACGTCCCGTTCGGGATCCGCGAGCATGCGATGGGAGCGATCGTGAACGGGATCGCGCTCGAGCCGTCGATGCTGAAGCCGTTCGGCTCGACCTTCCTCATCTTCTCCGACTACATGCGTCCCGCGGTGCGGCTCTCTGCGCTGATGGGGCTGCGGACGGTGTGGGTGTGGACGCACGACTCGGTCGCCGTCGGCGAGGATGGCCCCACGCACCAGCCCGTCGAGCACCTGATGAGCCTCCGGGCCATCCCGAACCTGTGGGTCGTTCGTCCCGGCGACGCGAACGAGACCGCGATGGCCTGGCGCATCGCCCTGGAGCGCGCCGACGGCCCGGTCGCGCTCGCGCTCAGCCGCCAGAAGCTGCCCACGCTCGATCGCGACGAGGTCGCTCCGGCCGAGGGAGCGCTGCGCGGTGCGTACACGCTCTGGCAGCGCGACGACGGTCGACCCGATGCGGTCGTGATCGCGACGGGCTCGGAGGTGCACGTCGCGCTCGAGGCTGCGCAGTCCGTCGCGGCGAACGTCCGCGTCGTCTCGATGCCCTGCTGGGAGCTGTTCGAGGCGCAGGATGCCGCCTATCGCGACGAGGTCCTGCCGCGTGGCCTGCCGCGCGTGTCGGTCGAGGCGGGCGTCACGTTCGGGTGGGAGCGCTGGGGCGCAGCGCGGCGCATCGGGATCGACCGCTTCGGCGCGTCGGCGCCGTACCAGCGCGTGCTGGACGAGCTCGGGATCACGTCCTCGGCCGTCGCGCGCGCCCTGCGGGAGGTGCTGTCGTGAAGGTCGCCTGCGGCTTCGACCACCGGGGCACGTCGCTTCGCGACGCGGTGCTCGAGGCCGTCGTCCGGGCTGGTCACGATTCCGTCGATCTCGGCGTCGAGGACGACTCCGTGCGGGTCGACTACCCAGACGTCGCACGCGACGTGGCGATGGCGATCCGCTCCGGACGCGCCGAGCGCGGCATCCTCGTGTGCGGCTCCGGCGTGGGTGCGTCGGTGGCCGCCTCGAAGATCCCCGGGATCCGGGCCGCGATCTGCCACGACGTCTACAGCGCGCACCAGGGCGTCGAGCACGACGACTTGAACGTCCTGTGCCTCGGCTCGCTCGTGGTCGGCGAGGCCGTCGCCCGCGAGCTGGTCGTCGCCTTCCTCGGCGCCCGATTCGTGGGCGAGGGTCGCTACCTCGCGCGCCTGGAGAAGCTCGAGCGGCTGGAGAAGATGGTCGATGGCTGACTCGCGCCTGCATGCCCTGAGCGCGCTCGGCGTGAGCGTGTGGATCGACTCCCTCTCGCGCGAGATGCTCGCCTCCGGCGAGCTGGTTCGGTTGATGAGCGACGACGCCGTCGTCGGCGTCACCTCCAACCCGACGATCTTCCAGAAGGCGCTGGCCGAGGGCGACCGCTACGACGCCCAGCTCGCCGCGCTCGACCCTGCGCTGTCACCCGTGGACGCGTTCTTCGCGCTCGCCGAGGAGGACATCCGCGGGGCCTGCGATCTCATGCGCCCGGTGTTCGAGCGAACCGGCGGGATCGACGGCTGGGTGTCGCTGGAGGTCGACCCCACGCTCGCCTACGAGCGCGAGGCGACGTACGAGCAGGCGATGCGGCTCCACGCGGAGGTCGAGCGCCCGAACCTCTACGTGAAGATCCCCGCGACGCTGCCGGGGCTCGGCGCGATCGAGGACTGCATCGCGAAGGGGCGGTCGATCAACGTCACGCTCATCTTCTCGCTCGAGCGCTACGCGGCCGTGCTGGAGGCGTACGTCCGCGGCCTCGAGCGGCGGGCTGCGGCGGGGGGCGACCTCGGCAGCGTCTCCTCGGTCGCGAGCTTCTTCGTCTCCCGGGTCGACACGGAGGCCGATCGCCGGCTGGCCGAGGTCGGTCGCACAGACCTCCAGGGCCGGCTCGCTGTCGCGAACGCCAAGCTCGCCTACGCGCACTGGCAGGAGGTCATCGGGAGCCCGCGCTGGCAGGAGCTGGCGGCCAAGGGAGCTCGGCCCCAGCGCTGTCTGTGGGCGTCCACCTCGACGAAGAACCCCGCCTACCGCGACGTCCTCTACGTCGAGGAGCTCGTCGGCCCGCAGACGGTCAACACGATGCCCGCGGAGACGGTGGCCGCGTTCCAGGATCACGGCGAGGTGCGACTCAGCCTCACCGAGGGGGTCGACGAGGCGCGGAGGCTCCTCGGCGAGCTCGCAGCGGCTGGCATCGACTACGACGACGTCGTGGCCGTGCTCGAGGCGGAGGGAGTGGCGAAGTTCGCGGACTCGTTCGCCGAGCTGCTCGCCGGGATCGAGGCCAAGCGCGGCCACGTCGCGCCGTGAGCGACCGTCCGAACCCGCTGCTCGAGGGGCTCGGGCTCCGGCGTCGTCCCGACCCGTGCGCTCTCGTGATCTTCGGCGCGTCGGGCGATCTCACCCGGCGCAAGCTCTTCCCAGCCCTGTACGCGCTCGCCGTGCGCCGGCTGCTGCCCGAGCGCTTCGCGGTCGTCGGCGTCGCGCGCACCGAGCAGACGACGCGGCAGTTCGTCTCGGCCATGCGCCAGGCGGTGAAGGAGCACGCCCGCGACCCGTACCGCCGGGATGCGTTCGAGGAGCTCGCGGCAGGTGTTCGCTACGTCTCGACCGACTTCGCCGACGACGCGGGCGAGGATCGCGTCGGCGACGTGCTCGCCGAGCTCGACCACGATCGCGGCACGGCCGGCAACCGCCTCTACTACCTGGCCGTCCCGCCGCAGGCGTTCCCGGTCGTGGTGCGGGAGATCGGCGAGCGTCGGCAGCGCGAGGACGGCTGGGTGCGGCTGATCGTCGAGAAGCCGTTCGGCCACGACCTCGCCTCCGCGCACGCGCTGAGCGCCCAGGTCGCGCGCTGGTTCGCCGAGGAGGAGCTCTTCCGCATCGACCACTACCTCGGCAAGGAGACCGTCCAGAACATGCTCGCGCTGCGGTTCGCGAACGGCATCTTCGAGCCGATCTGGAACCGGCAGTTCGTCGACCACGTCCAGATCACCGTGGCCGAGTCGATGGGGATCGAGGGTCGCGCCGGCTTCTACGAGGGAGCGGGTGCGATCCGCGACATCTTCCAGAACCATCTGCTCCAGCTCGTCGCCCTCACCGCGATGGAGCCCCCGATCGACTTCACCGCCGACGCCGTGCGCAACGAGAAGGTCAAGGTGCTGCGGTCGATGCACACACCGGGGCCCAAGTCGGTCGTCCGCGGGCAGTACGGACGTGGCTGGGTCGAAGGAGCTGAGGTTCCGTCGTACCGGGAGGAGGAGGGGGTCGATCCCGGGTCCCTCACCGAGACCTACGTCGCAGCCAAGCTCTACGTCGACAACTGGCGCTGGGCCGACACCCCGTTCTACGTGCGGGCGGGCAAGCGCCTCGCGCGGCGCGAGACGACGATCGCGATCCAGTTCAAGCGCGCGCCGCACCCGCCCTTCGAGGCGTCGGCCGGCGACGGGCTCCGACCGAACGTCCTGCTCGTCCAGATCCAGCCGGACGAGGGCGTCTCGCTCGCGGTGGGCGCCAAGGTGCCCGGCGCGGGGATGTCGATCCGCACGGTGCACATGGACTTCCTCTACGGCGGGGCATTTCGCGAGGGCGTGCCGGAGGCCTACGAGCGCCTCGTGCTCGATGCCCTGCTCGGCGACGCGACGCTGTTCACCCGCTCGGACGAGGTGGAGGAGCAGTGGAAGCTCGTCGACGCCATCGTCGGCGCGTGGGCGCGGGACCGCCCCGCGTTCCCGGACTACGCCGCCGGGACGTGGGGTCCGGCCGCGGCCGACGAGCTCCTCCATCGCGACGGTCGCTCGTGGCGGAGGCACTGATGCTTGTTTGCGCGAAGCGCGGATCCACAGGAGTGGATCCGCGCCGCTCGATCCCCCGCGTCCGGCTGCGCCGGACCCGGGGGCAGATCCCTGAAGGATCGAGGGGCGGCGGTGCGCTGGCGGGTGCTCGGCCGGCTGCGCCGGCCTCGGGTGGCGCGGGATGACCGGTGTCTGGCACCGTTGGAGCGATGACGTGACGGCGTCGTCGCTGTGTCGACACAGGTGTTCCACAGGCGGGTGGCCGATCGCCGTGTGCATGCGGGGTCTCCCTGTGGAGCGATCGGCACGAGATCGGCACGAATCCCCCTTGACAGGATCGGGTGTCTGACACCGTGGGCGTCGTCGCCGACATCGAGCGCGCGCTGGCGCGGCTGCGGCTCGAGCAGTGCGACGACGGCGTGGCGGACCTCCGCACCAGCACGATGACCCACGTCGTCTGGGCCCCGCCGAAGTGGCTGCCCCGCGCGCAGAAGGTGCTCGCCGGGCTTGCCGAGCGCCACCCTGCCCGGACGATCTTCCTCGTCCCCGAGCCGGGTCGGGTCGATCGTGTGAGCGCCCGGGCCACGCTTCGCGACTTCCCGATCGGCGACGGACGCGAGGTGCTGTCCGAGGTGATCGAGGTGCGTCTCGCCGGGCGCGCGGCCGAGCACCCTGCGTCGATCGTGCTCCCGCTGCTCATCTCCGACCTACCCGCCTTCTGCCGGTGGCGTGGCGAGCCGCTCTGGGGCGGCAACGCGCTCGAGGAGATCGCATCGGTGTGCGACCGGCTCGTGGTGGACTCGTCGGAGTGGCCGCGGGTGCCAGACGGCTACGCTGGCCTGGCCGAGCTGTTCGACCGGCTGGCGGTGTCCGACATCGCCTGGCGTCGAACCGAGCCCTGGCGCGTGAGGCTCGCCGAGCGCTGGCCCGGGATCCGCTCGATCCGGGAGCTGCGGGTCGACGGCCCCCGGGCAGATGCCCGGCTGCTCGCGGGCTGGCTGCGCTCCCGCCTGCGTCGCCCGGTCGAGCTCCGCGGGCGGAGGTCCGACGAGGTGACGGCCGTCCGGGTCGACGGCGCGCTGCTCGACGCGCCCACGGCGACGGCGGGATCCTGGAGCGATCTGCTGTCGGCAGAGCTCGACACGCTCGTCCGCGACTCGGTCTACGAGGCGGCGGCTCGAGCGGCCTGAGCCCCGCCGCCCGGGGCAGGCCGCGTCGTCAGCCGGCGAGGCCGGCCGCGGCGACCGCGCCCAGCAGCGCGCCGTGGAGGTGCCCGTTCGACGAGATCGCCGAGCCTCCGTCGATGCGGCGCTGTCCGCGGAAGTCCGTGAACGTGCCCCCCGCCTCCTCGACGACCACCTGCACGGCGGCGAGATCCCACGGCGAGACGCCGATCGCGTCGATCGCGCCGTCGATCGCTCCCTCTGCGACGAGCATGTGACCCCAGAAGTCGCCGTAGCCGCGCGCGTGCCAGGTCTGCTCGGCGAGCGACGGCAGCGGATGCTCGAGCGCGAAGGAGAGGACCGCGTCCTCGACCCGGTGGATCGCGGAGACGTGCACCTGGTCGCCTTCGACGTGCGCGCCAGCGCCTCGCTCCGCCCACCAGCGCCGATGCAGCGCCGGCGCGCTGACGACGCCGAGCCGCACCTGTCCCTGCTCCTCGAGCGCGATCAGCGTCGCCCAGACAGGGACGCCGCGGAGGTAGTTCCGGGTGCCGTCGATGGGGTCGATCAGCCACCGTCGCGCGCCGTCGCCGGTCGAGCCCTCCTCCTCGCCGAGCACCCCGTCGTCGGGGCGCTCCTCGGCCAGGATCGCGCGGAGCGCCTCCTCGACCGCGAGATCGGCCTCCGTCACCGGCGTCGCGTCAGGCTTCGTCTCGACGCGCAGGTCACGCGCGCGGAAGCGGCCGAGGGAGATCCCGTCGGCCGCGTCCGCGAGGCGGAGCGCGAGCTGCAGGTCGGGGCTCATGCCCCTGACGGTACTACCGCGCGACGGTGAACGTCGGGCGAGCGATCCGCACCGGCACCGGCCGCGACCACGCCATCTCCGCCTTGCGGAGCTGTGCCTGGTTGAGACCGCGCACACGGTAGTACCACGAGCCGGAGGCGAGGTCGAGGAGCGTCGAGGTGGCCAACGTCACCTTGGAGCCGACCGGGCGCCAGGGATAGCGGCTCTTCGACCACTGCACCTCGTAGGCCGTCGCTCCCGTGGCGGGCTGCCAGGCGACCAGCGGCGTCGAGAAGACGACGGGCCGGCGCTGCGTGGAGGCGAGCATCCGCCCGCTCGGGCTCAGGCCGGAGACGAACGGCGCTCCGCTCTGGGCTCCGGTGACGACCGGGTCGCTCTCCTTGCCGAAGCTCTCGACCCGACCGGCTGCGCAGGCGTCCTGGGGCGTCTCGACGTCCCAGTAGCCGGTCTTGGTGCCGTCGGCGTTGGTCGCGATCGCGACCGGCACGACCGTCCAGTAGTAGCGCGTCGTCGGGAAGTCGATGTCGGGGAGATCGACCTTCGAGCCGACCAGCGTCTGCGATTCGTCGACGGGGCCCGTCTCGGTCGATCCGGTGGTGGAGCCGCTCGTGGCGCCGGCAGGAGCCTCGGCGGTGCGGGTCTCGCTCGAGACAACGCTGCGCCAGTCGCTGCCGTACGTCGGGCCCTCGGACGTCCCGTCGGCCGGGACCTTGGACTTCGGCGCGGCGGTCTGGAACGGGGTCGGGTCGGCCGGCAGCGCGAGCGGCCCGGTCGTGCGCGGGGCGAACGCCGGGCTCCCGACGACCGAGCCGCGGAAGACGATGTTGACGCAGTCGCGGTCGGTCGCCGCGTAGACCCGGAAGAGGTCGTGCTGCTGGCCGTCGAGACCGGTGTCCCCGGAGAACGTGAGACCGGGCATCAGCTCGTGGGCCGAGCGCTTCTTCGCAGAGCTCGTGCGATCGGACAGGGCGAAGCGCACCTGCAGCTTGCCGCTCGCCGGCGGAGCGCCCTTGGCGGTGTACAGCGGGCTCCAGGGGCCGTACGAGACGGCGGGCAGGCCGTTCGGGATGGTCCCGAACACCCGGCGCACGGCGCGGACGCGCCACTTCGCGGTCGACCACCAGCCGCTGTCGGCGCGGTGGAAGGTGAAGAACTCACGCAGGTCGGCGACGTTGGTGTGCGTCGAGAACGACTTGCCGATCTCCGGATACCAGACCTGGTAGCCGGTCGCACCGGTGACGGGCGACCAGCGGACGAGCCCGTTCTGCGTCTTCAGCGGCGCGGGCACGCTCGGCCAGCGCATGTTGAAGGCGAACGGCTTCGACCACGCGGTCGGGCCACGATCGGTGACGGCGCGAACGCGCGAGTAGAGCGCGTAGGGCTGGCCGGTGAACCACGGCAGCGCGACGTCGATCGAGACGGCGGGCACCTTCAACGGCGCGATCATCGCCGGCGCCGTCTCGGTGCTCGTCGCAGCCCCGGTGGTGCCGGTCGCGGGCGCGCTCGTCGACCCGGTCGTCGCAGGCACGTCCGCAGGCACCGGCTTGCACGCCTTCGCCGGTCCGACGCCGTAGGCGACGTTCGACCACACGATCGCGTTCTCGGTGAACGTCCGGCTCGTCGCGAGCTCGAACTCGTAGCAGCGTGCGCCGCGGACGGGTGCCCACGAGAACGCGGGCGTCCGCGGGAAGACCTGGCTGAGCGGCTCGGTCGGCTTGAGCAGGAACCCGCGGAGGTTCTTCGGCGGCGCAGGCCGCTTCGCGTCCTTCGCGAGGGCGGCGCCGGAGACGAGCGTCGCCGCGAGGAGGGCGACGCAGACGGTGGCAAGGCGAGAGGTGCGCATGACACCTCCTTTGTCGGCAGGCCCCGACGGCCGCCGCAGTCCCTCGAACGGGGGATGCCCGGCTGCGGCGCCGGGCGGCCCGTCGGGCGGATCAGTCGAGCTGCAGGTAGACGAGCGCGACGAGGCAGGTGCCGACGAACAGCGCCAGGAAGAGCGCGAAGAGCGCCCAGCCGAGGCGGTTGTTCCGGCGCGCGAGCTCGGGTGAGAGCATCTAGACCACCAGGGGGTCGACGGCTGCAGCGACGAACAGCAGCGCGAGGTAGGCGAGGGAGTAGTGGAACAGCACGACGGCGTTCCGCCGCGAGGCGTCCACCCGCAGGCGCCACGCGAGGAGCAGGAAGTACGCCCCGAGCAGCGCGGCGGCGCCGGTGTACACCGGTCCCAGCCAGAGACCGACGCCGAGCGTGAACGCGACGAGCACGATCGAGTAGAGCAGGATCTGCCGCGTCGTCTCCCGCTCCCCCCGCGTGCCGGGCAGCATCGGGACGTCTGCGGCGGCGTAGTGCTCCTTGATCATCAGCGCCAGCGCCCAGAAGTGCGGCGGCGTCCAGAGGAAGACGATCAGGAAGAGCCAGAGGGCCGGCAGGGCGAGGCTCCCGGTCGCCGCCGCGTAGCCCACGACCGGCGGCACCGCCCCGGCCGCGCCGCCGATCACGATGTTCTGGTCGGTCGAGCGCTTCAGGTAGCCGGTGTAGACGACGACGTAGAAGAGGTTGCCGACGAGCGCGAGCACGGCGGTGAGCACGTTGACCGTCGAGGCGAGGAGCGCGAACGACAGCCCGGAGAGCGCGAGGCCGAGCTCGAGCGCGCGCGGCGCCGCCACGCGCCCGGCGGCGACGGGTCGCGCCGCGGTGCGCTCGCCCATCAGCTTGTCGATGTCCGCGTCCATCACGTGGTTGAGCGCGCTCGCGCCGCCGCAGGCGAGGGCGAGGCCGGCCATGGTCGCGAGGAAGAGCCAGGGGTCGGGCCAGCCGCCGGCGCCGACGAACATCCCCGCCGCGCCCGTGAGGAGCAACAGGGTCATGATCCGCGGCTTCGTCAGGGTCACGTAGTCGCGCCACGACCCGAGCGGGACGCGGTCGCCGCGCAGGGACACCGCGAGCGTCACGAGCGTCGCCGCGAGCGCGGTGCCGGCCACGGCGACGTGGAGCACGACGGCCCAGCGGGCCGAGTCGGCCCAGGCGACGACGCCGCCCGTCGCCACCGCGCCGAGCATCGCCGCGACGGCGACGGCCGCCGGGGCGACGAGTCGGGGGTAGGCGAGGATCGCCGTCACCAGCACCGCGACGAGCAGCGGGAGCGCGACGAGCGTCGCCCCCCAGTGCGCGCGGCCGAGGTCGAGCGCGGCGCTCGCGACCACGACGGCGGTCGCCGCGGCGGCGCCCAGCGCGCTCAGGCGCACGAACGGCCCGGGCGCGAGCGAGTCAGAGCGCACCCTTCTCCTTCAGCGCCCGACGCAGGTCGTGCAGCGGGCGGGCGCTCGTCACGTAGGGCACCGAGTCGAAGTTGTGCGGTGGGGGCGGCGAGGTGGCGTACCACTCCAGGGTGTCGGCCTGCCACGGGTCGTTGCCCACTCGCTTGCCGTGACGGCTCTTGACGACCGCGACGGCGAACACGAGCACGCCGAGGCCCATCGCGTACGACCCGACCGTGGAGATGAGGTTGTACGCCTCCCACAGCCCGTCGTCGCGGTACGTGTACACGCGGCGGGGCATCCCCAGCAGCCCGAGCAGGTGCTGCGGGAAGAACGCGACGTTGAAGCCGACGAACAGCAGCGCGAACGTGAGCTTGCCGAGCCGCTCGTCGAGCAGGCGGCCGAACATCTTCGGCCACCAGTAGAAGAGCCCGCCGAACAGCGCGAAGATCGCGCCCCCGAACAGGACGTAGTGGAAGTGGGCGACGACGAAGTACGTGTCGTGCACCTGCCAGTCGACGGGGAACGCCGCGAGGTAGATGCCCGACAGCCCGCCGAGGGTGAAGACGCTGAGGAACCCGACGGCGAAGAGCATCGGCGTGTCGAGGCTGATGTTGCCGCGCCACAGCGTCGCGAGCCAGTTGAAGATCTTCATCCCGGTCGGCACGGCGATCACCATCGACACGAGCATGAACCAGACGTTGAGCGCGGTCGGCAGCCCGACGGTGAACATGTGGTGCGCCCACACGAGCATCGAGAAGAACCCGATCGCCACCGTCG
>CAZUVW010000054.1:0-7183 GCA_964623875.1 uncultured Gaiellales bacterium
CTCGTGGCTCGGCTCGCCTCGGCGTACGCGAGCGTCCCGGTCGGCGATCCACGGGAGCCGGGGACCCTCGTCGGCCCGCTGATCACGGGCGAGAGCCTCGCACGGATGGAGGCGGCGCTCGAGCAGGCACGGGCCGAGGGCGGGGAGGTGGTGGTCGGTGGCGAGCGCGCGCTCGCCGACCGCTGGCCCGACGCGTCCTACGCGACGCCCGCGATCGTGCGGATGCCCCACCAGTCCGCGATCGTGCGGGAGGAGACGTTCGCGCCGATCCTCTACGTGCTCACCTACGACCGGGCAGACGAGGCGATCGCGCTGCAGAACGACGTTCCGCAGGGGCTCGCCTCCTCGATCTTCACCACCGACCTGCGCGAGGCCGAGCGGTTCCTGGCCGCGTCGGGGTCCGACTGCGGGATCGCCAACGTCAACATCGGCACGAGCGGCGCCGAGATCGGCGGCGCGTTCGGCGGGGAGAAGGAGACCGGCGGCGGCCGCGAGTCCGGCTCCGACGCCTGGAAGGCCTACATGCGCCGCCAGACCGCGACCGTCAACTACACGAGCGACCTGCCGCTCGCCCAGGGGATCTCGTTCGAGGTGCCGTCCTCGGGCGCCTGAGCGAGCGCGCGCGAGGGGGACTCACCCGGGAGGCGGGTGGGCCGTCACCACCTCGTCCTCGTCGCGCCCGTGCAGCAGCGGGAGGTCGAAGCTCGTGATGTAGGCGGCGGCCGCCGCGATCACGACCACGGGGACGAGCTCGACGCCGATGAAGAACGTCACGATCAGGATCGCCGCGATCGGCACGCGCATCACGGCGACCGTCGACGCCACCATGCCGCAGGCGATCGCGAGTCCGTCTGGGACGTCGCCGGTCGCGTGCGCCACCGTCACCCCGAAGGCGGCGCCGACGAACATCACCGGGAAGATCTGACCGCCGCGGAACCCGGTGGTCATCGAGATCGCGGTCGCG
This sequence comes from uncultured Gaiellales bacterium, assembly GCA_964623875.1. Classification (GTDB taxonomy): domain Bacteria; phylum Actinomycetota; class Thermoleophilia; order Gaiellales; family Gaiellaceae; genus Gaiella. Next base: position 965 of record CAZUVW010000054.1, read on the forward strand.
GCGATCTTCGCCACGAGCACGTAGAGGAGGACGGTCAGGCCGAGCGAGTCGCGCTGGTCGACGAGCGACTGCAGCGACGACTCGCCCGAGAACAGGGTCAGATGCTCGCCCCAGAGGCCGAGCACGCCGAACGCCAGGCCACCGGCGGTCGCGACGACGATCGGGCGGCGGGCCGCAGGGGCGTCGAGCCGCGTGTGCACGGCGCGCGTGGTCGCGATGAACACGCGCCCGGCGATCGCTCCGCCGATCCCGACGAGCGCCGCGTAGAGGACGTCGCGCAGCCTGACCTGGCCCAGCCCGGGTAGGTCGTAGTGCACCAGGGGGTCACCGAGCAGCCACTGGAAGATCTCACCACCGATCGTCGCTGCGACGAGACCGGGGATCAGGATCGCGTACAGCATCGGGCCGCCGACGGTGAGCGTCTCGAGCATCAGCATCGCGGCGGCGAGCGGGTTCCCGAAGAGCGAGCCGAGCACCCCGGCGATGCCGGTGGCGCCCAGCAGACGAGTCGGCCCGTCGGCGAGCTCGAGGCGTGCCGCGACGAGCGCGCCCACCGCGGCGGCGATCGTGACGAGCGCCGCCTCGGGACCCAGGCTCGCGCCTGCGACGAGGCTGACGATCGTGGTGAGCGCCGCGGCGGGCGCGACGCGGTAGTCCGCGCTCCCGCCGAGCGAGTGCCCGGCGACGGGAGACGGCCCGCCGTTCCCAGGCACGAACCGGAGCACGAGCCCGACGAGCACCCCGCCGACGGTCGTGGTGAGAAGGATCAGCCACCACGCGAACGGCTCCACGCCGAGCTCGTCGGGGAGCGTGTGCCAGACGAGGTGGATCCCCTCGTGGTAGACCCACACGTACCCGGCCGCGATCGCTGCGACCGCGGCTCCCAGGAGCGCAGAGAGCACGACGAGGCCGAGGTACTCGCGCGAGCGGAGCTGCGGCCCTGCCGGAGCCTCGGGCGCGTCCGCGGTCGGTCGTTCGGCCATGACCCGCGATCCTCCCACAACGAGCCGCGCCCTGACGTCTCGGCCGTGTGCCGACCAGCGCTAGTGGTCGGTGCCGCGGGCCATGCGGACGTTCGCGCCCACGTGACCGAGCCCGGCGAGCAGGCCCACGGCGATGCCCAGGATCATCAGTGAGACGATCTCCATCGCTCTGCCTCCCATTCGGTAGTGTCACAAAGTACCAGCAGATCCGCATATTTCCTGGAATCGAGATGTAACGATCTCGTGAGCCCCGCAGCGCCGCCCGCCGACGCCGACGCTACGGTGCCGCCGTGACCGAGACCGCAGCCGCTCAGCATCCGGTCGGGACGGTCGTGGCAGCAGGGCGCCCTGCGGCGGTCGTCGCCGCGCTCCGGCTCGCGCACCCCGACGAGGGGCGGGTGCACGGCGCCCACCCGAGGCTCCAGCCGTGAACGCCACCCTCAGCACGGACGGCGGGGCCCGTGGCAACCCGGGGCCGGCCGCGTTCGCGTACGTCCTCGAGGCGGACGACGGCACCGTCCTCGACGCCCGTGGAGAGGCGATCGGCGTCGCCACGAACAACGTGGCGGAGTACCGCGCGCTCGTCGCCGGGCTCGAGCGTGCCGCGGAGCTGGGCGTGACGAGGCTGCGCGTGCTCTCCGACTCGGAGCTGATGGTGAAGCAGATGCGCGGCGAGTACCGCGTCAAGAACCGCGACCTGCAGGAGCTGTTCCTGCAAGCCTCCCGCGCAGCTCAGCGGGTGGGAGAGGTCACGTACGCGCATGTCGGGCGCGAGCACAACGAGCTCGCGGACAGGCTCGTCAACGAGGCTCTCGACGCGGCAGGGTGAGAGGAGCGCCCGGCCGCGCTCGGGCGTCGGCGCCTCGGTGGGGGCTACGCGTCGCGCCGCACGCCACGGACGAGCAGGAACGGACGCGACATCACGACGCTGTCGCCGTCCTGCAGGTCTCCGAGCAGCTCGAGCATCTCGGTGCGGAAGGTCTCCGCACGGTCGGCGTCGAGCGACCGGAGCAGCACGACGATCGGCCCGAACGCCTCGGACAGCTCCAGCCAGAGGTCCTCCGGCGACTCGCCGACCCACGGGATGTCGTGGTGCGTGAAGGAGAGCTCGAACCGCTCGCCCAGCAGGCGCTCGCAGTAGCTCTCGTCACCCCAGGCAAGCGAGCTCCCGGCGCCGTCGACCGCCGGAGGGGAGTACCGCCCGATCAGCCGGAAGAACTCCCCGACCGAGCCGTCCGTCGTCCACGCCGTGAGGGCGAGCCGCCCGCCCGGTCGGAGCACCCGCGCGAGCTCGGACGCGACACGCGCGTGGTCCGGGGCGAAGATCACCCCGACCGACGAGGTGACGACGTCGTAGGTGCCGTCGGCGTACGGCAGCGCCTCGCAGTCGGCGACCTCGAACGCGAGGTCGTGGCCTCGCTCGGAGGCCTGTCGCCTCGCCGTGTCGATCATCACCGTCGAGATGTCCGTGCCGTGGATCGTCGCCCCCGTCCGCGTTGCGAGGAACGCGAGCTCCCCCGTGCCGCAGCCGATGTCGAGCCACAGGTCCTCGGGCTTCCCCTCGACCGAGTCGACCATCAGCTCGTGCATGTCGTGCAACGTGTGCGCGATCCGCTCGAACGGGCCTGCGCCCCACATCGCCGCCTGCCGCGCCTTCAGCTCCTCGAACGCCATGACGATCCTCCTCCTCCGGTTCGTGACGGACGGCACTATGGCACGTCTGCGGGCAGGAGTGAAGCGCCGGCGAGGATGCTCCACGACGACGATGCCTCGCCCTACGACGAGGGGTTGCGCACGCGCGCCCGCCGCCGCGGCTCGCTCAGGTACAGGTGCCACAGCAGGCGCGCGGCGGTCGCGCGGTGTGGGCGCCAGCGCTCGCCGACCGCCTCGAGCTCGGGTGGCGACGGGCGCTCCGCGAGCCCGAGCACGCGGCGCGTCGCCTCCTGCAGCGCGACGTCGCCCACCGGCCAGGTGTCGGGTCGGCGAAGCGCCGAGAGCAGGTAGACCTCCGCCGTCCAGGGCCCGATGCCCGGCAGGGCCGTCAGCGCACGCCGGACGTCGTCGTCGGGCAGCGCCCCGATCCGTGCGAGGTCGATCCTGCCCTCGCCGACCGCTGCCGCGAGCGCGCGCACGTAGCCCGCCTTCTGCCGGCTGAAGCCGTCTGCCCGGAGCTCGACGTCGCTCGACGCCAGCAGGCCGCGAGCGTCGACGACGCCGAGCCTGCGCTCGAGGCGCTCGAAGGCCGCGCGTGCCGAGGCGAGCGAGACCTGCTGCTCGAGGACGAGGAGCACGAGCGTCGGCAGACCCGGCTCCCGAGCCCAAAACGACGGGAGCCCATGGCGCTCGACGATCCCGGCGAGCGCAGGATCGGCCGCACAGAGCCGCTCCGCCGTGGTCGCGAACGTTCGCTCGTCGAGCACCCCGCCACGCTACTCGCGTTGCGCGCCGTCCCGCGCTCGGCTACCGTGTCCGCCATGCTCCGTGGGCGTCGCGTCTCCACCCAGGCCGGCTCCGGCCTGCTCGCCCTCGGCCTGCTCCTCCTTCCCCGCTAGGGGGAGCGAGCGACGCACATACACCCGCCGTGCTCCCGCACACCGCCGGGAGGAGTCCGCCCTCGCTCCGAAGGAGTCGACCCCATGCCGATGCCAACCCAGAAGTACCGACCCTACGAGACCGTCCCGCTGCCCGACCGCACCTGGCCGGACGTCGTGCTCGACCGTGCGCCGATCTGGTGCTCGACCGACCTGCGCGACGGCAACCAGGCGCTCGTCAACCCCATGGACCCGTCGCGCAAGCGGCGCTTCTTCGACCTGCTGCTCCAGCTGGGGATCAGCGAGATCGAGGTCGGGTTCCCGTCCGCGTCGAAGACGGACTTCGACTTCTGCCGCGCGCTCGTCGAGGACGACCTGATCCCGGACGGGGTCACCATCGCCGTGCTCACGCAAGCGCGACCCGAGCTCATCGAGCGCACCTTCGAGGCGGTCGAGGGCGCGCCGCGGGCGATCGTCCACCTCTACAACTCGACCTCGGTCACGCAGCGGCGCGTCGTCTTCCGGATGGATCGCGAGGGCATCAAGGGTCTCGCCGTGCGGGGCACGGCGCTCTGCCGGGAGCTCGCCGGGCGCACGAACACCCCGATCGTGTTCCAGTACTCGCCCGAGAGCTTCCACCACACGGAGCTCGACTACGCGCTCGAGGTGTGCGAGGCGGTCGCCGCCGAGTGGGAGCCGACGCCCGACGCGAAGATGATCGTGAACCTCCCGACGACCGTCGAGCAGTTCCCGCCGAACGTGTACGCCGACCGCATGGAGTGGTTCATCCGGCACTTCTCCAAGCGCGACAGCGCGATCCTCTCGGTGCATCCGCACAACGACCGCGGCACCGCCGTCGCGACGGCCGAGCTCGGTCTCATGGCGGGTGCGGAGCGGGTCGAGGGGTGCCTGTTCGGCAACGGCGAGCGCACGGGCAACGTCGACCTGATCACGCTCGCGCTCAACCTGCTCACACAGGGCGTCGACCCCGGCCTCGACCTGTCGTCGATCGACGAGGCCAAGCGGATCGTCGAGGAGTGCAACGAGCTCCCGGTGCACCCGCGGCACCCGTACGTCGGCGAGCTCGTCTACACGGCGTTCTCCGGCTCGCACCAGGACGCGATCAAGAAGGGGATGGACGCGCAGGAGCGGTCGGGCTCCGAGGTCTGGGACGTTCCTTACCTGCCGATCGACCCGAAGGACCTCGGCCGCAGCTACGAGGCGATCATCCGCGTCAACTCGCAGTCCGGCAAGGGCGGGGTGGCGTACCTGATGGAGACCGAGCACCATCTCGAGCTGCCGCGCGGGCTGCAGGTCGACTTCGCGCGCAAGGTGCAGGCGATCACCGACGCGCGCGGAGGCGAGCTGACCGGTGACGAGCTGATGGACGCGTTCACCGTCCACTACCTCGGCGTCACCGAGCCCTACGCGCTGCTCGGGTACACGCATTCGAGCGGGGAGGAGTCCGACCGGCTCGTGGCGCGGCTGCGCGTCGGCGGGGAGGAGCTCGAGGTCGTCGGGGAGGGGAACGGTCCGATCGCCGCGCTCGTCCACGGGCTCGAGGAGCGCTTCGGCGTCGCGATCGACGTGCGCGAGTACCACGAGCATGCGATGGGCAAGGGCGAGGACGCGACCGCTGCGGCCTACGTCGAGGCCGACGTCGGGGACGAGGCGTTCTGGGGGGTGGGCATTCACCCGTCGATCGTCACCGCCTCGCTCCGCGCGGTGGTCAACGCGGTCAACCGCGCCGCTGCGGCACGCGCCCAGCAGGAGGCGGCGGTGGCGGCGTTCGAGGCGTAGGCCCGAGGCAGGGCGACGCTCGGCTCGCCCCGGTCCGGGTGGCCGGGCAGGCCGGCGGCTGGCCGTGCGCGCACCCTTCGCGCAGCTTCACGAGGCACGACGGTTACCCGCACCCGCGCTGGCGGGGCGTCCGCACCGCGCCCGGTGCTGCGCGGTGGGAGGCTCAGGGCTGAGCAGCGCCCCTGAACCGAACACAAGGAGAGCCCCCATGATCCGCAGCGGAGACATCCTCCACAACCCCGTCACCGGCGAGACCGTGCACATCGTGCGCTCCGCCTCCGAGACCGACGGGGAGTACGTCCTCGTCGACGTCCGCGTCGAGCCCGACGGCTTCGTCGCAGCGACCCACGTCCACCCGTTCCAGACCGAGGTGTTCGAGATCCTCGAGGGCACCATCGGCTTCAAGGCGGGCGGCGACACGATCGTCGCCGGCCCAGGCGAGACCGTCGTCGTCGAGCCGGGCACGGCGCACCGCTTCTGGAACGCCGGCGACACGCCCGCCCGGTTCCGGTGCGAGGTGCGGCCCGCGCTGCAGTTCGAGCAGCTCCTCGCGACGATGTACGCCCTCGCCGTGGACGGCAGGACGAACCGCATGGGGATGCCGAACCCGGTTCGTCTGGCCGTGATCGCGCAGCACCACTTCGACGACGTGCGGCTGCCCTTCCCGCCGGCGTGGCTGCAGCGGCTCGGCCTCGCCGTCGGCGCGCCGCTCGGCCGGCTGCTCGGCTACGGCGCGACCTACGAGGGCACCGACCCGGGGGAGGCCGCGCTGGCGCTCTGAGCCCGCTCCAGACCCACCATGGGCGTGAGGGTCCCGCGGGGCCCTCACGCGTCTTGGCAGGGTCGGGAGGAGCGCGGTCGCCACGAGCCCTTGCTTGCCGCGGACGCGCGCGGAGTCGGGCGCG
>CAZUVW010000054.1:7193-15054 GCA_964623875.1 uncultured Gaiellales bacterium
CGCGACGTACGAGGGCTCCGACCCGGGGTAGGCGGTGGTGGCGCTCTGAGACCGACGACGACGACGTTCCTATCGGGGCCCGTAGACGGGCCCCGACTCGTCTCGGCCGATCTCGTCTGGTACACAGCGTGAATGAACCCTCCACGCGCGCACGTCGTGGCTCCCGGCGCCGGCGAGACGGTTCGCGGCCCCGCCGGAGGGCCGGCGACGTTCAAGGTCCGTGCGGCGGCGACGGGCGGGTCGATCACGGTGATCGAGAACGAGATCGCACCAGGCCAGGGACCGCCTCGTCACCTCCACACGCGGGAGGACGAGCTCTTCTACGTCCTCGAGGGGCACATGCGGGTCGACGCCGACGGAGAGGTCCTGGACGCGCCGGCCGGCGCGACCGTGTTCATCCCCCGCAACACGCCGCACGTGTTCCAGAACGTCGGACAGACGCCGGTTCGCCTCCTCGTCGTGTTCGCCCCCGCGGGCATGGAGCGGTTCTTCGAGGGCATGGCCGCGTTGCCCGACGTCCCGCCGGATCCGGACGCGATCGCCACGATCGCCCGCGAGGCGGGGATGCAGGTGCTCGGCCCGCCGCTCCCGCCGGACACGCTCTGACGCCGGTGCGCTCGGCCGGCGCCGCTATACTCCGCGTCCCACGCGGATGTAGCTCAGTTGGCTAGAGCGTCTGCTTGCCATGCAGAAGGTCGTGGGTTCGAGTCCCATCATCCGCTTCCACCAAGAGCGCCGACGAGCGCAGGGGTATCTCGCTCGGAGCGCCGACGAGCGCAGGGGTATCTCACTCGCACAAGGTCGGCTCGGGGCTTCCGAACCACCCGACGTCGACAGAGACGTTGCCTCGACCTCCGCCGCCTAGTAGTCGCAGTCGAGCCCCAACGTCTCGGTCGCTTCTCTGACGGCGTCGCCCAACGACCCAGCCTCCTCCAGCGTGGCGGTGAAGCCTGCGACGTCGGACGCCCTCGCCGCCTTGGCCTGTGCCTTTGCGTTGGCGAGATTGCGCTCGACCGCCGAGAGCAGCGTGTCGACCTCTCCCTGGATCTCGGCTGGCACCGGGACGGCGCGGGTCTGCTCGAGCGCCTCGTCCCAGATCGGGTGCCCGACGGCGAAGTAGCTCCCGACGGCGGGGAGGTCAGCGGGGTTCGGGTTCTCCGGGTCGAAGTCGGCGACGGGGAACTCACCCCGCGATGCGTCGACCTTGGCGGCTGCGTCGTCGCAGATGCCCTGGATCTGATCGACTGCCGCTTGCGACTCCGCGCTCCACTCCTCCGAGTCGCCTCCACCGCAGCCGGCTGCAACTGCTGTCAGCATCGTGACCACCAGCGAGGCGAGAACGAGCCGTGCCACCACAACGCCTCCTCGATCTCGTGCACCCTACTGCCGATTCGCCGTGGCGATGCTATTTGCCGGGACGAAGCGCGTCAAGGGCGGCCCGGGGGTCATGGTCACGTGGGACACCTGCAGGCTCTGATCGTGGCTTCTGTCACGAATGCTTGTGCTTCCGTCTCGATCCGGAAGGGGGATGCAGCATGGAGCTGCCGCCACTGGCGCCGGACGTCCTGACGTCGTAACGTCTTTCACCATGGAGGACCGGCCCTCGGGGCGTGAGCCTCCTGAGTCCACAGCGTCGGAGGCCGAGCCGACGCTGACCGCCAGCTCCATCGCCGCCGGCGCGGGCGGTGTCGTCACGATCATGCACGTCGACGTCGAAGGCTCCACGGCGTTGACCGCGCGGGCGGGTGACGAGGTCGGGCGAGCCGTCCTGTCGACCACCAAGCAGCTCGTCCAGGCGCACGGTGAGAAGTTCGGGGGCACGCTGATCGACGCCGTGGGCGACGCGATGATGCTCACGTTCACGTCGACCCGGTCGGCGATCGTGGCCGCGATCGCGATCCAGGATGCGCTCACGGAGCGGGAGCGAGCAGACCCGGAGACGACGCTCCGGGTGCGGATCGGCCTGAACGTGGGGGAGGTGGTCGACCACGACGCGGCGCCGTTCGGCGCGGCGGTCAACGCCGGCGCGCGGGTGATGTCGATGGCGGACGGAGGCGAGATCCTCGTCTCGGAGATGGTGCGGCGGCTCGCCGGCACCGTTCCGGGCGTCGACTACCGTGATCGCGGCCGTCACCGCTTCAAGGGCTTCGACGAGCCGTGGCGCATCTACCAGGTGGTGTGGCCGGGGGCCCCACCGGCCCGGTCCCGCGCACGCTCACGACGGAGCAGCGCGCGGAGAGTCGCCGCTGCTGCCCTCGTGGGGGCTGTGCTCGTGGCCGCGGCGGCCGTCGCCCTGCTGCGAGACGGCGGCACGCCGCCGGAGATCGCCACGAACTCCGTCGCTCGACTGGACGGCGGCAGCGGCGCCGTCCGACTCGCAGCCCCGATCGGGCAGCGGCCGGGCGCGAGCGCGATCGGGTTCGACAGCCTCTGGGTCGCCCAGCCCGACCGCGGCGTCGTGGTGCGCGTCGCCCTGGAGGACGGCTCCGTCACGGACACGGTCAAGGTCGGCGCGTCGCCAGCGGGGATCGCGATCGGCGGAGAAGCCGTGTGGGTCACGAACAGCGCGGACGGGACGGTCAGCCGCATCAGCCCTGCGGTCAACGAGGTCACCCAGACGCTGCCGGTCGGCACGGGGCCGAGCGGGATCGCGTACGGGGCCGGGGTGCTGTGGGTGGCCGACACGATCGGAGCCGCGCTCGTCCGGCTCGATCCGGTCTCTGGCAAACGGGACGAGATCCCGCTCCCCGGACGGCCGGCCGGGGTCGCCTTCTCGTCGGACGGCGTCTGGGTCACCTTCGACGCCGACGGGGTGGCGCGGGTCGACCCGCGCACCCGGAGCGTGACGCTCACGAAGAGCGTCGGCAACGGGCCGACGGCGGTGCTGTCCGCGGCCGGCGCGATCTGGGTCGCCAACCACCTCGACGGCACTGTCTCACGCCTGGAGCCGTCCAGCGGTCGCCAGGAGGCGATCATCCCCGTCGGTGACGGCCCGAGCTCGCTCGCGCTGGCCGCCGGGTCGATCTGGGTCGCGACCGAGTTCGACGACTCGATCACGGCGATCAACCCGGAGACGAGCGCAAAGCGGGACGTGGTGCCGGTAGGAAGCACGGCCGTGTCGCTGGCGGCCGACGGCGACGATCTCTGGCTGGCAGCCGGAGCCTCGGCGGCCGAGCACAGCGGAGGCACGCTGATCGTGTCCTCCGAGGGTCCAGCGCCCGCGACGCTCGACCCGGCGGTCACCGGCGACGAGACCGAGTGGCAGATCCTGTCGATCACTGGCGACGGGCTCCTGACCTACAAGAAGGTCGGGGGGCCCGACGGGGCGACGCTCGTCCCCGATCTCGCGTCCGCGCTCCCCGAGGTGTCGGCAGACGGGCGCACCTACCGCTTCCCGCTGCGCCAGGGGATCCGCTACTCGACGGGCGCACCCGTTCGCCCGGAGGACTTCCGCCGCGGTCTCGAGCGCGCGATCGTGCTCAACGAGTACGCGGCAGAGCTCCTCGGCGCGATAGAAGGGGCCGAGGCGTGCGCCGCACGGAAGGCCGGATGCGACCTCTCCGCCTCGGTCGTGACGGACGACGAGGCGGTCACCATCCGCCTTGCTCGTGCCGACCCCGACCTCCCCTTCAAGCTCGCGCTCCCGTTCGCGTTCCCCGTGCCCGACGCGACCCCGATGAAGGATCAGCTGCTGAAGCCCATCCCGTCCACCGGCCCCTACGTCCTGGCCAAGGCCGGCCCCGACGCGATCGAGCTCGCTCGCAACAGCGCCTTCGAGGAGTGGTCGGGCTCGGCCCAGCCCGCCGGGTTCGTCGACGCGATCACGTGGCGATTCGGCGAGGACGTCGGCGGGGCGTTCGACCGGCTGGAGGCCGGCACGCTGGACTGGATGGCGTCACGGCCCGCGCCGCAGGATCTGTCGTCGCTGCTGACCGCCCATCCCGACCGGGTTGCCCTGTCGTCGGGGTTGGCGACGTCGTTCGTCGGGTACGACGTCCTGCGGCCGCCGTTCGACGACGTGCGCGTGCGCCGGGCGCTGAACTACGCGATCGACCGCGCGCGCGTCGTCGAGCTGGCCAGCGGTGCGCTCGCGTGGCGCGCGACGTGCCAGATCTTCCCACCGACCCTCGAGGGGTACGAGCCCCTGTGCCCGTACACCGCCGACCCGGGTGGCGACGTCTGGACGGCGCCCGACCTCGCACGTGCGTCGGCGCTGGTCGAGGCGGCCGGCGCAGTCGGGGAGCCGGTGACGGTCTGGGTCGCAGACCTGGACTACATCCCGGGGGCGATCGAGATCATGGGTGACGTGGTCGACGTGCTGAACGAGATCGGGCTGCGGGCGACCCTGCGGGTGGTTCCCGATGTTCAGAGGTACCTCGATGCCATCTACGCCAATCCGACGGCGAAGCCGGGCTCAGCGGCGTATCCCCAGGTCTACCTCGCCGGGTGGCTCTCGGATTTCCCGCGCGCCAGCGACTTCATCGAGCCGTTGTTCCGATGTGGGGCGCCCGTCAACACCTCGGGCTACTGCGACCCGCGCCTCGACAGGGCGATCGACCGCGTCAAGGGGCTGTCGACGACCAACCCCGGCGCCGCGAGCCGCGGCTGGACGGCGATCTAGCACGAGCTCGTGCGCGACGGGGTCTGGGCGCCGCTCGTGAACCCCGTCATCGCCGACGCGTTCTCGGCGCGCGTGGGCAACGTGCAGGTCCACCCGAGGTGGGGCGTCCTGCTCAGCCAGCTCTGGGTGCAGTAGCCACAGCGCGGCCGGAGTCGGCGGGGGCGCGCCTCACGGCTGGAGGCGCGGGCGCACCCTTCCGTCACAGGCCGTCCAGGCCGCGCCGACGAGCACTCCGACACGACGGGACGACCTCGACACCGCGGCCGCAGACGAGCGAGCGCGATCGAGAGAGGGGAAGCGGTCGATCACGCCGGACGCGCCGTGGAGCCATCCCCGGGAGGCGGCCGAGCCTCGTCGCACGAGGCGCGAAGCGCTCAGGATCCGGGCCGGGGGACGCCGAGCGAACGGGCTGTCCGGTTCGACGAGCTCGGCCTGGGCGCGGTCGTGCTCGATGCACCAATGACCGATTGTCAGCACGTTGCAGCCCTGCTCGGAACACGGCGTCGCGATCGGCATCGGAGCTCTCCCTTCTTCGACTCCTGGGTGCGCTGCGACGCCGATGGCACGCATGCCTGTCACCGTCGCCGCCGCCGCAGGAGCGTCGAGTACGCACGGGAGGATACGCCCTTTCGGCTCCGGCGTCATCCTGTCGCCGTGCAGGGGCTCTCTCTGCCTCAGGGGGAGGCAGTCGTCTGCTCGCGGGAGCGCCGTCGTGGCGACGAGAGCGACTGGCGGTCGAAGCGGAGCTTGAAGAGCCCGAGCGTGCCGACCGCGGTGACGGTCGCGACGTTCGCCGCCACGAGCGCGCGATCGCTCGTGAGCAGGCCGTAGGTCAGCCAGAGCGCCACTCCGCCGCCCAGTGCGCCGAGGTAGAACCACGAGATGTCCAGGGTCGAGCGGGTGCGCCAGGAGCGCAGGAGCTGTGGCCCCCAGCAGGCGGTCGTGAGCACGCCGGCCGCCATGCCCACGGCGGTGATCATCGTCATGGCCGGTGCCTGAATTTCCTCGTCATACGAGTATAATAGCGAACTGTGTCTGGGCAGCGTCGGGTGGGCAGTGGGGCCGAGCTCCGCTCAGGTGCCGCGCTCGCGGTGCTGCGCCTCGTGCACGAGCACCCTGGAATCGCGCGGGCGGACGTCGCCCGCCGCCTGGGCCTGAGCAGCGGCTCCGCCTCGGAGCTCGTCTCGCGGCTACGCGCACGGCGACTGGTCGCCGAGGTCGCGCCGCCCGAGGCAGGGCGCCGCGGTCGCCCGTCGGGCCTGCTCGTCGCGCACCTCGACGGACCGGTGGTCTGCGCGGCGGACGTCACGCACGCCGGGTGGCGGGTCGCTGCGGTCGAGCTCGGCGGCGGGATCGTGGAGACCCGCGCGGGACGGCACGCCCGCGAGCCACGCGCGGTCATCGCCGCCGTCGCGCGTGCGCTCGACGGGCTGCGGTGCACGATGGACGGACGAGTGGCGGCGGCCGGGGTGTCGATCGCGGGAACGGTTGCCGGTGAGCGCCTGCTCCAGGCCGCCACGCTGCGCTGGCACGACGTCGACCTCCGGCGCGCCGTCCCGCCGACGCTCGCCGGCGTCCCGTTCGTGGCAGGCAACGACGCCACGCTCGCAGGGCTCGCGGAGGCGCGCCGAGGTGTCGCCCGCGATGTGCCGGTCGCGCTCTACCTGGCGGTCGAGGTGGGGATCGGGGGTGTCCTGCTCGTGGACGGGAAGCCGCTCGTGGGAGCGCTCGGCGAGGCGGGCGAGTTCGGTCACATGCCGTTCGGCGACTCTGCGCGTCGCTGCCCCTGTGGCGCGTCGGGCTGCTGGGACCTCGAGGTCGACGGCCGTGCGCTCGCCCGGCTGCTCGGTCGCCGGCGACCTTCCGATCCGCGCAGGTTCGCCGAGCGGACGATCGCCGCCGCACGCGAGGGTGGCGCTGCCGAGGTCGCAGCCGTCGGCACGGTCGCACGAGCGCTCGGGCGCGGGACCGGCGCGGTCGTGAACGCGCTCGACCCGGCGCTCGTCGTCTACGGCGGGCTCGCCGCCGACCTGCTCGACGCCTTTCCGACCCCGCTACGCCGCGGATACCAGGAGACCCTCATGCGCCACCGCCGTCCGCAGCCGCCCCCGCTGGCGCGGGGGAGCGTCGTGCACGCCTCGCTCGTCGGCGCCGCCGAGGCCGCGTTCGACGAGATCCTCGGCGCGGGGCTGCTCGACGGCCGCTGAGGTCGATCGATCGCGGCGCCGGCCACCGTGCTCGTGCGTCGGCGGCGGCGCGCCGGATTCGCGCCGGTGGGATCTTGCCTTCGGCGTCTGCTACTTGTGCGCAGGACGGCGACGAAGGAGACGTGATGTCCACCTGGCTGGTGACGGGGGCGAACAGGGGGATCGGGCTCGAGCTGTGCACACAGCTCCGTGCGCGCGGTGACGACGTGATCGCGGTCTGCCGCACCCGTTCGGACGAGCTCGACGCCGTCGGCGGCCGCGTGATCGAGGGGATCGACGTGGCGACGGATGACGCGGGCGCTCGGCTCGACGCCGCGCTGGGAGCTGTCGCGCTCGACGTCCTCGTCCACAACGCCGGCGTCCTGCGCCGCGATGCGATCGACGCGCTCGACCTCGACGTGGTGCGCGAGCAGCTCGAGGTGAACGCGCTCGGCCCGCTGCGCCTCACGGCGGCGCTGCTCCCCCGGCTGGGGGCAGGCTCGAAGATCGCGCTCGTCTCCAGCCGGGCCGGGTCGATCGGCGACCGCCCCTCGGGCGGCATCTACGGCTACAGGATGTCGAAGGCTGCCCTCAACATGGCGGGTGCGAACCTCGCGCACGACCTGGCCCCGCGCGGGATCCACGTCGTCGTGCTGCATCCGGGCTTCGTGCGCACGGAGATGACGCGTGGAGCGGGCACCGTCGACCCGCCCGACGCGGCTGCGGGCCTGATCGCGCGGATCGACGAGCTCGACGCCGCGTGCAGCGGGCGGTTCTTCCACGCCACCGGAGAGGAGATCCCCTGGTGACCGCCGACGAGCCGCCGGGCGCCTCGGCGTAGGATCCCGGCGATGGCCCCGCCACGCCGATGGTTCTCCGTCGCTGCGTCGGTCGCAGTCGTCGCATCGCTGGCAGGCAGCGCGCCGAACCGGTGACACCGCGCCAGGCGGCACCTGGGCCGGCCGCTCGGGCATCATCGGCTCACCCGACCCGCCGGCCCGGCTCGCGCAGCTCGTGCTCACGCTGATCGAGCTCCTCCGGCAGGTGCTGGAGC
>CAZUVW010000055.1:0-14814 GCA_964623875.1 uncultured Gaiellales bacterium
TGTTCTCGAGCTTGAGGCCCATCTCCTCGGTGATCACCTCGCCGCCGGTGAGGATCGCGATGTCCTCGAGCATCCGCTTGCGGCGGTCGCCGAAGCCCGGCGCCTTGACGGCGACGGCGGTGAACACGCCACGGAGCTTGTTGACGACGAGCGTCGCGAGCGCCTCGCCCTCGACGTCCTCGGCCACGATCACCAGCGGCTTGCCCGCCTGGATGACCTGCTCGAGGATCGGGAGGAGGTCCTTGACCGCGCCGATCTTCTGGTTGGCGATCAGGATGTACGGGTCGTCGAGCACGGCCTCCATGCGCTCGGCATCGGTGATCATGTACGGCGACAGGTAGCCCTTGTCGAACTGCATGCCCTCGGTGAACTCGAGGTCGAGGCCGAAGGTCTGGCCCTCCTCGACGTTCACGACGCCGTCCTTGCCGACCTTCTCGATCGCGTCCGCGATCACGTCGCCGATCTCGCGCTCGCGCGACGAGATGGTGGCGACGCGGGCGATGTCCTCCTTGCCCGCGACCTCGGTCGACTGCTTCTTGAGGTTCTCGACGACCGCGTCGACGGCCGTCTCGATGCCGCGCTTGAGCCCCATCGGGTTCGCGCCGGCAGCGACGTTCTTCAGGCCCTCGCGCACGATGGCCTGGGCGAGCACGGTCGCGGTCGTCGTGCCGTCGCCGGCCACGTCGTTCGTCGCCGTGGCGACCTCGCGGACGAGCTGCGCGCCCTGGTTCTCGAACGGGTCCTCGAGCTCGATCTCGCGAGCGATCGTGACGCCGTCGTTCGTGATCGTCGGTGCGCCGAACTTCTTGTCGAGGACGACGTAGCGCCCCTTCGGGCCGAGCGTCACCTTGACCGCGTCGGCCAGGACGTTCACACCGCGCTCGAGCGCACGGCGTGCGTCCTCGTTGAACTTCAGCTCCTTGTGAGCCATGGGATTCCTCTTCCTCCTTCGGATGCGCCGGTCAGACGACCTTCGCCAGGATGTCGGACTCGCGCAGGATCAGGACCTCGTCGGCGCCGACCTTGATCTCGGTGCCGCCGTACTTGGAGAAGATGACCTCGTCACCCTCCTCCACGTCCATCTTGATGTGCTCCCCGTCCTCGTCGCGCGGGCCGGGGCCGACCGACAGGACCTTGCCGCGCTGCGGCTTCTCCTGTGCCGTGTCGGGCAGCACGATGCCGCTCGCCGTGGTCGGCTCCTCTTCGAGGACCGAGACGATGACGCGGTCACCAAGGGGCTGCAGGTTCATGCGGATGCCTCCCTGAGGGACTGTGAGTGAATGTGCTACCGCTCTTTGGCACTCACGTGGTGTGAGTGCCAACCGCGTTATATCAGACGTGCGCAGGTGTTTGGCCACCAGCTGCACGTCATCCGGCGACGATCCGGTGACGTCGGCGAGAATCACCGGATGCGACGCGAGCTCTCGGCCGGCGGGATCGTGCTGCATCGGCGGCGCGGGCGGCTGTGGCTCGCCGCGATCCGCCCGCGCGGCAAGCCTCCGGGCACGTGGGCGCTGCCGAAGGGGCACGTCGAGGCCGGGGAGCCGCCCGGCGCCGCCGCGGTTCGCGAGACCGCGGAGGAGACGGGACTGCGCACCAGCGTCGTGCGACGGGTCGGCGAGAGCCGCTACGTGTTCACCTGGGACGGCGACCGCGTCGCGAAGGTGGTGATCTTCTTCCTGCTCCGCAGGCACGGCGGCCGGATCGGCGATCTCCCGCCGGGGATGGAGCGCGAGGTCGCGGAGGCGAGGTGGCTGCCCGTCGACGAGGCACGCGCGCTGCTGGCCTACCGTCGGGAGGCAGAGCTCGTCGAGGTTGCGGCACGGCTCGTCCGCGACGAGGCTCTATAGTCGAGGGCGCGTGCCGACCTACGCGCTCAACTTCTACTCGCCGGCGGTCGCCGACCAGCTCCGCACGGGCCGCAAGACCGCCACCGTCCGGCTCGGCGACAAGTCGGCGAAGTACAAGAAGGGCATGATCGTGACCGTGCTGGTCGGCATGCGCTACGGGCAGCGGGAGAAGATCTTCGACGCCGTGATCGACAAGATCGAGGTCAAGCGCCTGGGTGAGCTCTCGCCCCGCGAGATCGAGCACGACAATCCGCAGATCAAGCACGTCGACGACTTCGTCCGCTTCCTGGGACAGCTCTACAACCGCGAGGTCTCCGCCGACGACACCGTCACCGTGATCCGCTTCTCGCAGATCGTCGGGACGATGTTCTAGCTCGCCAGGCGGGAACCCGCGGAGCGGGTTCCCGCGGCTTGATCCCGCAGGTCCGGCTGCGCCGGACGTGCGGGCAGATCCCTGAAGAGGGCCCGCCTGCGGGCCCGCTCGGGCCGGGCCACGCGCTCGCTCCGCTCGGACGGACGTGACGGCCCATGCGTCCCTGCTGCCGTAGGCAGCCGGTGCCCGGCTTCAGCCGGGCTCCTGCCGGACGACGGCAGCGCGGAGGCGGGCGAGATCGGCGTGCCGCGTGGGGATGTCGTCCCGGTCGGCCGCCAGGCGCTTGTCGCGCAGCGTTCGGAGGGACTCGAGGAGCACGGGCAGGGGTGGACCGCTGGCCGTGATCTGGCGCAGGAACTGCTCGGCGAGGCGCTCGGAGGGTCGCTCGATGAAGCGGGCCACGAACTGGTCGTGGTGCTGCGCGGCGGTGCGGCCGTGCGCTTCGCAGACGTCGAGGAAGGCCCGGAGGCTCTCGACCGCCGTCCCGGTCAGCGGCCCCGCGTCGACGAGGTCGAGGAAGTCGTCCATCAGGCTCTGGCGCATCCGCACGCAGGCCTGCAGCAGCCGCTGGTCGTCGACCGTCATGAACGGCACCTTCTCCAGCACGATCGCGGCGTACGCGGGGTCGCCGACGCGACAGAGCCCGAGCGTCAGGTCGAGCTCGTTGATCGCTGCGAAGTCGCCGGCGTTCGCGCCCCGATACTCCTGCCGACCCACGCGGTAGGGCTTGAAGTAGGGCCGCACGTTGAAGAAGAAGCGATCGACGTCCAGCTTGGCGTCGAGCTCGTCGTTGTAGCGGATCACGTCCTCGAGCGCGGCGCGCGCGTCCCGGAAGAGCGTCGTCGCGACCGGGTGCGTCACGCCCAGCGGCGGCACGCGCCGGAGGACGTCCGCCGCGCGGATGTAGGCGAGGATCGAGAGGCAGTTGTGCTCGATGAAGACCATCTCGTCGTGGAGCCACGTGAAGCTCTTGTGCACCCCGTCGCGGGCGAGGTTCGAGAGGTTCACGTGCGCCGTCGCGAACCGCGGGACGACGCCGAGGCCGGTCGCGAGGCGTTGCGCGAGACCGCTCGCGACGGGGAAGGGCGATCGCTCCTCGCGCTCCGGATTCGTCAGCTCGTGTCGCCGGAGCGCCGCCATGTACAGGCCCACGTTGCCGAGCAGGTCGTAGCCGCGCTCGGCGTCGAGGTCGAGCAGCGGCAGCTCCGCGACCGCCTCGACGTGCGCGTCACCCTCCTTCCTGAGCGCCGTCGTCAGCTCGGGGGCGACGCCCTCGACGTCGGCGGGGTTCTCGAGCGCGAAGTAGCGCTCCTCGAGCTCCGTGTTGAGGTCGCGGAAGCGCCCGCGGATCCAGGTGTCGAACGCCTCGATGCTCGGAGGGATCACGACACGACCCCGGCTCAGCGGCCCTGCTTGCGGATGGGCACGCCGAAGAGCTCGTTCGGACGCAGCTCGGCGCCGCACTCCTCGCACTCGACCTGGAAGGCCGAGGGGAGCCGCGCGCCGCAGGCGGGGCACCGGTGACGCATCTCACCCGCGCAGAACGGGCAGCGCGGCTCCAGCAGCACCTCGTCGTCTGCGAAGTAGCGCTGCACGTGGCCGCAGTCGAGGCAGAACGCGACCCAGTCGCCGAGCGTCCGGCGACGCTCCTCCTGGATCCAGTTGCGCTTCGGCTTCGGCGGGGGCTCGGTCATGAGGCGGGGCGGCCAGCCGCCCCGCCGGGACGCTAGCGCACCCCGGCCTGCGCCATCCCGCGTCGGAGCGGCCGATGCTGCCGCGCGAGCGGATCCGTGGGTTCCCGCGGGCCGGATCGGCGCTTCCGCCGATGCGCCCGTCCGCCGACGGCGTGAGGCTGCACGCGTGGAGCGGGATCCTGCGATCGTCGCGCTGCCCGTCGACGCCCCCGTCTGGGGACGCGTGTTCACCGTCGCGCCGCTCGTTCTCGTCGGCACGCTCGACCGGAGCGGCGCGCCGGATCTGGCGCCGAAGCACATGGCGATGCCGCTCGGGTGGTCGAACTACTTCGCGTTCGTCTGCTCGCCGCGCCACGCCACCTACGCGAACGCGGTCGCGCGCGGCGCGTTCACCGTCAGCTATCCCCGGCCGGACCAGATCCTCGAGGCGAGCCTCGCGGCCTCGGGGCGCCAGGCAGACCACTCGAAGCCCGCGCTGGCTGCGCTCCACACGTTCCCTGCGGACGTCGTCGAGGGGGTGTTGGTCACCGGCTGTGCCTTCTGGCTGGAGTGCGAGCTCGACCGCACGCTCGACGGGTTCGGCGAGAACAGCCTCGTGATCGGTCGGATGGTCGCCGCCGCAGCGCACGAGCAGGCGCTGCGCGACCCGGACCGCGACGACGGCGACGTGATCCACGAGCTGCCGCTCCTGGCCTTTCTGTCCCCCGGGAGGTTCGCACGGATCGATGCCTCGAACGCCTTCCCCTTCCCCGCCGACTTCCGTCTCTAGCGCGGAGTCGGCCGCCCCGGCAGTGCTCGCCTGGCTGCGCGAGCGGACCGAGCCGATGGTCGACCTCCTCACGGCGCTCGCCCGGGCCGAGTCGCCGACTCTCGACCGCGAGGCCCAGGCCGCACCGTTCGCGCTCCTGGCCGGCGCGCTCACCGACGTCGGCTACGAGGTGCGCCGGGCTCCCGCGCGCCAGGTCGGCGACCACCTCTACGCCCGGCCCGCAGTGCGACGCCGGGGTGCCCCGTACCAGCTCGTCCTCGGCCACATGGACACGGTGTGGCCCCTCGGGACGCTCTCGACCATGCCCGTCGTGCGCCGCGGCGACGAGCTGTTCGGCCCCGGCGTGGCAGACATGAAGGGCGGGCTCGTCCAGGTCGTCTTCGCCCTGCAGGCCCTCGCCGCCTTGGGGCTCGAGCCGCAGGTCACACCGGTGGTGCTGACGACGACCGACGAGGAGGTCGGGAGCAGGGATTCCCTTCCGCTGATCCTCCGGCTCGCGCGCGGAGCGGCGCGAGCGTTCGTGCTCGAGGCCGCATTCGGGACGCGGGGAGCGCTCAAGACCGCGCGCAAGGGCACAGGTGCCTACCGCGTCACGGTGCGCGGGCGCGCCGCACACGCAGGCGTGGCGCCCGAGGAGGGGCTCAGCGCGATCCTCGAGCTCTCCCACCAGATCCAGCGCCTGTTCGCCCTGAACGACGCGGAGCGCGGGATCACCGTCAACGTCGGGACGATCGACGGCGGATTGCGCCCGAACGTGATCGCCCCCGAGGCCGTCGCGGTGGTGGACGTCCGGGTTCCGACGCGGGCCGACGGCGAGGAGGTCGACGCCGTGATCCGAGGGCTGCAGCCCGTCGGCGCCGGACTTCGGATCGAGGTCGAGGGCGGCCTCGGTCGGCCGCCGATGGAGGCGACCCCCGGCAACCTCGCGCTGTTCCAGACGGCAGCGCGTCTGGGCGCTGCGCTCGGCCTCGAGCTCGAGAGCGTGATGGTCGGCGGCGCGTCGGACGGGAACTACACGAGCCTGCACACGCCGACGCTGGACGGGCTCGGGCCCGTGGGCGAAGGGGCGCATGCCGCAGACGAGCGCGTGGTGATCCCGCGCCTCCCCGAGCGAGCGGCGCTCCTGGCCCTGCTCCTGCTCTCGCCGGTGGAGACCCCGTGAAGGCGAGGAAGCCCCCGACCGGGAAGAAGCCCTCCCGACGCGCTCGTGTCGCGGGCACGGACGCGGCGGGGCACGGCGCGGCCGCGACCGTCGAGCACCGCGGCCGACCGCCGCACCGGCTGGCCGCCGCGGTGCTCACCAGCGTCACGCGGATCGCGTCGTTCGAGGGCGCCGGCATCTCCCTGCTGCCGCGCAGCCAGTGGGCGACCGGCGACTACGTCGTCGGCGAGGTGCCGGACACGCTCGACACCCCGTTCGACGTCGAGCTGGCGACGGGGCGCATGGCCGACGTGGTCGCAGGGGACGTGCTCGTCGGCGCGTTCGGTCGTCGCTCGGCGACGCTCGAAGCCGTCGGCGACTGGACCGAGATCGGCAGCGACCTGCGCATGCACGCGCTCACACGCGCAGGAGTCCTCGGTCGGGCGACCTCCGTCACTCCAGCGGCGCGGGCCCACCTCGTGCCTCTGACCTATCGCGGGCACGTGACCGTCGGCGGGGCGAAGGTGACCATGGCGTCGTTCGTCGAGCCGGTCGAGCGCCGTCCGCTCACCGCGCCCGTCGTGCTCGTGATCGGCACGTCGATGAGCGCCGGGAAGACGACCTCGGTGATCGTCCTGATCCGCCGGCTGCGTGAGATGGGGCTCCGGGTCGCGGCGACGAAGGTGACCGGGGTCGCGCGCTACCGGGAGATCCTGGGGATGAGCGATGCGGGCGCCAGCCCGACGGTGGACTTCGTCGACGCGGGGCTGCCGTCGACGCTCGTGAGCCCGAAGGAGTACCGCGTCGCGCTCGAGCACATGCTCTCCCGGCTCGCCGCCGGCGAGCCGGACGTGGTGGTGGTCGAGTGCGGCTCGTCGCCGCTCGAGGCGTACAACGTCGACGTCGCATCGGCCGCCCTGGCGCCGAACGTCCGCTGCACCGTGCTCTGCGCCTCCGATCCCTACGCGGTCGTCGGCGTCGCCACGGCGTACGACGTCGTGCCCGACCTCGTCGCGGGCAAGGCGACGAGCACCGACGCGGGCATCGCCCTCTGCGAGCGCCTGTCCGGCGTCCTGAGCATGAACCTCATCGAGCCCGCCACCCACCGCGTGCTCGACACCCTGCTCGCGGAGAAGCTCGGGCTGTAGCGACCGGGGCGGCGTGCCGGGATCCGACTGCCGGAGCCGGTAGAGTCGTGCCGGACCAGCACCAACGGGGGGATTGCCGCGCATGGCAGTACGGGAGGCCGAGCCGGTCGGCTCGCTTCAGGAGGTGATCGACGCAGGCCTCGACCGTGAGGATCTGCTCGGCATCTACCGCAACATGCTGATCACCCGCGGGGTCGAGGAGCGCGGGCACATCCTCTACAAGCAGGGGAAGATCCCCGGCTCCTTCTACACCGGGCGCGGCAACGAGGCCGCCGCCGTCGGGATCGCGACCGCGATGGGGCCGAACGACGTCGGCACGCCGATCCAGCGCGACATGGGCGTCCACGTCACGCGCGGCGTCGAGCCGTGGAGGATCTTCGCGCAGTACATGGGGCGTGCCGACGGGCCGACCGGCGGTCGAGACGGCAACGTGCACATCGGCGATGCGCGGCTCGGCCTGCACGCCATGGTCAGCCATCTGCCGGCGATGCTGCCGGTGGGCGTGGGGATGGCCCTCGCCTTCCGCATCCGGCAGGAGCACCGCGTCGCCGTCGCCTGGTGCGGCGAAGGCGCGGCCGCGCGCGGAGACGCCCACGAGGGGATGAACTTCGCCGGCGTGCGACGGCTGCCGATCGTCTTCGTGATCGACAACAACCAGTGGGCCTACTCCACCCCGGCGCACCTCGAGTACGCGTGCGAGCACCTCGCGGATCGGGCCGCCGGCTACGGCTTCGACGGGGTCGTGGTCGACGGCACCGACGTGCTCGCCGTGTACCGCGAGGCGAAGCGGGCGATCGAGAAGGCGCGCGAGGGCGGCGGCCCGACCCTGATCGAGAGCGTCACGCTCCGCATGGAGGGCCACGCCGTCCACGACGACGCGTTCTACGTCCCGAAGGAGCTCTTCGAGGAGTGGGCCCGCCGCGACCCGATCGAGCGCTTCCGCAGGTGGCTGCACGACCACGCCCACCTCGGCGACGAGGAGGAAGCCGAGCTCACCGCCACCGTGAAGCGGATCCTCAACGACGCGATCGAGCGGGCGGAGGCGTCCCCCTTGCCCGATCCGGCAACGCTGCTCGACGGCGTCTTCGCCACGGCCGAAGAGCTCGACACCCCCCACCACAAGTGAGCGAGAAGACGTACCTCCAGGCGATCTCGGACGGTCTCCGACAGGAGATGCGTCGCGACGAGCGCGTGTTCGTGCTCGGCGAGGACGTCGGCGTGTACGGCGGTGCGTTCAAGGTGACGCTTGGCTTCCAGGAGGAGTTCGGGCCCTGGCGGGTGATCGACATGCCGCTCTCCGAGACCGCGATCCTCGGCGGCGCGACGGGCTCGGCGCTGATGGGTCTGCGCCCCGTGGCCGAGATGCAGTTCGCGGACTTCATCTCCTGTGCGTGGGATCACCTCGTCACGGTGGCCGCGAAGCAGCACTACCGCGCCGGCACACCCATCCCGATCGTCGTGCGGCTCCCGTCCGGCGGCGGGTTCTCGGGCGGCCCGTTCCACTCCCAGAACCCCGAGTCGAGCTTCGCCCACGTCCCGGGGCTGAAGGTCGTCTGCCCTGCGACCCCCGAGGACGCGAAGGGGCTGCTCGTGACGGCGATCGAGGATCCCAACCCGGTGCTGTTCTTCGAGCACAAGCACCTCTACCGGCGGATCAAGGGCGAGGTGCCGGACGACCGCTACGCCGTGCCGTTCGGCAAGGCACGGATCCACCGCGCCGGCGACGACGTCACGGTGATCACCTGGGGCGCGATGGTGTGGACGGCGGCAGAGGCCGCCGAGCGGCTCGCGGCCGACGGCGTCTCGGTCGAGGTGATCGACCTGCGCACGCTGATCCCATGGGATCGGGAGACCGTGCTCGAGAGCGTGCGACGCACCTCCCGGGCGCTCGTGCTGCACGAGGACACGCGCACCGGCGGGTTCGGCGCCGAGATCCTCGCGACGGTCGCCGAGGAGGCGTTCGAGGACCTCGACGCGCCGCTGCGGCGCATCGCCGCGCCCGACACCCCCGTCCCCTTCTCCCCCCCGCTCGAGCGGGCCTTCATCCCCCAGGTCGACGACGTCGTCGCCGGTCTCCGCGAGCTGGCCGCGTACTGACGGGCTCGCATCAAGCGATCATGCGCAGGAGGTAACGACAGTGAGCACCGGCACCCAGATCGAGGTCGTGATGCCCCAGATGGGCGTCTCCGTCTCGGAGGGCACGATCACCCGCTGGCTGAAGCAGCCGGGGGAGCCGATCGCGATGGACGAGCCGCTGCTCGAGATCTCGACCGACAAGGTCGACACGGAGGTGCCGAGCCCGGGCGAGGGGGTCGTCGCGCAGATCCTCGTGCAGGAGGGCGAGACGGTCGAGGTGGGGACGGTGCTTGCGGTGATCGCGCCTGCCGGCGCTACGGCCGAGCCGGCGCCGGCGCCGGTGGCGGAGGCGGAGGCGTTCGAGGCACCTGCTGCGCCCGAGGCACTTGCTACGCAAGTGCCAGAGACGTCCGTCGTGACGCCCGTCGTGACCGAGCCGGCCGCCGCAACGGTGGCGCCAGCACCGCCCGCTCCCGTGGCGGCGCCGACACCGGTCGAGGGGAACGGTCGCACCTTCGTCTCTCCGGTCGTGGCGCGCATCGCGGCCCAGCACGGCGTCGACCCCGCGGCGGTCGCCGGCACCGGCCAGGGCGGCCGGGTGACGAAGAAGGACATCCTCGCCTACATCGAGTCCGGCGGAGCCGTCGCGCCGGCAACGCCGCCGGAGGCACCTGCTCCGCAGGTGCCAGAGGCACCGGTCGCGGCCCCGGCCGAACCGGTGGCGCCTGCTCCGCAGGTGCCGGAGCCCGTCGCAGCCGTGGCCCCGCCCCAGTCCGCACCGGCACCCAGTGTCCCTGCACCGGCACCACTGGCACTTCCGCAGGAAGTGCCCCTCCTCCCCGGCGAAGCCGAGGAGCCGATGACCGCGATGCGGCGCGGCGTGATGGAGCACATGCGCCGCTCGCTCGACACGTCGGCGCACGTGACGAGCGCGATCGAGGTCGACATGTCCCGCATCGTCGCCGCCCGCGAGGAGCTCAAGGCGGAGTACCAGGCGAAGTACGGCGTCAATCCCACGTACCTCGCGTTCGTCGCCGAGGCGACCGTGCAGGCGCTCGAGGACTGGCCGTGGATCAACGGCGAGCTTCGCGGCGAGAAGATCGTCACTCGCTCGTTCGTCAATCTCGGCATCGCGGTCGCGCTCGACGGCGGCAGAGGGCTGATCGTCCCGGTGATCCGCAACGCTCAGGATCTCAACCTGCTCGGCATCGCCCGCGCGATCGCCGACCTGGCCGAGCGGGCCCGCACGAAGAAGCTGCTGCCCGACGACGTCCAGGGCGGCACGTTCACGATCACGAACCCCGGCGGGTTCGGCACCTTCCACGGCACGCCGATCATCAACCAGCCCCAGGTGGGCATCCTCGGCACGTACGCGCTCGTCAAGCGCCCGTGGGTCGTCCAGGACGGGTTCGGCAAGGACGTGATCGCCGTGCGGCCGATGATGAACGTCACGCTCACGTACGACCACCGTCTCGTCGACGGCGCCTACAGCGGCGGGTTCATGAAGGACCTCCGCGACCGGCTGGAGGGCTGGGAGGGCTCGGCCTAGACGACTGCCCGCCGGAGCGGGCCGCGCAGCAACAGCCACGCAGCCTCGGCGAGGTCGGAGCGCTCTGCGAGGCTCACCAGCTCGACACCCACGGGTGCCGTCGGGCGCTCCGCGGAGACCCGGCCGAGGTCGAGCGCGACCGGCCTCTCACGTATGAGCACCGCGAAGCCGCGCCGGTCGAGGAACGCCCTCGACTCGACGTCCGCCTCGAGCACACGGCCGACGAGCGCGCCTCGACCGAGGAGCCGTGCGTGCTCCGAGAGGGCGCCGAGCAGCCGCCCGCCGACGCCACAGCGCCGGTGTGACGGCAGCACGCTTGCCATCGCGTACGCTCCCCTCGTGAGCGCCGGAGCGTATCTCCTGCAGCTGGGCGTCGTTCCCTACCGCGAGGCGCTCGCACTCCAGCGCTCCCTGGCCGGGGCCGTCTCGCAGGGGGCGATCCCGGACACCGTCGTCCTCCTCGAGCACGAGCCGGTGGTGACGCTCGGTCGCCGCACCGACGAGGGCGAGCTCCACCTCCCGGAGGGCCTCGAGATCGAGATCGTCGAGACCGACCGAGGCGGCAAGTCGACGTTCCACGGGCCGGGGCAGCTCGTCTGCTACCCCATCCTCGACCTCAAGCGGCACGGGCAGGACCTCAAGCGCTACGTCCGCGACCTGGAGGAGGCGCTCATCCGCACCCTGGCTGCCTTCGAGCTGGAGGGGACGCGCATCGACGGGCTCACAGGGGTCTGGATGCCCCCGTCGACCGTCGCGCCGCCGCGGAAGATCGCGTCGATCGGCGTGCACGCCTCCCGCTGGGTGACGACGCACGGCTACGCGCTCAACGTCGACCTCGACCCGGCGCCGTTCACCGAGTGGATCACCGCGTGCGGGCTGGAGGACGCCTCCTTCACGACGATCGCGCGCGAGCTCGGCCGCGTGGTGACGGTCGACGAGGTGCGGCCCGTCGCCGCAGCGTCGCTGGCCGAGGTGTTCGATCTCACGTTGGAGGAGCTGCCGACCGAGGACGGCATGGGGCTCTGGGCGCAGCCGGTGCACGAGAAGCTCGCTGCGCGCTGAGACGGCACGGAAGCGCCAGGAAGGCGTGACATAATGAGTGCCATAATGGCACGCATGAGCCGCACGACGATCATGGCGCCCGATGACCTGCTCGACGAGCTGCGGGCGATGGCGCGCGAGCGCGGCGTCTCACTCGGCGAGGAGATCCGCGAGGCGCTCGTCCTGCACACGCGACTGCGTTCCCGGAGGCGACCGCGCCTGCGGTTCATCGGCGCGATCGCGACGGGCGAGCCCGGCGACGACACCGCCTCGCGCATCGAGGAGATCCTCTACGGGCTCCCACCCGAGGAGTGACGCTCGTCTGCGACACCTCCGTCCTCTGGGCGTCGCTGAACGTCCGGGATCGCGACCACACGCGGTGCGCAGCGCTCCTCGACGCGGCAGAAGCGGTCGTCGTACCTGCCCCGACGCTCGTCGAGCTCGACCAGCTGGCCTCCCGCCGCGGCGTTCCGCGCGCGACGACGCTCGTCCTCGACGATCTCGTACGCGGCGCCTACCTGCTCTTCGAGCACGATCTCGACGATCTCCGTCGCATCCGCGCGCTCGTCGAGGGGTACGCGAACCTCCCGCTGGGCTTCGTCGATGCGTCGGTCGTCACCACCGCCGAGCGGCTCGGCGAGACGGCGGTCGCAACGCTCGACCGGCGGCACTTCTCGGTCGTTCGTCCCGCGCACGTCGCCGCCTTCGCGCTCGTCCCGTGACGGGCACGAGCGGGTCGGCGATGGGCACGGGTGCGGGCAGGGCGGCGGGCGGGGCAAGCCCCGCCCCTACAATGGCAGCGTGGAGCGATCGTTGCCCGTCGCCGAGCGGCCTCGCCGTCCCGACTGGATGCGCGTGCGCGCGCCGAGCCAGGACACGCGCTTCTACGACGTCAAGAGGCTCCTCCACGGCGCGTCGCTGACGACCGTCTGCGAGGAGGCGCGCTGCCCGAACATCGCCGAGTGCTGGGGCAAGGGCACGGCGACCTTCCAGATCCTCGGCGACACGTGCACGCGTGCCTGCCGCTACTGCTACGTCACCTCCGGAAAGCCCGAGCACCCGCCCGACCCGCTCGAGCCGCTGCGGCTCGCCCAGGCGGCGGCGACGCTCGGCGCGAAGCACGTCGTCGTGACGTCGGTCGATCGCGACGACCTGGCCGACCGCGGTGCCGGGCACTTCGCGGCGACGATCCGCGCCCTCAAGGCGAAGCTGCCCGACTGCTCGGTCGAGGTGCTGACGCCCGACTTCCTCGGGGTCGAGGAGCAGGCGCTCACGACCGTGCTCGCCGCGCGCCCCGAGGTCTTCAATCACAACATCGAGACGGTGCGCCGCCTCCACCGTCGGATGCGCGGGGCGAAGGCGAGCTACGAGAAGGCGCTGTGGCTCCTGCGCCGGGCGAAGGAGCGGGCCGACTACCCCGTGCTGACGAAGTCGGGGATCATCGTCGGGCTGGGCGAGACGAACGACGAGGTCGTGGAGACGATGCGCGACCTGCGCGCGCACGGCGTCGACGTGGTCACGATCGGCCAGTACCTCCAGCCCTCCAGCCAGCACGCGCCGATCGACCGCTGGGTGCACCCCGACGAGTTCCGCTGGCTCCGGGAGCAGGGCGAGGCGCTCGGCTTCGGCTCCGTCTTCGCCGGGCCGCTCGTGCGCTCGAGCTACCGGGCGGACGAGCAGAAGCACGCGGCCGACACCGGCCTCGGCGCCGTCGCGTACTGACGCGGCCCGGCCGTGCTCGAGCGGCACGTTCCCGGGCGTCGTACACTCCGCGCATGGCACTGAAGAGCAGGATCCTGGGCTGGCTCCGCCAGACGCCCGACGAGGACGACGAGAAGCTCGCCGATGCCGAGGCGAAGCTCGCGGAGGACGCGTACCAGGGCGCTGCCGACGACATGCGGGTCGATGCGCGCTACGGTGGGCGGCCCGGCGAGTTCGAGGGCGACCAGAGCGGGCCGCGGTAGCCGCTCTCAGCCGACGTACTGCCCGAGCCACTCCAGCACGGCGCGCGTGTCGACGCGGTAGGAGAGCGAGTACGCCTTGCAGCTCTGCTGGGACAGCGAGCTGACTGCCACGACGACGTTCGTGTTCCCGAGCAGAGCCGGGCCGCCGGAGTCGCCGAAGCAGAAGCCGCCCCCGTCCTTGCCCGGCTTCGTGCGCAGGTTGAAGTCAGCGGTCTTGCTGCCGTTGGGCCCGCCGGGCACGGCGCTCGCGCGGAGCCGGGTGCGATCTCCCGTGACCTCGACCGGCTTCACCTGCAGGAAGCCGTAGCCGACGAGGGTGAAGCCCGCGCCCTTCTTGGTCAGGCCGTCGAGGACGCCCACGGCCGGCAGCGCGCCGAAGCCGACGGTCGTCACTGCGCTGTCGAGCAGGACGACGGCGACGTCGTTCGACTCGGGGAAGCTCGCGTAGCCGTCGAAACCCGGGTGCGGCACGGCCTCGCCCGACGTGCCGTCGACCCTTCCGGAGACGACGCCGGGGCCGACGACCGGATCGAACCAGACGCGCGCCTCGACGAGCTGCGTCCCGTCGTCGGCGAACGCGCAGTGGGCCGCGGTGAGGACGACGGTGGGTGCGATCAACGTGCCGCTGCACCGCTGGACGTAGACGCCGTCGCCGTCGTAGAAGCCGACGAGGCCGACGTACGGGTGGGCCGTGCCGTCGGGCTCGCCGTTCGTGATCGCGTGGGCAAGGGGGACGCCCACCGCCAGTGCGAGCGTGCACACGAGCAAGAGGGGGAGACGCCGCATGCCCCTGATGTCGGCGGATCCGACGTCGAGCGCATCCCTCGGTCGGGCATCGCTCACAGATCGCTGACACGAGCAGGGTAGCGTGACCGGATCCGGCTGCTGCTCGTCACCGCTACGCTCGTGCTCGCGCTCGTCGCGGGCACATTGGCACAGGCCGCCACGCCGACGCTCGTCCTCGAGACGAGGACGCCGCTCGTCGTGCGCGGCGTCGGCTTCGCGCCCGGCGAGCGCGTGACCGTCACGGCGCTGACGCTGGCCGGCCCGAGGCGGGTGCTCGTGCGCGCGTCTGCTACCGGGCGATTCCGAGCCCGACTGCCCGGCGGTCAGGCCTGTGGACAGGCGCTCGCCGTGAGGGCGCGAGGCGAGCGCGGCAGCGTCGCGACGCTGCGGCTGGTGGGGCGGCCCAGCGTGCCGCCGCCCATC
>CAZUVW010000056.1:0-14790 GCA_964623875.1 uncultured Gaiellales bacterium
CTACGCCGGCGCGTCTGCCTCGCGAGCGTCGATCCGCTCCTCGAAGCGACGTCTGATCTCCTCGCCGGTGGCGAGCAGGTCGTACCGCACGCGTCGGGGTGGGAGCTTGACGACGCGGACGGAGTCGTCGCGGTCGCCGTGGCAGCGGGCGTACGCGGCGGCCTCGTCCAGAGGCCTCAGCCGGTCGCGCTTGCGGAAGAGCGGCACTGCCGCACTCCTAGCACGCCCACGGTGCCGAGGGAACCCTGTCCGCGAGCGGAAGGGCCGCACTTTGCGCCAAACCCCGGTCGCTCAGCTCCAGGGCTTGCACGACCACGGGCTCCAGTCGCGACCCGACCGCACGAAGTAGCGGTGGGCGGCGCGCGCCTGCTCGTACGCCGTCTCGCCATGCCCGAACAGAGCACGCTCGCTCGAGCCCATCTGGAACAGCCCGAGGTACTGGCCGTTCCGTGCGGTCGTGGTGAGGCGCGACTCGCAGTGGGCGACCTGGAGCGCCTCGCCGCAGTGCGGACCGAAGACGGCGCAGATCGCCTTGCGAGGGGGCGCGGCGCGCAGCGCCGCGAGCCGGGCCGTCATCTTCTGCGCGGCGAGCGCCCGCCGGGCCCGTTCGGCCTTGACCCGGGTCGCGGCCAGGCGACGCTTCGCCCGCGACAGAGCCGCCCGGGCCTTCACCTCGACCTCGGGATCGTGGAGCAGCCAGCGGTGGGTCTCGAAGAACCGGACGACCGACGCGTCCTTCCGCAGCAGCTCGACGTGGGCTGCGAGGCGCGTCTCGAGACTGGACGCGGCGTCGGCTCTGCCGACGACGGTGGTCATGCACAGCACGAGGGCGCAGGCGCCCAGAACCAGGGCCTTCAGGGGTCGACCTCCATCTCGGGGACAGGGGCACGGCGCGGGGGCTGCTATGGCCGTCGGGCAGGCCGACGGGGCGCCGTTCGTGTCTCGCTCGCGGGCCACCGTAGCCGACGCCCTCCAAGGTGACGTCCGAACCCTTACGAATCCCTCACAGCGTCCGCCCGCACCGACACGGGCGGATGCGGGCCGCGCGGCGACGAGGAATCGCCGGGCCGGCGGCTAACCTCGACGTGGAAGGCCGGGCGCATCGCCTCCGGGGGAGTTCCCCAATCCCCGCCCCCGGTGGTTCCCTAGCGCCCGGCCTTCCTCTCCTCATCGGACGGCTCGACGCGGCCCTTGAGCCGGGTGGAAGCGGCGCTGGCGTCGAGCAGGAGCCGTCATCCGACGGTGGCGTGCAGCTCGGTCGTCGCGACCCTGCGGCGGGGAGGAGCCGCGACCCTCGGACGGGGGAGGATCCCGTCCGGTCGATGGCGAACACTGCGCGCATGGACAGCGCGCCCGTCGCGTTCGTTGAGACCGCAGTCCCGCGCGAGCGCGTGCACGGCTGGAACTGGGGCCTGCTCGCGGCGCTCGCCGGCTGCGTCGCCTTCTGGTCGGTGCTCGTGGCCGGCGTGCTCGCGCTCGTGTGACCCCGGCGCGAGGCGCGCCGCGCTCGGGCCCGGAACGCGAGACCCCCGCGCTTGCGGGGGTCTCTCACGCTCGAGGCTGCGGGACAGGGACTCGAACCCCAACTTCCGGAGCCAGAATCCGGCGTCCTACCATTAGACGATCCCGCAGGGCTCGCGCCGGATTGTAGCCGGACGGGGCGGGCGTCGACCTGCCCGGCCCGCCGTCGCCCGTGGCGCAGCGCGGCACCGCGCGATCGGCGCTACAGGTCGAGGCGGTACTCGCGCACCAGACGCTGCTCCTCGTCGGCGAGCACGTGGGCGATCACCTCGACGTGCGGCTCGAGCCCCGATCCGCGCAGCTTCGCCTTGA
Organism: uncultured Gaiellales bacterium; assembly: GCA_964623875.1. GTDB lineage: Bacteria > Actinomycetota > Thermoleophilia > Gaiellales > Gaiellaceae > Gaiella. Next base: position 1,834 of record CAZUVW010000056.1, read on the forward strand.
GCAGCCCGTCGACCTGGAAGAGGCCCGAGGAGTTGTTCATCAGGATGTCGATCCGCACGGGCCGCTCCTCTCCGTCAACGATCCGCACCTCGTCGATCGCGGCCGCCGACAGCGAGTGCATCGTCACCTGGCCGCGCTCGAACGGGATCCGGGAGCGTCCCTTTGCCATGTCGAGCGCGTCCGCCACGCGCAGGATCCCGGCCTCGAGGGCGAGCGGCTCGCCGTCCGAGCGGTGGCTCGTGATGGCCTGGAGCACCTCGGAGACGAGCACGGTGCGATCCGGCTCGTCGTAGACCCCCTCGAGCAGCGCGTGGAGCTTCGGAGCGGCGAGGAACAGGCTCCAGTCCTCGTGCCCGCGACGGTGCACCGACATCCCGACGCAGTGGGTGAGCGCGGCGAGCACGACGACGACCTCTGCCTCGTCGGCGGCCATGCCGTAGTCGCGCACCACCGACGGCTCGACGTCGTGCTTCACCAGCTGCCGGAGGAGCTTGAGCGCGATGTTCGCGACGATCTGGACGTGCACCCAGGAGTGGTCGTTGATCTCCAGGCGGACGACCGCGTTCACGTTCGAGACGTGCCACCAGGCCTTGAGCTGGGGGTCGTCGTTGGCCCGCTCGAGCACGCGACGGAGCTTGCGGTTGCCGCGGACGGGCAGCGTGATCCGCATCCCTTCGACCGCCTGGGCCGGAGTCAGGCGGGTCTCCCTGAGCGCCTCGCTGGAGACGGGGCCGTCGGCCGGCGGCGGGAGTGGGGAGTCGTCGGTCACGGCAGTGCGTCGAGCGCCCGGTCGCCCGGCTCGGCGGCGACGACGGTCACCGGATCCTTCAGCTCGCGGAGGCGGAAGAACGAGATCGTCAGCACGATCCCCGGGACGATCAGCAGCAGCAGGCCGCCCAGGATCCCGAGCGCCGCGAGCAGGCTGCCGACCAGGATCGGCAGGACGTACGGTCGCGCGCGGGCGAAGGCGTCGGTGGCACGGAGGTCGAGCGTTCCGTCGCGTGCGTCCTGGACGGCGTGGACGAGCGCGCCCTGGAGCCAGAAGCCACCGACGAGCGTCGTGGTGAACGCGACTGCTCCCGCCACCAGCGACCCGCCGGAGGAGCCTTCGTCCACCGCGACCAGCAGCAGCGCGTAGACGCCGTTGACGATCGCGAACACGACCAGCGCGATCACGAAGAAGCGGACGAAGAACGTCGTGTAGAGGGTCCACGCCTCGTCGAGGACGGAGCCGATGCTCACGGCGCGATCCTACGTCACCCGCCCGGGTCGGCCGCCGTCGTCCGCCGGCCGAGCGCGCGCCACCGTGGGCGCCGCTGCGGCGCAGCGTCGTAGAGTGGGGTCGTGCTCCCCCTCGAGGCCGTCCCGAACGTCTCCGAAGGGCGGGACCGCTCGGTGGTCGACGCGATCGGCGCCGCCTACGCGAGGGGCGGTGCCCGGGTGCTCGACACGCACACCGACGCCGACCACCACCGCACCGTCCACACCCTCCTCGGCCTCGCTGACGACGCCCTGCTCGTGGAGGCGCTCGTCGCCGGCATCGCGGAGGCGCGCTCGGCCATCGATCTCCGCCGGCACGACGGGATCCATCCGCGGATCGGCGCTGCCGACGTCGTGCCGCTCGTCCCGCTCGTGCCCGAGGACATGCCGCGTGCCTGCCGCGCCGCCGAGGCGCTCGCGGCACGCGTCGGCGAGGAGCTCGGGCTCGCCGTGTTCCTGTACGGGGAGGTCGGTGGTGGGCGGCGACCGGCGTTCTTCCGCCGCGGGGGCCCCCAGCTGCTCCAGGCGCGCATCGACGCCGGGGAGCTCGCCCCCGACGCCGGCCCCTCCCGACTCGACCCCGCCACCGGCGGCGTGCTGGTCGGCGCGCGCGCGCCGCTCGCGGCGTTCAACCTCCTGCTCGAGCCGGCCGACGCGGTGGTCGCGCGGGCGATCGCGAGCGCGGTGCGGGCGTCGAGCGGAGGGATGGAGGGCGTTCAGGCGATCGGCCTCCGCCTCCCGTCGAGCGGGCGGGTGCAGCTGAGCATGAACGTCGTCGACCTCGACGCCGCGCCGCTCCACGAGGTGGTGGCCCGCGTCCGCGACCTCGCCGCCTCGCTCGGCGTGGAGGTCGTCGAGGGCGAGCTCGTGGGCCTCCTCCCGGCGCGGGTCGTGCTGGCGGCGGCAGAGTCGGCCGGCGTGGACGACCGCGACGCACGGGGCCTGCCGGGGCCGGACGCTCGTGCCGCGGCCGCCAGGGCGCTCGCGCTCGCCGGGCTCGCCGCCGATCGCGTGGTCGAGCATCACCTCGTCGTCTGATCCCGGTGCAGCGCTGGCTGCGCGAGACACGGTCGCACCGCGGCCAGTCCTGCCCCCACGCACCCGCGGGGAGACGGCTGCATCACGGGCCTCCCACGCGACGTCGTAGACTCGCGCCGTGACCGACCCCGTGCTCCTGACGGGCGACGACCTCTCGCTCGCCGAGGTGTGGGACGTCGCGATCGGACGGCGCCCGGTACGGCTCGGCCCGCTCGCCGTCGAGCGGGTGCAGGCGTCGCGGACGTTCCTCGAGACGCACACGGCGGAGCACACCTACGGGGTCAACACCGGCTTCGGCCGGTTCGTCTCCGAGTCGATCCCAGCCGACCGGGCGGCGGACCTCCAGCTCCGGCTGCTGCGCAGCCACGCCTGCGGCGTGGGGGAGCCGTACCCGGACGAGGTCGTCCGCGCAGCGATGCTGCTGCGGGCCAACACCCTCGCGAAGGGCTACTCGGGCGCCCGACTCGAGACCGTCGAGCTGCTCGTGGCGGTTCTCAGCTCGGGGGTCGTGCCGCACGTGCCGGCGCGTGGCTCCGTCGGGGCGAGCGGCGATCTCGCCCCGCTCGCGCACCTGGCGCTGCCGCTCGTCGGCGAGGGCGAGGCGACCCACGACGGCCGCCGGCTCACCGGCGCCGACGCCCTGGCCGCGGTCGGCCTCGAGCCCGTGCGGCTCCAGGCCAAGGAGGGGCTCTCGCTCGTGAACGGCACGCAGTTCATGACCGCCACCGCCGCGCTGCTGCTCGTCCGAGCGCGTCGGCTCGCGGTGGCCGCGGACATCGCCTGCGCGATGTCGCTCGAGGCGCTGCGGGGCTCGCCGACGAGCTTCCACCCTGCCATCCACGCAGCCCGCCCGCTCGTCGGCCAGGGGCGCAGCGCCGCGAACCTCCGGCTGCTGCTGGAGGCCTCCGCGATCGTCGAGTCGCATCGTTGGTGCGACCGGGTGCAGGATGCCTACTCGCTGCGCTGCGCCCCACAGGTGCACGGGGCGAGCCGAGATCTGCTCGAGCACGTCGCCGGAACGGTGGAGGTCGAGCTGAACGCGGCCACGGACAACCCGCTCGTCCTCCTCGCCGAGCAGGAGATCGTCTCCAACGGCAACTTCCACGGCCAGCCGATCGCGATGGGCCTGGACTGCCTGACGATCGCGGTCGCGGAGCTCGCCTCGATCAGCGAGCGCCGCACCGAGCGGCTCGTCAACCCGAGCCTCTCGGACGGGCTGCCGCCGTTCCTCGTGTCGCGGGAGGAAGGACTCAACTCGGGCTTCATGATCCCGCAGTACGTCGCTGCCGCGCTCGTGTCCGAGAACAAGGCGCTCAGCCACCCGGCGTCGGTCGACTCGATCCCGACGAGCGCCGGACAGGAGGATCACGTCTCGATGGGCAACGCCGCGGGTCTGAAGGCGTGGCAGGTGATGGCCAACGCGGAGCGCGTGCTCGCGATCGAGCTCCTCGCAGGGGCCCAGGGCGTCGAGCTGCTCGCCCCGCTCGAGCCGGGCCAGGGCGTCCGTGCGGCTCGCGCGCACGTGCGCACGCTCTCGGAGCGACTGGACGAGGATCGGCAGCTCGCCGGCGACATCGAGCGCGTCGCGCGGACGATCGAGGACGGGAGCCTGATCGAGGCGGTCGAGGCCGAGGTGGGTAGGCTCGCCTGATGTCGCTGTCGCCACGCCACGAGAACGCCGGAAGGCCGATCCCCGACAGGCCGTACCGGGACTCCGCGCTCCTCTACGCGGTGCTCGCGGTGGTGATCCTCGTGTTCAGCCTGCTCACGGGGGGCGACATGGCCCGGGCCGTCGGCGTCGCAGTCGGGTTCTGGGTGCTGGCGACCGCGTGGACCTGGTTTCGCTTCCATCGGCGGATCGCGGCCAGGGACGCGGCACGGCGGGCCCGCGAGGAGGACGAGACGTGAGCGATGCGCAGGTCGAGCGACTCGTCGGCGACCTTGCCGCGATCAGGGCGCCCCGAGGCAGCGGGCTCAACGCCCGCTCCTGGCAGACGGAGGCGCCGCTCCGCATGCTCCTCAACAACCTCGACCTCGAGGTCGCAGAGCATCCGGAGTCGCTGGTCGTGTACGGGGGCTCGGGGCGCGCGGCGCGGTCGCACGACGCGCTGCGCGACATCGTCAGGACGCTGCTGCGCCTGCGCGACGACGAGACGCTGCTCGTCCAGTCCGGCAAGCCGGTGGGGGTCTTCCGGACGCACGAGGCCGCGCCGCGCGTGCTGATCGCCAACTCGCTGCTGGTGCCGCGCTGGGCGACCTGGGACGAGTTCCGCCGACTCGAGGCAGAGGGGCTGACGATGTTCGGCCAGATGACGGCGGGCTCGTGGATCTACATCGGCACGCAGGGCATCCTGCAGGGGACGTATCAGACCTTCGCTGCGGCAGGCGAGACGCACTTCGGCTCGGCCGATCTCGCGGGACGCACCGTGCTCACCGCCGGGCTCGGCGGGATGGGGGGCGCCCAGCCGCTGGCGGCGACCATGGCCGGCGCAGCGATCCTGTGCATCGACGTCGACCAGCGGTCGATCGACCGTCGGCTGGCGACCCGGTACCTCGACGAGCAGGCGCCGACGCTCGACGAGGCCGTGCAGCGTGTCATGCGGGCAGCCGCCGAGCGTCGGCCGCTCTCCGTCGGCGTGCGGGCGAACGCGGCCGTCGCGCTGCCCGAGCTCGTCGCCCAGGGCATCCGCTTCGACCTCGTCACCGACCAGACCGCGGCGCACGACCCCCTGACGGGCTACGTGCCGGCGGAGGTGCCGTTCGAGGAGGCAGCGGGGCTGCGCGAGCGCGACCCGGCCCGCTACCTCGAGCTCGCGCGGGCGTCGATCGTGACGCACGTGCGGGCGATGATCGACTTCTCCCGCATGGGCAGCCACGTGTTCGACTACGGGAACAACCTCCGCGGCGAGGCGCAGGCCGGGGGGCTGGACGACGCGTTCTCGTACCCGGGCTTCGTGCCCGCGTACGTCCGGCCGCTGTTCTGCCGGGGGATCGGCCCGTTCCGCTGGGCTGCGCTCTCGGGCGACCCCGCCGACATCGGGGCCATCGACGACGCGCTCGCCGCGCTGTTCCCCGACGACGTGCTCCTCCAGAACTGGCTGCGCCTCGCACCGGAGAAGGTCGCCTTCCAGGGGCTGCCGGCCCGGATCTGCTGGCTCGGGTACGGGGATCGGGCCCGAGCCGGCCTCGCGATCAACGACCTCGTCCGCCGCGGAGTCGTGTCGGCGCCGATCGTCATCGGCCGCGACCACCTCGACTCGGGCTCGGTCGCCTCGCCGTATCGCGAGACGGAGGACATGCGCGACGGCTCGGACGCGATCGCGGACTGGCCGATCCTCAACGCGCTCCTCAACACGGCGGCCGGCGCGACCTGGGTGAGCGTGCACCATGGTGGCGGCGTCGGGATCGGCAACTCGATCCACGCGGGGATGGTCGTGCTCGCGGACGGGAGCGACGACGCGCGGGAGCGTCTGGAGCGCGTCCTCACGACCGACCCGGGCACGGGCGTCATGCGCCACGCCGACGCCGGCTACGACGCAGCGCTCGAGGCCGCTCACGCCGGCGACCTCGACCTCCCCGGCATCACGACGTAGCGTCGGTCTGTGGAGCGATCGGCACGCTTTCGGCACGAACCCTGTCAGGCAGGGGGGACAGGAACGACCGACAGCGATCGCTGGCAGCGTGCGCTGGCAGCAAGGGGTGGCAGCACGCGCTGCCAGCGAGAGGTAGGCAAGCGGAGACTGGCAGACGTGATGGGCGGCGGGTGATGGGCGCCGCGGACGATCGACGCTCCGCACCGCGGCTCCTCGTCCGCGACCTCGCGCAGGTGGTGACGCCCGGCGGAGCGGCTGGGCCGCTCCGCGGCGCGGCCGCGCGCGAGGCGACGGTGCTGGAGGACGCGTTCGTGCTGTGCGCGGGGGAGCGGATCGAGGCCGTCGGCCGGATGCGCGATCTCCCGTCGCTCGCCGGCGAGGTGGTCGAGCTCGACGGACGGGGCCGCTCGGCGATCCCGGGGCTCGTGGACTGCCACACGCACCCGGCGTTCCTCGGCGACCGCGTGCACGAGTTCTCGCTCCGTGCGGCTGGGGCGACCTACGAGGAGCTGCTCGCAGCCGGCGGGGGGATCCTCTCGACGACGCACGCCACCCGTGGCGCCGCGCCGGGAGAGCTGCTCGCGGCCGTCCGGCGTCACCGGGACGCGATGCGCGCACACGGCACGACCGCGTTCGAGGGCAAGTCGGGCTACGGACTCGACCGGGACACCGAGCTCGCGCAGCTCCAGGCCGTCCGCGACGCGGGCGGCACCCCGACGTTCCTGGGTGCGCACGCGGTCCCCCCCGAGCACCGGGACGCGGACGCGTACGTGGACTTCCTGATCCACGACGTGCTCGCCGACGCCGCCGAGCTCGCCGTCGCCGCGGACGTCTTCGTCGAGCGGGGCACGTTCGACGTCGAGCAGGCACGTCGCTACCTCGTCGCATGTCGCGAGGCCGGGCTGGCGCTCCGGCTGCACGGCGACCAGCTCTCGGAGATCGGCGCCGTCCCGCTGGCGATCGAGCTCGGCGCCCGGTCGGTCGACCATCTCGAGGCGACCAGCCAGGACGGCGTGGCGGCGCTCGCCGCGAGCGAGGTCACCGCGGTGCTGCTGCCCGTCGCCGCGCTGTTCCTGGGCAAGCGCATGCCGCCGGCGCGCGCCCTGCTCGACGCCGGCGCGCTCGTCGCGCTCGCGACCGACTTCAACCCGGGCAGCGCGTTCTGCGAGAGCCTGCCGGTCGTCTGCACCCTCGCCTGCACGCAGCTGCGGATGACGCCGGAGGAGGCACTCGCGGCGTGCACGGTCAACGCCGCGCACGTGCTGGGCCGATCCGATGTCGGCCGGCTGGCGCCCGGCTGCCGGGCGGACGTCGTCGTGCTCGAGGCGTCGGACTGGCGCCATCTCGCCTACCACTTCGCGGGCGACCTCGTGCACGTCGTCGTGCAGGGCGGAGCGCAGGTGGCGACGCGGGCATAATCGCCCCATGGCCACGCAGAAGCAGCGCCGTCGCCGGGCGAAGGAGAAGCGCCACGAGTACGAGCTCGTGGAGATCGACAGCGAGGGCAACGAGACGATCGTCAAGGCGACGGAGCTCAGGTCTGCGGATCCCGCGAAGGCGAGGTCGGCGTCTCCGAAGGGCGGGCAGGCCAAGGCGCCACGGGGCGTTCCACAGCCGCCGTCCTGGCGGCGCGTGATCAAGCGCGGGCTCCTGTTCGGGCCGATCTTCCTCGCCACCGTGCTGCTGCTCGGGGGTGGCAAGGTCACGCTCATCGGCGGGCTAGTGAACACGGCGTTCCTGCTCGCGGTGTTCGTGCCGTTCAGCTACTGGGTCGATCGGTTCATGTGGCGCTCGTACCAGAAGCGCCAGGCGAAGGCCCAGGGCCCCTGACGTCCGTGCCGGTCGTCGACAGGCTCGAGCTCGGGGCGATCGGGACGAACTGCTACGTCGTCCGGTCCGAGCGGGGAGCGCCGGAGGCCGTGGTCGTCGACCCCAGCGGCTCTGCGGCCGAGATCCGCCTCGCGCTGGCGTCGATGGGAACGCGCTGCGCTGCGATCCTGCTCACCCACGGCCACTGGGACCACGTGGTCGGCGTCGCCGACCTTGCGGAGGGCACCGGGGCGCCCGTGCACATGGCGGAGGACGAGCGCGTGCTCCTCGAGGAGCCCGGCGCGTTCGCTCCTCCCGGCGTGACCGTGCGCGCCTGGACGCCGGACGTGCTGCTCCGCGGGGGCGAGACGCTCGAGCTCGCCGGCGTCGTCTTCGAGGTGCTCGCGGTGCCGGGGCACTCGCCGGCGCATCTCGCCTACCACGCCGACGGCGTGCTCCTGTCCGGCGACGTCCTCTTCGCCGGGAGCGTCGGCCGGACGGACATCCCCGGCGCGGACTGGGCGACGCTGCTCTCCTCGATCCGCCTGCTCGTCGAGCGGTGCCCCCCTGAGACCGTCGTCCACCCCGGGCATGGCCCGGCGACGACGCTCGGGGCCGAGCTCGCGTCCAACCCCTTCCTCGGCGAGCTGCGGGCAGAGCTGCGTGAAGAGGCCGACCAGGCCGGTGGAGGCGCCGACGCCGACGGCACCGCCGGCTAGGGTTGCGCGAGTCGTCACGAGCGAAGGCGAGGAGCGGTGTCGGGGAAGATCGAGAGGCCGCGCGGCACCCACGACGTCGTGCCGCGGGAGATGCCGCTGTGGCAGCGCGTGACGGGGGAGATCGAGCGCCTCTGCGCGCTCTACGGCTATCGCAAGGTGCTCACGCCGGTGTTCGAGGACACCGCCCTGTTCGCCCGGACCTCGGGCGTCGGCTCGGACGTCGTGCAGAAGGAGATGTACACGTTCACCGATCGCTCCGACCGGTCGCTCACGCTGCGCCCGGAGGGCACGGCACCGATCTGCCGGGCGTACGTCGAGCACGGGATGCACCGCGAGCCGCAGCCGCAGAAGCTCTTCACGATCGCGCCGATGTACCGGTACGGCACCCCCGGCCGGGGACGCTACCGCGAGCACTGGCAGGCCTCGGTCGAGGCGATCGGCTCGGACGACCCGTCGATCGACGCCGAGCTGATCCAGCTGTACGACACCCTGCTCGGCGCGCTCGGCGTGACCGACTACCACCTCGAGCTGAACTCGATCGGGTGCCGGACGTGCCGACCGGCGTACCTGGACGCACTCCGCGCCTGGCTCGCCGCGAACGCCGGCCGGCTCGACGAGGCGACGCGCGAGAAGGCCGCGACGAGCCCGCTCCGGGTGTTCGACAACTACCAGGCGAAGCCGGCGGCCGTCCGCGCCGCGCTCGACGAGGCGCCCACGATCGGTGCCTCGTTGTGCGACGCGTGCGTCGCCCACTTCGCGACGGTGCGTACCGACCTGGACGCGACGGGCGTGGCGTACCGCCTCGTCCCCACGCTCGTGCGAGGCCTCGACTACTACTCGCGCACCACCTGGGAGTTCGTCGGCCCCCTCGAGAGCGAGAACTCCACCATCTCGGGGGGAGGGCGCTACGACTACCTCGTCGAGGAGATCGGCGGACCGTCCACGCCCGGGGTGGGGTTCGGAGCCGGCCTCGAGCGGCTGCTGATCGCGCTGGAGGAGGAGGGGGTCACGGCTGCGGCACCTGCGATCGACGTGTTCCTCGCGCTCGACCACGGCGCGCCGAGGCGGGATGTCGCCCGCTGGCTGGCCGAGCTCCGCCGCGCGGGAATCGCGGCGGACACCGACTTCGCCGGCCGCTCGCTCAAGGGGCAGCTGACCCAGGCGGGACGGCTCGGAGCGACGCGCACGGTCGTCGTCCACGCCGACGCGGCGACGCTCCGCTCCGCGGGACACGCCGACCAACGGCTCGCCCACGACGCGATCGTCTCTACGCTCCTGGCATGAGCTGGCGCGACGCGATGTGCGGCGACCCGCGTCCCGACCAGGTCGGGAGGACGGTGACGCTGGCCGGCTGGGCCGCACGCCGGCGCGACCACGGCGGGCTGGTCTTCGTCGACCTGCGCGATCGCACCGGCGTCACCCAGCTGGTGATCAACCCCGAGCGGGCCCCCGCGGCGGCCGAGCTGGCGAGGGAGATCCGCAACGAGTTCGTGCTGCAGGCGCGGGGTGAGCTCGTGGCGCGCACGCCCGAGACGGTGAACCCGAAGATGCCGACCGGCGAGGTCGAGCTGGCCGTCGACGAGCTGACGATCGTCTCCCGCTCGACGCCCCTCCCGTTCCAGCTCGACGAGGAGAACGTCGACGAGACGCTGCGCCTGCGCTACCGCTGGCTCGACCTGAGGCGCGAGAAGCTCCAGCGCAACCTGAGGCTGCGCGCGCAGATGGTCGGGATCATCCGCCGCCACATGGAGGAGGCGGGCTTCCTCGACATCCAGACGCCGATCCTCTACAAGTCGACGCCCGAGGGGGCCCGCGACTTCGTGGTGCCCAGTCGGTTGCACAAGGGGAAGTTCTTCGCGCTCCCCCAGAGCCCGCAGATCCTCAAGCAGCTGACGATGATCGCGGGCTTCGACCGCTACTACCAGATCGCGATCTGCTTCAGAGACGAGGACCTCCGGGCCGACCGGGTGCAGGAGATCACGCAGCTGGACGTCGAGCTGAGCTTCCCCGACCGCGAGGAGCTCTTCGCGACGATGGAGTCGATGTTCGCGACGATCTGGCGCGAGTGCCTCGGTGTCGAGATCGAGACCCCGTGGCCGCGGATGACGTTCGCCGAGGCCGATCGCCGCTTCGGCTCCGACAAGCCCGACACGCGCTTCGGGCTCGAGCTCGAGGACGCCACCGAGGCGACCCGCGGCTCGGCGTTCGGGGTGTTCGCGGGCGCCGATGCGGTTCGGTTCCTGCGCGTGCCGCGCACCTACTCCCGCGCGGAGCTGGGAGCGCTCGAGGAGATCGCCAGGGAGCGCGGGGCGAAGGGCCTCGCCTACCTGATGCGCGACGCCGACACCGGCGAGCTCCGGTCTCCGATCGCGAAGTTCCTCTCGGAGGCGGAGATCGACGCGCTGGCCGTCGCTCCGGGCGAGACGCTCCTCTTCGCCGCGGACGCGTGGGAGATCACCTCGCGCGTCCTCGGCCAGCTCCGCCTCCACCTGGGCCGGGAGCTCGGCGTGGTCGACGACGATCGGTTCACGTTCCTCTGGGTGACCGACTTCCCGATGTTCGAGCGCGACGACGAGGAAGGCCGCTGGACGGCCGTCCACCATCCGTTCACGCGGCCGACCGACGAGTGGAAGAGCCGGTTCTCCGACGAGCCGGCGCAGGCCCTCGCCTACGCGTACGACATCATCGTGAACGGCAACGAGCTCGGCGGAGGCTCCTTCAGGATCCACGAGCCGGACCTCCAGGCGAAGGTGTTCGACCTGCTCGCCCTCACCTCGGAGCAGCAGCGGGCGCAGTTCGGGTTCCTCCTCGACGCCCTGGCCATGGGCGCCCCGCCGCACGGCGGCATCGCGCTCGGGATCGACCGGATGACGATGGTGCTGGCCGGAGAGGCGAACCTGAGGGACGTGATCGCGTTCCCGAAGAACCAAGCAGGCCTCGATCCGATGTCGGGCGCGCCGTCCCCGATCACGCAGGCGCAGCTCGACGAGCTCGGGATAGCGATCGTCGCGGAGGACGAGGGCTGAGCGCGGCGGTCGTCGAGCGGCTGCTCGGGTTGGCGGCGGTGGCGCTGCTCGCCGGGCTCGTCGCGGTCGCCGTCGTCGAGCACCGTGCGGACACCGGGAGGGCCGCGGTCACGGGCGCCCAGGCTCCCGGCGCGACGGGCTGGTACTCGGCGCTCGCGGCTCCGCGGCCGCCGGCCGGTGACGCCGAGCGGACGACCTGCGACCTCGTCCTGACGACGAAGTCCCTCGGCGTGACGCATCCGGTGCTGCCCTGCGGCGCGAAGCTGCTGCTGCGCTACCGGGGCGACACGGTGCTCACCGAGGTGATCGACAACCAGCTGACGTCGAGCGGTCGCCAGCTCGAGCTGACCGAGGCGCTCGCGCGGCTGGTCGGGCTCGACGGGACGCAGCTGGTCGAGTGGCGCTATGCGACGAGGGGCGCAGCGGAGTAGGATTGGTGGTGCACCACGTGGCCCCGGGCTCTCGACGTGAACCAACGATCACACGAAGGGAGCCCGCGTCCGGACCCCGGCGACGGCGACCGGCAGGGCACCCACCTGGAGAAGCGGGTTCGCTCTCTCCGGCTCGGGGCCACGCGGTGCGCTTCCGTCAGGGGGTGAGACGTGACCGTCGTGGCGCTCGTCCACCTGCTGGTCGCTGCGCCGGTCGGCGCCGAGCGGGCAGCACGGAGTCTCGATCGGGCATGCGCCGAGTAGCCTGGGGCATGTGCCTCGTGAGCTGATCGGCGACAGCGCTCGTGGCGAGCGCTTCGCGCTCGTCCGCCTCGTCGTGGAGGGCGACCGGATCGTCGAGGCGGACGCGCCCGGCATGGCGCGTGACCTCGCCGGGCTGACGCTGCTCGAGGCGGCCGCCGTCCCCGGGGAGACGCTGGCCGCCGACGCCGTCGCGAACGCGCTCGGCACCGCTGTCGTCGCGCCGCGCTCCCCGGGCAGGGTGGCCGTCGCGATGAGCGGCGGCGTCGACTCGGCCGTCGCCCTGCGGCGTGCAGGCGCCGCTGCCGTCGGGGTCACGCTGCGGCTCTGGAGCGATCCCGCCGGTCGCTCGGCCGAGCGAGTGTGCTGCTCGCCCACGGCCGTGATCGCGGCCCGCGAGGCGTGCCACGCCGCCGGCGTGCCGCACGTCACGCTCGACCTGCGGGAGGCGTTCCGGGCCGTCGTGGTCGACCACATCGTGGAGGGCTACCGCGCGGGCACCACGCCCAACCCGTGCATGCGCTGCAACGGCGCCTTCCGGTTCGACGCGCTCGTCGCGCTCGCTCGTCGGATCGGGGCAGACGCCCTCTGGACCGGGCACTACGCGCGGATCGCCGAGCGCGACGGCGTCCGGCTGGTGGCGCGCGGCGCCGACCGCACGAAGGACCAGAGCTACATGCTCGCGACCGTGCACCCGGCGCTGCTCGGCACGGTCCGGTTCCCTCTGGGCGGGGACACGAAGGAGGCGGTGCGCGCCGAGGCTCGCGCGGCCGATCTCGCCGCTGCAGGCGCCGATTTCGTAGCCGTTGCTTTCGACGTT
>CAZUVW010000057.1:0-14775 GCA_964623875.1 uncultured Gaiellales bacterium
TCTACATCAGGTCGTCCAGCCAGATGACGTTGACGAACTCGGTCGTCAGGTCCATGTAGCTCATGATCGTGTGCGACATGTCCCCGAGCCATGCGTAGTTGAACTCTCCGGTCGGGCCGTAGTCCACCCCCGTGGCGGGATCGAGCCCGTCGTGCGGGTGGCTCATCGACGAGTGGTGACCGTATTCGTGGATGTTCGTCGTGGTCGCTCCGTAGCCGAGCGGCACGACCTCGGGGTAGACGAAGCTGAAGACGCCGGACTGGGTCGCGTTGACCCAGTTGTCGTCCGCGAAGCCCAGGAGCCCTCCGGGCGTCTTCGGCTTCATGCCGATCCCGAACGTGATCAACCCCGCCTCGTACCTTCCGACGACCGGGGTGTCGAGGAACGACCTCTGGTTCCGCGCGGCCGCGAGGAAGATGTCGGCGAACGGGACGTAGATGGCGCTGAACAGGTCGTTGAAGCAGAGCTTCTTGTCCTGGGTGAACTGCTGGTAGCAGCGAGCCCAGTCCCCCGAGAAGGGCAGATCCTGTTCGGCAGGGCTCCCGAGCACGATCGACGGTCCCGCCGGGAGCTCCCTGACGCGGTCGAGAACGGTCTGATCCTGCAGGAACCGCTCCGAGACGTTCACGTTGCTCCACCCTTCGACGACGTTCAGGTCGAGCTCGACCGTCGACGGGATGCGGTTTGCGTTGAAGTACGGCGGGTAGAGCGGCGAGCTCGTGAACAGCAGGTTGAGCGCGACGTAGCGCGTCACCAGTCCGAGATCCTTGCTCAACGACGCGGATCCGAAGCCCGGGTGGACGTACGACGGCTGGTAGTGCCAGCTCGGCGGGAGGCGATAGTCGGGCGCACCGTCACCGTCGATGTCGGCGTCGTCGACGTTCCAGTTGTTCGTCCACGCCTCGGGGCCGGCGGAGAGGTCGTAGAACCAGATCCGGCGGTCGGATCCGGGCGTCCCACCCCAGGCTGTCACCTTGCGGCTCGAGCGGATCTCGCCGAAGTTGTAGCCCGTGTCAGGATCGGCCTCGTCGGTCTTCGTGTAGACGTGCGGCCGCCAGGCGTTGGCGCCCGACTGATCCGCGTACCAGTCCACGAAGAAGACGGTCGGCTTGGACGGATCGACCCCGAGTCGGCGGCCGGCGTTGTCGCCGAGCCAGTCCTCGACGGTCGGCGCGTCGATCCAGACGTTCGTCGCGCTGTCCAGCGCGAAGGCCTTGCCCCGCTGGGCGTTGTACTGCTCTTGGAAGAGCGTCAGGGGCTTGGGCTTCCCCTGCGACGCGAGGAACGCGAAGAGATCGTCGTCGAAGTCGTCGTCGACGTCCTCGGCCACGACGTGGGTGTAGTCGTAGTCGTAGGTGATCCCGAGCTCGGCGTCGTCCGTGAGCCCGTAGAAGAGCTTGTAGCGGACCTTGGGAGACGAGCGCTCGGGGAGCTCGGCCTCGACGGCGCTCGTGTCGGGGTCGATCCCGACGTACACGATCGTGACCTCGACGTCCTCGTTGAACGGCGGCGGCTTCGATCCACCGAGTGCAGCGCCTGCCGTCGATGTCGCCACCGCAGCAGTCGCGATCGCCGCGGCGAGCGCGGCAAGAGCGATGCGTCTCATTCTCATCTCCCCTTCCCCACCGCGGTGTGCCCGCGGCGAACCCGTTGTTGCGTCTCGCACGCTACCCCGCCGGCGGATGCGGTGCAATCCTCGACTGCACCGACGACGGCTGCGACTCGCCGACGGGTCGAGTCGCAGCCTGCGCGTCGAGCTGGTTCGCGTGGTAGAGGACGGCGGCCTCGGCCGTGCGCGCTGCGGGACGGTCGTGGTGGACCGCGATCGCGTGCAGGAGCTCGGCGAGCGCGTCCGGCTCGAGCGCCTGGGCGCGATCCTCGACGAGGCGGAGCCCGAGGTGGACGTGCCCGAGGAGCCGCCCCTCCTCGGTCGGGACGAATCCCGGCCCGGGGCCGAGCTCGCGCACCCGGCCGACGTCGTGGAGCAGCGCCGCCGAGAGGAGGAGGTCCGTCCGCAGCCTCGGGTGGATCTGGCAGGTCTCCCGGCAGAGCGACGCGACGCCGACCGTGTGCTCCAGCAGCCCGCCCGCGTAGCCGTGGTGGCCGTCGGCGCCTGCGGCCGGGAGCGAGCGGAGGCCGGCCGCCACCTGGGGGTCGCCGAGCACGGCCGCCACCGTCGCGGCCAGCCCCGGATGCGCGATCTCTGCGGCAAGGAACTCGAGGAAGCCCTCCAGCTCGTCGCGGTCTCGCCGCGTGGTCGGCGTGAGCCCGGCCGGATCGGCGTCCGAGCGCTCGAGCGTGCGCACCTGCACCTGGAGCCGCCCGCCGAACCGCTCGACGCGCCCGAGCAGCCGCACCGCGTCGCCCTCGGCGAAGCGACCGTCGAGCAGCTCGACGTCGCTCCAGACCCGAGCCTCGACGCGTCCGCTCGGGTCGACCAGCTCGAGCGCGAGGTACGGCTTGCCGGTCTTCGTCGTGCGACGCTGCTTGCGCGCGACGGCGTACGTGCCCTCGACGGTGCGGTCGGGCTCGAGCTCGCTGATCGCGGTCATCGGGCGTGAGTGTAGGCCCTGCGGTGTGGGCGGTCCGAGCGTCTACGCTGGCGCCGTGGCCGACGTCCAGCCCTACCGGTTCGCGCGCTACGCGGCTCCGACGGAGGCCGTCGTCGCCCCTCCCTACGACGTGATCTCGGCGGCCGAGCGGGAGCTCCTCGCTCGCGACCCGCACAACGTCGTGCACCTGACGCTCGACCCGTCGGAAGCGGACGCTGGAGCCCGGTTCCGCCGCTGGCTCGCAGAGGGCGTGCTGGTGCGCGACTCCGAGCCAGCGGCGTGGGTGGTCGCCCAGGACTACGTCGGCCCGGACGGCGTGGCGCGGAGGCGCTGCGGCCTCGTCGCCTCGTTGCGGGTCGAGCCGTACGAGACCCGCGCCGTGCTCCCCCACGAGCGCACCCACGCCGGCCCGAAGGAGAGCCGCCTGCGCCTGCTGCGCGCCGCGCGCGCCCAGCTCGAGCCGATCTTCCTCCTCTACGACGGCGAGCCCCCGCTGGGCGTCCCGGAGCGGGAGCCGGACGTCGCCGTCACGGGGACCCGTCTCTGGCGCACCGACGGAGCGCCTCTGCCCGGGTTCTTCGCAGATCGGCAGCTCCTGATCGCCGACGGTCACCATCGCTACGAGACGGCGGTCGCGTACGCAGCGGAGACGGGAGACCCCGATGCGGCGCGGATGATGGTCGTGCTCGTCTCCACCGACGACCCCGGTCTCGAGATCTTCCCGACCCACCGCGTGTTCACCGGCCGGCCGGAGATCGACCTCGAGGGAGAGGAGCTGCCAACGGTCGAGGAGGCGATGGCCCGCCTCGGCGCGGAGCCCTTCGACCGTGCCGCAGCGGTCGTGCTTCGCGCGGGCCGCCCCCGACTCGTCCGCGGCGAGGTCGGTGAGCTCGACGTCGAGCTCGTCGACCGCTTCGGTCACGAGGGGATCGCGTACACGCCCGACCTCGCCGACGCCGTGGCCCGGGTGGAGACCGGCGCGGCCGACTGCGCGTTCCTGCTGCGCGCGACGCGCATCGAGGACGTCTTCGAGCGGGCGCGGCAGGGCCAGGTGATGCCGCAGAAGACGACGTACTTCTTCCCCAAGCTGCTCTCCGGCCTCCTCTTCCACCCGCTCGAGCCGTGACCGACGCCGACTGGCTGGCGCTCTGCCGCGGGTGCGTCGCGGACATCGAGGCGATCCTCGGCCGCCTGCCGACGCGTCTCGAGCGCGAGCCGGTCCTGCGCGCGGGGGAGGGCGGGGACGACACGACGGCGATCGACGCAGCCTGCGAGGACGCGGTCGTCCGAAGGCTCGGGTCGCTCGACGCCGGCTTCACGCTGGTCTCGGAGGAGCTCGGCGAGCGCGTGTTCGGCGACGGCGGACAGGTGCGCGTGGTGGTCGACCCGGTCGACGGCTCGGTCAACGCCAAGCGGGGGATCCCGTACTTCTCCCTCTCGCTGGCGGTCGCCGACGGACCCACGATGGACGACGTCCACTTCGGCTTCGTGCACGACTTCGGCGCGGGCGAGGAGTGGACGGCGACCTGGGGCGGCGGCGCGTGGCTCGACGGCGCACCCCTTGCCGGGCCGTGTCCCAAGGTGCCCGTGGAGATCCTCGCCTTCGAGGGGACGACGACCGTCGCGATCGCGTCGACCGCGCCGCGCGTGGTCGGCGTCGCCGAGCGGCTGCGCGTGATGGGCTCGCTCGCGCTCTCGCTCTGCCACCTCGCCGCCGGCCGGGTCGATGCGGTCTGCTGCCTCAAGCCTGCGCGCTCGATCGACATCGCCGCGGCGCAGCTCCTCGTGCGCGAGCGGGGGCTGGCGATCGAGCTGTTCGAGGCTCCCCCGTTCGGCGCGGCACCGCTCGACCTGGGCCAGCGCTCACGCATCGTCGCAGCTGCCTCGACTTCCGTCTGCGCCGAGCTCGCAGCCGCCCTCACCGAGCCCCGGTAGGCGACATTCGGGGTCCGGGGGCAGTCTCCGTGCCGCTCGCCGTCGCGACCGGAGGCCGGCTCTGCCGGCCGGGAGGTCAGGCGCGAGCGATCCGTGCGCTAGCCCGACGGAGGGGGCCGCCGCGGGAACCATGGGTTCCCCCGGCAGGTCGAGGGGGGAGCCATGCGGCTCCCCCCTCTGCTCCGGGAGGCGGAGCGACCGTGTGACCGGTCGCCGCGCCGCGGGGTGGGGCTACCCCGCGACGGGCGTCGCGGTCGATCCGGGTGCTGCGGCCTTCGCCTCCCGAGGCTCTCCGAGCACCGCCACCGCGAGGATGATGAAGCCGATCCCCGCCAGGAGCAGCGCGACTCCGACGACGATGCCGAAGAGCGAGAGGTTCTCTGCCAGGTAGCTCATGTTGAGGGACGTGGACAGCGCGTTCGCCGTCACCCACGTCTGTCGTGCGCCGTTCGGAACCGGGTTGCCCTCGTCGTCCTTCAGCGCGGTCTCGGGGTCGCTCGTCCCCGCGGGATCGTCGGGGCTCTCCGCCGACGCGAAGCGTCCCATCTCCGCGTAGACGAGACCGCCGCTCGCCTCGAGCGCATGCTCGCGGATGATGAGCGCGAAGGCGCGTGCCTGGTCGCCCGTGAGCACCTGCTCCTCGGCCCACTGGCTCGCGTGCTCTGCGACCGCGGGATCGTCGGTCGTGCCGAAGAAGATCTGCTCCTGCTCGATGCTGTCACGGACGGTCGTGCGGGCGTCGACGCCCATCACGATCGCCACGATGCCGAACACCACGAGCATGGCGCCGGCCACCAGGCCGCCGATCTCGAGAACCTTCCGTGACATTCGCTCGTACCTCCCGTGTCGAGCTTGCGTGTACGGCACACCCTCGCCGCCGGGTCGGTCAGAGCCATCGGTCGATGCGCGGGCACCGGTTGCCCGAACCCACGCGCTCGCGTGCGGGGAACTACGGAACCCCGTTGGTAGGCTCACCGAGTGGCACCCGACCGCGACGCGATCCTGAAGGCGCTCGAGCGCGTCATCGACCCCGAGCTCAAGCGCTCCGTCACGGAGCTCGACATGGTGCGCGACGTCACCGTCTCCGAGGACGGCTCGGTCGACGTCACGATCGCGCTCACCGTCGTGGGGTGCCCGCTGCGCAGCTCGTTCGAGGAGCAGGTCGCGCGCGAGGTCGGCGGGGTCGAGGGCGTCACCGGCACCCGGCTCCACTTCGACGTGATGACGCCCGACGAGAAGGCGGCGCTGGCGACGCGGCTGCGCGGCGGTCGCGAGCAGCGGACGGTGCAGCTCGATCCCTCGACGCGCGTCGTCGCCGTCGCCTCCGGCAAGGGCGGCGTGGGCAAGTCGACCCTCACCGCGAACCTCGCTGCTGCGCTCGCGGCGCGGGGGGAGCGGGTCGGCGTGCTCGACGCGGATGTCTACGGTTACTCGATCCCGCACATCCTCGGCGTGCACCAGCGTCCGATCGTGGTCGACTCGATGATCGTGCCACCCGTCCGCGGTGACCTGAAGGTCATGTCCATCGGCCTCTTCGCGGAGGACAACGGGCCCATCATGTGGCGGGGCCCGATGCTGCACCGGGCGCTCGAGCAGTTCCTGTCGGACGTCCACTGGGGCGAGCTCGACACGCTCGTGGTCGACATGCCACCCGGCACCGGCGACGTGGCGATCTCGCTCGGTCAGCTGCTGCCGCGCGCGGAGGCGATCGTGGTGACCACTCCGCAGCCGGCTGCGCAGCTCGTCGCCGTCCGTGCCGCCGAGATGGCGAAGCGCACGGGGATGCGGATCCTGGGCGTCGTCGAGAACATGTCGTACCTGGTCGGCACGGGTCAGGAGCTCTTCGGCTCGGGCGGCGGGCAGACGCTGGCCGATGAGATCGACGCCTCGCTGCTGGCTCGACTCCCGTTCGATCCGGCGCTGCGCGAGGCCTCGGACGCCGGTGTCCCCGTGATCGAGTCGGATCCCGCCTGTGAGGCCGCGATCGCGATCTTCGGTCTCGCCGACGCGGTGCGCGAGCGCCGCGCCCATGGGATCCGCACACCGCTGACCGTCCTCCCGTAGCCGCTGGCGCGGTGGTGGCGCGATGACCCCCGAAGAGGGCCGCGCCCGTCTCGCGGCGCTCGGGCTGCCACCGGCGGCGGTCGCGATCCTCTGGGAGCACTTCGACGAGGCCGAGCGGCGCGGCAAGGAGGGGCACGGTCACGCGCGCATCGTGTGGCTCGAGTCGCAGTCGTTCGACCCGGACGCGCGACCGGTGAAGCTCGCCGCGACTCCTGGGCTCGACCGCTGGAGCGGAGCCGGAGCGCTCGGGTACCTCGCGCTCGCGGCGATCTGCGACGACCTCGCGACCGACCCTCCGGCCACCGCCCGCGTGGTCGTCGCCGAGTCCTGCTTCCCCACCGGGATGCTCGGCGGATGGGCGCGTCGCCTCGCCGAGAGCGGGCTGGTCGCCCTCGTCACGGCCACCTCGCCGCGGCGCCTGCCCCACCCCGACGGCGGGCGCCCGCTGACGGGGACCAACCCGATCGCGATCGGCATTCCGTCGTCCGACGGCCGCCCGGTCGTGACCGACGTCTCGATGGGCGCGGTCACGCACGGCGACGTCCTCGCCGGCCGAGCGCTGCCGGAGGAGCTCGTGCCGTTCGGCGGGCCCCACGCGCACAAGGCGTTCGCGCTCGCCGTCGGCGTCCAGCTGCTGGTCGATGCGCTCGCCGGCCCCGAGCCCGGGGCGGTGATCGTCGTCGCCCGGCCGGAGCACGACCCGGTGCCCGGTCTGCGCGCGCTCGCGAACGGCCTGCGGCTGCCGGGCGACGGCGCGTAGCGGCTCCGGCCCGGGCGCTAGCCGGAGGCGGGGGGAAAGCGGGGGTCGTCCCGCACGGACGCCAGGTCGTCGTCGTCCTGCGCGTGGGCCGCGAAACGAGGCTCGCGCCGCACCGCCTCGGTCAGGTGGTCCAGCGCTGCCTCGACACGACCCGCGCGGGCCTCCGCGCAGGCCAGGTTGTAGAGGACGCCTGGGTTGCCGGGATCCCGCACGAGCTGCCCCTGGAGGACGTCGATCGCTGCCTCCCAGTCACCCGTCTCCCAGAAGCGGAGAGCCTCGGCGGAGCGCTCCCAGGAGGAGACGGCGAACGCCGAGCCGCGGGCGGCGCCGATCGCGAGGACGGTCGTGCCCGTCAGCCCAGTGGCGGATCGCCGCACGGAGGGATCGGGCACGTGGACGAGGGTGCCCGCCGGCGCGTCCACGGTGGCGTCGTCCAGCGTGAAGCGTGCGCTGCCGGTGAGCACGACGTACAGCTCCTCGTGCCCGCCGGCGCCTGCACCGAGCTCGTCGTGCTCGGCGACCAGCTCCTGTCCGTCGCTCGTGGCGGTCCAGGCGTTCACCCCGAAGGCCTCGATCCCGAGGGCCGATCGCACCATGTGCCACCGGGGACGCCCCTCGTCCGCGAACCCCGGCACCTCGTCGAGCGCGACCACGTGCCAGCGCTCGTTCACAGCGTCACCGCCTCGCCGGGCTCGGGAGCGACCAGCTCGACCCCATCGGGCAGGAGGGGCCGCAAGGCCTCTGGCGTCCCGCTGAGCGCCGGGAACGTCCCCCAGTGCGACGGCACCACCCTGCGCGCACCGAGGAGCTCCGCCGCCAGCGCTGCCTCGCGCGGGCCCATGGTGAAGTGGTCACCGATCGGGAGGACGGCGACCTCCGGCGCGTACAGCCGCCGCACGAGCGCCATGTCGCCGAAGACGTTCGTGTCCCCGGCGACGTAGACGGTGGGCATCCCCTCGGCGGCGAGCACCAGGCCGCAGGGCTCGCCGAGGTAGCGACCGTCGGGCCCGCTCGAGGAGTGGTTCGCGTCGGTCAGCGTGACGGTGAGGCCGAGCACGGTGGTGCTGCCGCCCTTGTTGAGCGAGTGGGCCATGCCGTCGTCGGCGACGCCCTGCTCCGTCAGCCAGCCTCGGAGCTCGACCTGGGCGACGACCGGGCACGCGTGCCGTCGATGCAGCGCGACCGTGTCGCCGACGTGGTCGCCGTGGCCATGGGTGAGGAGAACGAGATCGCAGCGCTCGGGCTGCCGCTCGCCCTGGGGGCAGCGTGGGTTGCCGGTCAGGAAGGGATCGACGTAGACACGTGCTCCCGAGGGCACGTCGAGCCGGAAGGCTGCGTGACCGAGCCACGTGAGCGCTCCCATGCGCGGGAGCGTACTGGAGCGGCCGGGCTCCGCCGCCTCCGGGCCGTCTAGAGCGGCAGGACGGAGACCGCGTCCGCCGCGAGGTCGAACAGCGGCTGCACGAGGAAGAAGGAGCCGATCGTGACGACGAGCGCCGCGCCCACGGCCGTCTGGAGCGCCAGGTCCCGCGGCGGCGCCCCACCGGCCACCGCCAGCTGACCGCCGACGGCCCGACTCTCGCGCAGGAACAGCGACCGGACGATCGCGAGGTAGTAGGGGAGGCTGAGCGCGGTCGCGACGACGCCGATCACGACGAGCCACCACCAGCCGGACTCGTAGACCGCCGCGAACACGGTGAACTTGCCGAGGAACCCGCCCGTCAGCGGGAAGCCGGCGAAGCTCAGGACGAACACCCACAGCGCCACGCCGAGGAACGGGCGCTCCCAGCCGAACCCGGCCAGGGCGTCGAGCGTGACGGGGCGCTGGAGCTCGCGCTCGCGCGCCGCGACGACTGCGAAGGCCCCGACGGTCGCGGCGGCGTACGGGACGAGGTAGTAGAGGAGGGCCTCCGCGCCGGCGACGTTGTTCGCGGCGATCGCCATCAGCGCGAAGCCGGCGTGCGACACGGAGGAGTAGGCGAGGAGCCGCTTGACGTCGTGCTGGGCCAGCGCCGCCAGGTTGCCGATCGCCAACGACGCGACCGCCAGCACGGCGACGGCGATCGTCCACAGCTCGTTCTGCTCGGGAAAGGCGGTCGTCAGCACGCGCAGGGTGACGACGAGCGCTGCGACCTTGGTCGCGCCGGCCATGAAGGCGGTCACCGGAGTGGGGGCGCCCTGGTAGACGTCCGGCGTCCACATGTGGAAGGGCGCGGCCGAGACCTTGAACGCGAGCCCCGCGAGGATCATCGCCAGGCCGACCGCGAACAGCGGGTCGTCTGCACCGGTCGCATCCCGGATCGCGTTGAACCCGAGCTCGCCCGTGGCGCCGTAGGTGAGCGCGCTGCCGAACAGCAGGATCGCCGAGCCGAAGCTGCCCACGATCAGGTACTTCAAGCCCGCCTCGAGCGAGGCGCGGCGATGCGTGTCCATCGCGCAGAGGATGTACAGCGCGATCGAGAACCACTCGAGGCCCAGGAAGAGCGTCATCAGGTTCTCGGCGGAGACGAAGAACAGCATCCCGGCGCCCGATGCGGCGAGCAGCGCGTAGTACTCGCCGACGTGGTCGCGCCTGCGGTCGCCGAGCGAGACGAACACGACGGCGGCGCCGATCACCGCCAGCACGATCTGCGTCAGCGCGGCAAGCCGGTCGCGGGACATCGACTCGGCGATCAGCGTCTGCGCCTCGGGCGAGCGATCGTAGACCACCGCCGCGAGAGCGGCTGCCGTCACGAAGCCGGCGAACGTCACGAGTGCCGAGAACCCCCGCCGCGCACCCGCGGGCACGATCACCGCGCCGAGCAGCGCGATGCCGGCTGCGGCGAGCACCGCCAGCACGGGCGAGAGCGCGAGCCAGTCGACCTTCGGGGTGTCGATCACGGGGCCGCCTCCGTCGAGACCGTGACGGTTGGCTGGTCGGCGGGGAACGAGCGCTCGCTGATCGCGGCCGGCCACACGGAGAGCGCCGCGAGCAGCACGACGAGCGGCGCGACGAGCGCCACCTCGCCGCCGACGAGGTCGCCGGCCTCGTCGCGCACGGCGCTCCCACGACCGACGTGCAGGATGGCGGAGATCAGCCGCAGCGCGTAGAGGGCCGCGAGGACGATCGCCGCCGCGCCGACCGCCGCGAAGCCCCAGCCACGGTCGAAGACGCCGGCGAGGATCGCGAACTCGCCCGCGAAGCTCACCGACCCGGGAACAGCGAGGGCGAACATCCCGACCGTCATCACCAGCGTCGCGAGCACCGGACGGCCCTTGGCCATCCCGCCGAGCTCCTCGAACCGCCCCGTCCCCGTCCGCGCCTCGATCATCGCGGCGAGCAGGAACAGCGAGGCCGACACGAGCCCGTGGCTGACGGAGTGGAGCACGGCCCCGTCGAGGCCGAGGTCGTTGACGGCGAAGATCCCGAGCAGGATCAGCCCCATCTGCCCCATCGACGAGTAGGCGACCACGCCCCGCACGTCGGGCTGGCGGAAGGCGAGCAGCGAGCCGTAGACGAGCGTCACCGCAGCGAGCACGAGCACGACCTCGCGCCAGTCCGCGACGGGCTCGGGGAAGTGCGGCAGCACGATCCACACGAGTCCGAACACTGCCGCCTTGGAGACGACGCCCGAGAGCATCGCCCCGAGCTCGGCCGGCGCCTCCGTGTACGCGGTCCGCAGCCAGCCGTGGAACGGGAACAGCGGCGCCTTCACGGCGAACGCGACCAGGAAGCCGAGGAAGACCCAGTCGTTGTCGCTCGTCCCCGCCTCGGCGAGCGAGAACGTCCCCTGCGAGATCCCGAAGGCCACGATCGAGGCCAGCATCAGGAGCGATCCGGCCATGGTGTAGATCACGAAGGTGATCGTCGCCCGCGCGCGGTTCGGGCCGCCCCAGACGCCGATCAGCACGTAGAGCGGGATCAGCATCGCCTCGAAGAACACGTAGAAGAGCAGCAGGTCCTGCGCGGCGAAGACGCCGACGAGCGACCCGATCAGGAACAGCATCAGCCCGTAGTAGGCACGGGGTCGCTCCCGCCCCGCCCACATGCCGTATCCGATCGCGGCTGCGCCGACGACGCCGGTCAGCCCGACGAGCCAGAACTGGAAGCCGTACATCCCGACGGAGTACGAGATGCCGAGGTCCTCGAACCACGTCCGCTCGGCCGAGTACTGGGGCAGCGACGAGCCGAAGTCGAAGGCGCGGACGCCACCGATCCAGAGACCCACCTCGGCGAGCGCGACGAGGAACGCGAGCCCGGCCGTCGACTGCGCCGAGAGCGGCACGACCCACACGACGAGCGCGGCGGCGAGCGGGACGACGATGAGGAGCGTGGTCAGCACGGTCTCAGCGCAGCACCAGGAAGACGATGGCGAGGACGACGACCGAGGCGGTGATCGTGAGCGCATACGTGCGCAGCAGCCCGGTCTGGACGCGAGCGACGTCGCCGGCGGTCTCCGTCGTGCCGTGGACGAGGCCGTCGAGCGAGCCCTGCACGACCGGTGCCTCGACGCGGTCGCGGATCTGCGCTGCCAGCCGCTGTGCGGGGCGTGCGAACACGCCGTCGTAGAGCTCGTCGAACCACAGCTTGTGCTCGAGCGCCGTGCGCAGCCCGCCCTCCGGGACGAGCTCGCGGCCGGCGTCGAAGGCGCGGCGGGCGAGCAGGATGCCGATCACGCCCGCGGCCACCGCGATCGCGCTGGTGAGGTAGTCCTGCGTGACGGTCGGCTCGACGAGCGGCTCGGTGACGTCGTGCAGCCAGTCCTCGAGGGGGTACCAGACGCCCGGGACGACGAGCACGCCGCCGATCACCGAGAGCGCGGCCAGCACGCCGACCGGCACGAGCATCGAGCGCGGCCCCTCCCCGTGGTGGGCGTGCGCGGGCTCGTGGTGCGCCGCGGGCTCGGGCTCACCGTGGAACACGCGGAAG
Organism: uncultured Gaiellales bacterium; assembly: GCA_964623875.1. Classification (GTDB taxonomy): domain Bacteria; phylum Actinomycetota; class Thermoleophilia; order Gaiellales; family Gaiellaceae; genus Gaiella. The sequence continues at coordinate 12,221 of CAZUVW010000057.1, forward strand.
TACAGGCGCAGCGCGTATGCGCCGGTGAGCAGCGCCCCGAGGATGCCGCCGACGAACAGCGTCCAGCCGAGCACGCCGCCCGTGGCGAGCGCGGAGGCGAGGATCGCGTCCTTCGACCAGAAGCCGGCCAGCGGGGGGATGCCGACGAGCGCGAGCGTGCCGATCAGGAACGTCCAGCGCGTGAACGGCATCGACCGGCGCAGCCCGCCCATGCGGCGGATGTCCTGCTCGCCGTCGAGGTGGTGGATGACGACGCCGGCTGCGAGGAAGAGCAGCGCCTTGAAGAACGCGTGGGTGACGAGGTGGAACATCGCGAAGCTGTACGCCCCGAGGCCCGCGCCGACGAACATGTACCCGATCTGCGACATCGTCGAGTACGCGATCACCCGCTTGATGTCCCACTGCACGAGCGCCACGAGCCCCGCCACGAGCAGCGTCACCAGGCCGAGGATCGCGGCGAGGCTCTGCACGTCGGGCGCCGCCTCGAACACAGGGTGGGTGCGGCAGATGAGGTAGACGCCGGCGGTGACCATCGTCGCAGCGTGGATCAGGGCGGACACCGGGGTCGGGCCCTCCATCGCGTCGGGCAGCCACGTGTGCAGCGGGATCTGCGCCGACTTCGCGACCGCGCCGCCGAGCAGGCCGAGCGCGATCAGCGTGACGGCGGTGTCGGAGAGCGCGCCGCTCTCGGCCGCCTCGAACACCGGCCCGAAGTCCAGCGAGCCCACCTTCGCGATCGCGAGGAAGAACGCCAACGCCATCACCGCATCGCCGAGGGCGTTGATCACGAACGCCTTCTTCGCCGCCGCCACGGCGGACGCGCGCTCGTGGTGGAAGCCGATCAGCAGGTAGGAGGCGAGCCCGACGAGACCCCAGCCGACGAGCAGCATCAGCAGGTTGCCGCCCATCACGAGCAGCAGCATCGAGAAGACGAACAGCGCCATGTACGCGAAGTAGCGCCGCTCCTCGTCGTCCCCGGCCATGTAGCCCACGGAGTAGAGGACGATCAGCCCACCGACCCCGGTCACGACGAGCATCATCACGAGCGAGAGCGGGTCGACGAGGATCGACAGGTCGGCCTGGAACTCGCCGGCCGCGAGCCACGTCCAGGCCGTCGAGAGGTGCTCGCGGTCGTCCGCGTCCTCCGCCCACGTGCGCACGAACGCGTCGATCGCGCCCGCGAAGCCGACGAACACCGACGCGGTCGAGAGGATCCCGGCCTGCCGTCGCGTGATGCGATCGCCCGCGAGCAGGATCGCGAGGAAGCCCGCGAGCGGCGCGAGCAGGCACACCCATGCTCCGTAGACGCTCATCCGCGCCGCCTTGCCCGCAGCGTCGGCATCCGCAGGAGCGGATCCCGACGCGCGAAGATCCCTGAAGGGGCGCCGGCTGGCGCCGTCGGGCGCGGCTGCGCTGTGACCCTCATACCCGCCGCCACGAGAAGAGGTCGACGTCGAGCGCGAGGCCGCGTCGCGAGATGGCCACGATAAGGCCGAGGCCGACGGTCACCTCGGCGGCCGCGACCGCCATCACCGCGAGCGCGAACACCTGGCCGTCCATCTCGCCGAAGAGGCGGGAGAACGAGATCAGCGCGAGGTTGGCGGCGTTCAGCATCAGCTCGAGCGAGAGGAGCACGATCAGCGGGCTGCGACGCAGCAGCACGCCCATCGCGCCGATCGAGAAGAGCGCGCCGGAGACGACGAGGTACCAGGGGATGCCGGGTCCGCTCACGCGGCGGCCTCCTCCGCCTCGGCCTCGTCCTCGGCCGACGCGCGGATCCCGAGGACGACGCCACCGACGGCGGCGACGAGCAGCACGATCGAGGTGATCTCGAAGGCGAGCAGGTGATCGGTCAGGAACAGCCGGCCCATCTCCGCCGGGCCGCCGAACGCGCGGTCGACGTCGGCCTCGTCCGAGAGCCGGCCGCCCGCGTCGAGCAGGAGCGCGACGAGGGTCACCGCGAGCAGCGCGACCGCAGCGACCACCGCGGACAGCTGCGCCACCCGGTGCGCGGCGAACGGCGCGTCGGCACGCCCGCCCAGGTAGGCGATCACGAACAGGAACATGACCATCACCGCGCCGGCGTACACGAGCACCTGTGCCGCGGCGACGAACTCACCCTGCGCGAGCAGGTAGAGAACGGCCAGCGAGGCGAGGTTCCCGATCAGCGAGAGCGCCGACGAGAAGGGGTTCGTGGCCGTCACGACGCGGACGCCCGTCGCGAGGCAGGCAGTCGCCGCGACGAGCCAGATCACCCAGACGAGGACCTCGTCCATCCGCTACGAGGAGCTCTTGTACGCCGGGATCGGCGTGTCGTAGAGGTCGGGATCCTGCACCGGGACGCGCTTGATCGGCTCGGCCAGGAGCATGTCCTTCGTGTAGACGAGGTCGTCGCGTGAGTACTCCGACAGCTCGAACTCGTTGCCGAGCGTGATCGCGTCGAACGGGCACGCCAGCTCGCAGTAGCCGCAGAAGATGCAGCGCGAGAGGTTGATCTCGTAGATGCGCGCGTAGCGCTCTCCGGCGGAGACGCGGTGCTCGGGGGTGTTCTCCGC
>CAZUVW010000058.1:0-8820 GCA_964623875.1 uncultured Gaiellales bacterium
CTGCCGCCCCTCGTCGCGATCGGTCTGGCGTGGGACGGGATCGAGCAGCCCGGGTGGTCGGTGCCGATCGTCGCCGGCGCAGTCATGGCCGTGCTGCCCGCGCTCGCGCGGTCGGCGCCGGCGCGCCTCGCCCTCGGGATCGTGCTCGTCGTGGGCGTCACGTGCGCGGCAGCCGCGACCCTGCCGTGGGAGGCCGTGGGCCCCCTCGCGGACGGCGCGCGTGACGCGGCGGTCGTCGCCTCGCCGTACGACCCCGCTGCGCACGGGTCGCTGCACGTCGCCGTGACGCTCGTGGTCGTGCTCTGCGGTCTCGCGACCTCGCTCGCGGTCGCGGCGCGCCGTCCGCTGCTCGCCGGCGGCGTGGCGGCCGTGGCGATCGCGTGGCCGGCGACGCTCGCGGACCGCGATCCCGTGGTGTGGGGCTGCATCGCGTTGGGCGCAGCGCTCTGGCCGACGATCGCGCTGCGCGCCGCGAGCCGGAGGATGCTCGTCGCGGGGGTCGCCGCCGCGGCGGTGGTGCTCGCCGGCTCGGCGCTCGCGGCCGAGCGAGGGGCGGCGCCGGCTGACGCCCGGGTCGACTGGCGCGGCTGGAGCCCGCTCGGCGGCGAGGGCGACCGGGTCGGCGTGCGGTACGTGTGGGACGCGAGGTACGACGGGATCAGCTTCCCGTCGGAGCCCACCGTGGTCTTCCGGGTGCGGGCGACCGAGCGCGCGCTCTACTGGCGGGCCTCGACGCTCGACACGTTCCTCGGGGATCGCTGGATCGAGAACCTCTACCCGCGGCAGATCTCCCCACCCCGCCGCGTCCTGCCGGCCGACCCGCTCCTCCCGCCGGCGGCACGGCGCCCGTCGGGATGGGTACGTCAGGAGGTGGTGGTCGAGGCGCTCGACGAGGATCGACTGGTCGCGGCGTCCCAGCCGATGCAGATCGCCTCCGACGGGTTCGAGCGCGCCTACTTCCTGAGCGGCGGGGTGGTCTCCGCCGAGGACCGCCTGACCCGCCGCGACACGTACACGATCTGGAGCTACACGCCGAGCCCGACGCCGCGGCAGCTCGTGGCCTCGCCACCGCGGTACCCGGCCGCGGTCGGGCGCTACCTCGAGCTCGGTCGGACGCGCATGCCGCCGTTCGGCACGGCCGGTCGCGCCGCCGCGGTCGACCGCCTGCTCGCGGACGAGCGCTATCCCGACATCGCGCCGTACCGCGGCGTGTGGCGCGAGGCGCGTCGTCTCGCGGGCCCGACCGCCTCGCCCTACGTCGCGACCCTCGCGATCGAGCGGTGGCTCCGATCGGGCGGCGGGTTCGTCTACGATGAGCGGCCGGCGCGCCCGCCGGTCGGCGTGCCGCCACTGGCGCACTTCGCCACCGTGGGCCGGTCGGGCTACTGCCAGCACTTCGCCGGGACGATGGCCGTGATGCTGCGCCTGCTCGGGATCCCGTCACGGGTCGCCGTGGGCTTCTCCAGCGGACGCAGGAGCGACGACGAGTGGGTGGTGACCGACCACGACGCGCATGCGTGGGTCGAGGTCTGGCTCGCCGGGCACGGCTGGCTCGCCTTCGACCCGACGCCGGGTCGGGGCACGCTCTCCGCCTCCTACACGCTCGCGTCGGACTCGGCCGACGCCGTCCGAGCGCTCGGCACGGGGCGCTTCCTGGACTACGAGCCCGACAGCCCGCCGACGACCCGGTCCGCGCCGGCACAACCAGCCGTCGACGCGACGGATGGAGCCCGTCGACTGCCGGTGCTGCTGACCCTGGTCTCGGTCGCGTTCGCGCTGTCGCTCGTCGTCGGGGGCTCGATCGTCGGCGCCAAGGCGCTCCGCCGTCACCGACGGCTCCGGGGCGACGATCCGCGACGGGTGGCGGCGGGGGTCCGGCTCGAGCTCGCCGACCTGCTGCGCGACCACGGCGCCCGTGTCACGCGGGGTGCCTCGATGCCCGAGCTCGGCCGCGCCGCCTCGCACACGCTCGGCGTGCCCGCCGACCGCCTCGTCGCCGCCACCGACGAGGCACGCTACGCGCCGCCCGCCCGGGCGCGCGGCGCAGCCGCCAGCGCCCGGCGGGAGCTCACGGCGCTCGTCAGCGGCTCACGCCGACGGGTCGGCCCCCGGCGGAGGCTGCTCGCCGCCGTGCAGGTCCGCTCCCTGCGCGCGGGACTTGACACGCCGGGCACGATGAGGGTGTGAGCGCCGCCTACGACCACTACCAACGGGGAAAGCGCCATCTCCGGTCGGGGATGCCCGCCCAGGCGACGGTCTCGCTCGAGAAGGCGAAGCGGCTCGAGCCCGAGAAGGCGTCGATCAGGGAGGCGCTGGGGATCGCCTACTACCGGATCGCCCGGTGGGAGGCGGCCGAGGCCGAGTTCCGCAAGCTGCTCGAGCTGTCGCCGGCAGACGACTACGCCCACTTCGCGCTCGGCCGCGCGCTGCAGAAGCAGGGCCGCGACGCCGAGGCGGCGCCGTTCGTGGCGCTGGCCCGCTGTCTGCGTCGGCCGGTTCCAGTGCGCGACGAGCGAGCGGAGCCCGACCGCGCGCTGGATCAGACGTCGTCGAGGTCGGCGAGCAGGGACGCGTAGCGTCCGAAGCGCCGCGTGGCCGCCCGAGAGAAGGCCGCCCGATAGCCGTCGACCGTCGCCTCGTCGAGCGTCGAGGCGTAGCCCTCGCGGATGTCGAGCAGACGGTCGGCCAGAGCGTCCACGGCGAGCTGGTAGTCGCCGTACGCCTCCTCGGCGCCCTCGCGCCCGGCCCGCGTCCACGCCGCCTCGGCTTCCTCGGCCTCGCGCAGCAGGTCGGCCTCGTCGACGGCGAACAGGTCGAGCTGGCGCTCGACGAGCTCGTCGAACGGTCCGCGGCGGCGGAGCCTCACGCCACGAGCTCCCGGTACAGGTCGAGGTGCGCGCCCGCCGAGGCGTCCCACGTGAGCTCGGACCGCGCCCGCGCGGCGCCGGCTCGCGCGTCGTCGAGTGCCGCCCGGTCGCCGAGCAGCTGCTCGACCGCGCCCGCGAGCGCCCCGACGTCCCCTGGGGGCACCACCCTGCCCGCGCCGAAGCGGCCGACGACCTCCCCGAGCCCGCCGACGTCGTAGACGACCGCGGGCAGCCCTGCCCCGAGCGCCTGCAGGAGGGCCCCCGACTGGTCGAGCTCGGGCCGGTAGGGAAAGATCGCGATCGTCGCGTCCGAGAGGGCGCGCGCGAGCTCGGCAGCGTCGAGGTAGCCGAGCCGCCACTCCGCCTGCGCGCCCGCCTTGGCGACGAGGGCGTCGAGCGGCACCCGAGGATCCCCTGCGACGAGCAGCCGAGCCCCTGCCACCTGCCGGACCGCCGCGACGGCGTCCGGGAGGCCCTTGTAGGGGCGGATCACGCCGAGCGCGAGCACCGTCGCGCCGTCGTCGCGCCGTGGAGGGTCGGAGGCGAACACCGGGTGGGGCACGACGACCAGCCTGCGCGACGCCACGCCCAGCTCCTCGAGCGCCACGCGACCCCGCTCGCTGTGGACGACGATCCTGTCGAAGCGCCCGAACAGTCGGCGCCAGAGCCGCGCACGGTGCGCCGTCCGGCGCGGGAGCAGGTCGTGCGCGGTGAAGACGAGCGGGCCGCGGGTGCGCAGCAGGAGCGCGTCGAGCTCGGGGGCGGCGAGCCACTGCAGGTGCAGCACGTCCCGTCGCGAGGTGAGGAGCCGGGCCATTCCCACCGGATGCTCGAGCGCGCGCACGCCGAGTCGCAGCGCTCGTCGGTCGATGCCGGCCGACCACGGGTAGAAGGACTCGCGGAGTCGGTAGCCGTCGGGTTCCGGCCTGACGCCGAACCGGAACGACGAGGTGACGAGCTCGACCTCGGCTCCGCGGCGCGCGAGCGCCGCCGCGAGCTCGTGGTCGTAGGGCGGCGTGAAGGAGGGGGGGTCGGCGAGGACGACGCGCACGGCCACAGAGTAGAGCGGCCCGGCGGAGCGGCCTGCCGGTCGTCTGCTGCGAGCTCTCGTCGCCCGGAGTCGGGCGGGCGATCGCCGGCCCGAGGCAGAATGCCGTCGTGCCACACGGGCGACGACAGCGGCGACGGCCCCGCGGAGGCGACCGGTGACGTTCGAGGAGGCCCGAGCCCTCTTCCCCGTGCTGCAGCGCGTCGCCTACCTCAACGCGGGAACGTTCGGGCCGCTCGCCCGTCGCACCGTCGAGGCGATGCGCGCGGAGCTCGACCGCGACGTGGCGGACGGTCGCAGCGGGATGCCCTACTTCGAGCGCGCGCTCGCGCTGCGCGAGGAGGCGCGACAGCGGCTCGCCGCGCTCGTCGGCGCCGAGGCCCGCCAGGTCGCGCTCACCTCGTCCACGACCGAGGGATGCAACATCGTGGCCGCCGGTCTGGGGCTCGCACCCGGAGACGAGGTCGTGACGACGACCGACGAGCACCCAGGGCTGCTGCTGCCCCTGCACGCCTCCGGTGCGCGGGTGGTCGTCGTCGAGCCGACCGCCGACGCGATCCTCGGCGCCGTGACAGCCCGCACCCGGCTGCTCGCGCTGTCCCAGGTGCTGTGGACGACCGGCGCGATCGTGCCGGTGCACGAGCTGCGTGCCGCCAGCGGCGTCCCCGTGCTCGTCGACGGCGCGCAGTCGGTGGGCGCGATCCCCGTCGAGACGTCGGGGATCGACTTCCTGACCGTCTCCGGGCAGAAGTGGCTCTGCGGCCCCGACACCACGGGAGCGCTCGTCGTCACCGACCCCGAGGCCTTGCGGGTCGCCACGCCGAGCTACTTCTCGCAGGCCTCGTACGCGCCGGACGGGTCGTTCGTCGCGCGGGAGGGCGCGGCCCGCTTCGAGGCAGCCTGGTGGTCGGGAGCGGCGTTGCGCGGGCTGCTGGCCGCGCTCGAGACGCGCCCGAGCTGGTGGTTCGCTCATGCCCGGGGAGTGGCGGAGCGCTGTCGTGAGGGTCTCGGCGAGCGGTACGAGGTCCTCACGCCGGCGGCTCGTGCGACGATCGTGTCCTTCCGGCCGGATCGCGACCCTGCGGCGGTCGTGGCGTCCCTCCACGAGCGCGACGTGCACGTGCGCGAGATCCCCGGCACGGGTCTGGTGCGGGTCTCGTGCGGCTGGTGGACGAGCGACGAGGACGTCGATCGCCTGCTGGAGGGCCTGGCGTGACGCGCGAGGGCGGGTGCGCCTGCGGCGCGATCCGGTACGTCGTGGACGGTCCCCTGCGCGACGTGCTCGTGTGCCACTGCGTCGACTGCGTCGCCGAGGCCGGCCGACCGTGGGCGGCGACGGCGGTGCACCGGCGCGACCTCACGCTGCACGAGGGCGAGGGGCTCCGCTGGCGCCGTCGCGCGACCTCCGAGCACGGCGCGAGCCGCGGTCGGTGCTACCGGTGCCGAACGCTGGTCTTCTGGGACGCCCCCGGGCGCGACACAGTGTCGATCGGCGTCGAGACGCTCGACGACACGCCGCCGCTCGTGGTCGGCGGCCACATCTGGGTCTCCCAGGACCCCGGGTGGGAGCCGGGTGAGGAGGAGGTCGAGCTCTCGATCCCCTCGTACCCGCGTGGCGCCCCGGTCGGTGTGCGGGCGCCGGCGCTGCGCTGGGTCGACTGACGCCGGCGCAGCCGCGGCGCTCAGGCGTCGGCCGCGGTGCGCAGCCCGAGCTCGCGCGCGATCGGTCGCAGCGCGGCGACCACGTTGGCGATGTGCTGGTCGAGCTCGACGCCGATCAGCTCGGCCCCGGCGTAGACCTCGTCGCGGTGCACGCCCGCGGCGAAGGACGGCTGCTTCAGCTTCTTGCGCACCGACTTCGGCTCCAGCCCGTCCACACCGGTCGGGCGCACCAGCCCGCAGGCGTGGACGAACCCCGACAGCTCGTCGCAGGCGAAGAGGTGACGCATGAGAGGCGTGTCGCGCGGGAGCTCGAGGTGCTCGGCGTGCGAGAGCACCGTCTCCACCAGCCACTCCGGATATCCCTCCTCGCGCAGCAACGGCGCCCCGTCCTGCGGGTGCTGGTCGAGCGTCGGGTGCATCTCGTAGTCGAAGTCGTGGAGCAGCGCGGCGCAGCCCCACGCCTCCTCGTCCTCGCCGAGCTGCCGTGCATAGAAGCGAACCGACGCCTCGACGGCGAGCGCGTGCCGGAGGAGCGACTCCCCCTTCGTGTAGCGGGTGAGCGTCGCCCACGCCTTGTCACGGGTCACCTCCACGGCCGGGTACGATACCGCCCCGCATGCAGTCGTTCGTGATCGAAGGCGGCCGGCCGCTGTCGGGGACGCTCCGCGCGGTGGGCAACAAGAACGGCGCACTGCCGATCCTCGCTGCCACGGTGCTCGCGTCCGAGCCGGTCACCCTGACCAACGTCCCGCGGATCCGCGACGTCGAGACGATGGTGGAGCTGCTCGTGGACATCGGCGCCGAGGCGTCGTGGACCGGCCCCAACGAGGTCACCGTCGACACCGCCGACGTGACGAAGACGAGTCTCGATCCCGCGCTGTGCCGCGAGATCCGCGCGTCCTTCCTGCTCGCGGGCCCGCTGCTGGCACGGTTCGGCCGCGCCGTGGTGCCCCCTCCCGGGGGCGACGTGATCGGGCGACGGCGCCTCGACACGCACATCCACGCGTTCGCCGAGCTCGGCGTCGAGGTCGAGCTGAACGGCGCCTACGAGCTGCGCACCGACGGGCTCGTGGGCAAGCGCCTGTTCCTCGACGAGGCCTCGGTGATGGGGACGGAGAACGCCGTGATGGCCGCCGTGCTGGCCCGTGGCGAGACCGTGGTCGGGCATGCCGCGTGCGAGCCGCACATCCAGGACCTGTGCCGCTTCCTCGTCGCGCTCGGCGCGCGCATCACGGGCGTCGGCTCCAACGTCCTGCGCATCGAGGGCGTCGAGCGGCTCGGGGGCGGCACGTTCCGCATCGGGCCCGAGCACGTCGAGGTCGCGAGCTTCGCCGCGCTCGCCGCCGTCACCGGAGGCGACCTGCTGATCGAGGACGTCGAGCCCGACGACCTCATCTCCATCGTCCCCGCCTTCCGCAAGCTCGGCATCGAGCTGGACGTGGGGGAGACGACGGTCCGCGTCCGCCCGGGGCAGGAGCTGCGCGTGGTGGACGACCTCGGGGGGCAGATCCCGAAGATCGAGAGCGGCATCTGGCCGGCCTTCCCCGCCGACCTGACCTCCATCGCGGTGGTCGCGGCGACCCAGACGGAGGGCACGGTGCTCGTCTTCGAGAAGATGTTCGAGAGCCGCCTGTTCTTCGTGGACAAGCTCGTCTCGATGGGCGCGCGCATCATCCTCTGCGACCCCCACCGCGTGGTCGTCACCGGGCCCGCCCGCCTCGTCGGGCAGCGCCTGGAGAGCCCCGACATCCGCGCCGGCATGGCGATGGTGATCGCGGCGCTCTGCGCCGACGGCCGGTCGACGATCGGCAACATCCGCCAGATCGACCGCGGCTACGAGCGCATCGACGAGCGGCTGCGCGCGCTCGGGGCCCACATCGAGCGCGGGGAGCTGTGAGCGGCGCCCGCATCGTCCGCGGCACCGGCGCTGCCAACGTCGCGACAGGGCTGCCGGTGCTCGACCACCTGCTCGGCGAGCTCGCCCGCGGCGGTCGGTTCGACCTGGCTCTCGAGATCGAGCCCGACGACCCCGAGGCGGAGGTCGACGCCGCAGGCACGGCGCTCGGCGTCGCGCTGGTGCCGCTGGTCCCGCCGGGAGCGCTCGGGGAGGCCGCCGTCCCGTCCGACGAGCCGCTCGCCATGGTCGTGCTCGAGCGCTCCGGTCGGCCGCTCGTGGCCTCGAACGTCGACCTCACGGGCGTCGGCGGTCTCGGCAGCGATCTCGCAGCGCGCTTCCTGCGCTCCCTCGCCGAGGCCGCCGGCCTGACGCTGCACGTGCGCCTGATCGACGGCGAGGACACCGACCACGTGCTGGCCGCGATCTTCCGCGCGCTCGGGCTGGCCCTCGCCCGCGCCGCGGCGAAGCCGTAGCGGCGCTGACCCGCCGCTGACCCGGTGTCGGCCCGGAGCCGGCGCCCGACGCAGGAGGAGAGACCAGTGGAGAAGCACGTGATCCGCACCGACGAGGCGCCTGCCCCCTTCCAGGGCGCGCCCTACAACCAGGCGATCCGCGTCGGAGAGCTCGTGTTCGTCGCCGGCCAGCTGGGCCTCGTCCCGGGCGGAGGGCTCGTGGAGGGTGGGGTCGCGGAGCAGACCGAGCAGGTGATGCGCAACCTCGCGGCGATCCTCGAGGCGGCGGGGAGCAGCATGGACGGCCTCGTCAAGACGTCGGTGTTCCTGCGCGACCTCGGCGACTTCGCGGCGATGAACGAGGTCTACGCCCGGCACGTCGGCGAGCGGCCCCCGGCACGCTCGACCTTCGAGGTGGCCGCCCTGCCGTCGGGAGCGCTCGTGGAGATCGAGGCCGTCGCTTGTTGCGCCAGGGTCTGATCCGCAGGAGCGGATCAGACCGGTGTGATCCCCGGGTCCCGCTGTCGCGGGACGCGGGGCAGATCCTTCTAGGCGTGAATCCGCGCGAGCGGATTCACGCCCCGTCGCGACGCGCCCCGGGTGCAGACGACGAACCGCTCTGCTACGAACACCTCGTGCCGACCGAGATCCGACGATTCGTGCGCTCGCTCGACCTCGACGCGTACGTCGTCGGAGGAGCGGTGCGCGACGAGCTGCTCGGGATCCCGCACGCCGACGAGGACTTCCTCGTCCCGGGCGTCGACCACGCGACCCTGAGGAGCCTCCTCGAGCCCCACGGCCGCGTCGAGGACATGGTCGTCCACGGCCAGCTCGTCGGGGTGCGCCTCCATCCGGCCGACCGCGAGCTCCGGGAGCTCGTCCCCGCAGGCATCG
>CAZUVW010000058.1:8830-14673 GCA_964623875.1 uncultured Gaiellales bacterium
CTGACCCCGCCACGGGTCGAGCGCTCCACGGGGCCGCGACACCGCGACTTCGAGATCGTCGCCGACCCGACCATCACCGTCGAGCAGGACATGGCGCGGCGGGACTTCACCGTCAACGCCATGGCGCGGCGCCTCGCGGACGGCTCGCTCCTCGACCCGTTCGGAGGGCTCCGCGACCTCGAGGCGCGCCGCCTGCGGACGGTGACCGACCACAGCTTCGTCGAGGACCCGCTGCGGATCCTCCGCGGGCTGCGGCTCGTCTCCCAGCTCGGGTTCACGTTGGCAGACCAGACGCTGGCGCAGATGCGAGCGCACGCCGCCGGCCTGAGCCACGTCTCCGGCGAGCGCATCGGTGGCGGGCTCGCGCAGGACGGGCTCGGCGAGCTGTCGAAGCTCCTGCTCGGCCGCGACCCGGCGACTGCGCTGCGCCTGGCACGCGACACGGGCGCGCTCGTCGCGATCCTCCCGGAGATCGAGCCGGCGATCGGCTACCACCCGATCTCGGCGCGGCAGCCCGTGACCCTCGACGAGCACCTGATCCAGGTCGTGGCCGAGACGGCGTCGGCGGGCGAGGAGCTCGCGGTGCGCGTGGCGGCGCTCCTCCACGACCTCGAGCAGCCCGCTGCCGAGCGCGACGGCCTCCCGCACGCCGCGCTCTCCGCCCGGGTCGCGCACCGGATCCTGACGCGGCTCCGCTACCCGACGGCGTTCCGGCGACGAGTGCGCGCGATCGTCGCGGGCCACGACTTCCGGCTCGACCCGTGGGTCGGCCCCGACGACGGGGGCCGGGCGACCCGACGCTTCCTCGCAGACCACGGCGACGAGGTGGCGAAGGACCTCGCCGCCCACAAGCGCGCCGACCTGCGGGCGAACGGGATCGACGGTGCGGAGCTCGTCGCGGCGGCGCGTCTGGCACGAGAGCTGGAGACGCACGCCGCCGACCCGCATCGGGTGACCGATCTCGCGGTCACGGGCGACGACGTGCTCGCAGCGGGTGTGCCTCGTGGCCCTGCGGTCGGGGACGTCCTGCACGCGCTGCTCGACCGGGTCGTGGACGAGCCGTCGCTCAACCGCCGTGACACGCTGTTGGCTCTGCTCGAGGAGGTGCGCCCGTGAACGTCGACACCGTTCGTGCACGCTACGCGGAGACCTGCGCGACAGCAGGCCCGAGCGTGACCGTGGTGGCCGCGACGAAGTACGTCCCGCTCGAGGAGATGTCGGTCCTCGTCGAGGCCGGGGTGCGGGTGGTGGGGGAGAACCGGGCACAGGACCTGCTCGCGAAGCACGCCGTCTACGGCGACGCGTTCCGCTGGCACTTCATCGGACACCTCCAGTCCAACAAGGCGAAGGCGGTCGACCGCGTCTGCGAGCTCGTGCACGCCGTCGAGACCGACTCCACCGCCCGGCGCCTGACGGTGCCGTGGCTGCTGGAGGTGAACCTCTCCGGCGAGCCCACGAAGGGGGGCGTCGCCCCCGACGAGGTCGGAGCCTGGGTCGAGCGTCATCCGGGGCTCCGCGGTCTGATGACGATGCCGCCGCTCACCGAGGACCCCGAGGCGTCGCGACCCTGGTTCGCGCGGCTCCGCGAGCTGGCCGCCGAGCACGGGCTGCCGGAGCTGTCGATGGGGACGTCGCAGGACTGGCGCGTCGCCGTCGAGGAGGGCGCGACCCTCGTGCGCATCGGCTCGGCGCTCTGGAGCTGAGCGCTGCGCGGCCCGACTGCCGTCGCCGTCCCACCGCGGCGCTAGGATCCACGCGTCATGGGCCTGGGTGAGATGTGGAGTCGCACGCTCGTCTACTTCGGCATCGCCGAGGAGGACGACTGGGACGAGGACGAGGTGGTCACGCGGGAGGAGACGCAGCGCGAGTCGCGGCGGCGCGACCGGCACAACGTCCGACGCCTGCCCCGCAGCGAGCCGGACTGGTCGGACGAGAGCGCGTCCGAGGAGGCAGGGGTCGTGGCGACGAGCCCGTCGTCCTCGGCCGCGGGCGGCGGTTCGCACGCGCGTCGTGGACGTCTGCGCGGGGTGGACGGCGGGGCCTCGCAGGTGCGGGTGCACCTCGTGCTGCCGCGCAGCTTCAACGACGCCCAGCAGATCGCCGACAAGTTCAAGGACTCCGTGCCCGTGATCCTCAACCTGCAGAGCGCGGACTCGGAGCTGTCGAAGCGGTTGATCGACTTCGCGAGCGGGCTCACCTACGCGCTGGACGGGAGCATGCAGCGCGTCGCGGATCGCGTCTTCCTGCTCACTCCGCGCAACGTCGAGGTCTCCGCCGAGGAGCGGGCGCGTGCGCTCGACCGTGGCGGGTTCTTCAACCAGGCGTAGGAGAGCCGCCGGGAGCGGCGAACGACGTCCCCGTGGGCGATGGTGTCCTCCGACCCGTGCTGCTCGCCGACGCTGCGTCGACGGCTCAGGACTTCGTGTCCGTGTTCGCCGGCGTGTACGTGCTCCTGATCCTCGTCTACATCCTCATGTCGTGGCTGCCGCCGAGCGTCTCCGGGCCGCTCGAGGGCGTGCGGCGGTTCCTCTACGAGGTCTGCGAGCCGTACCTCCGCCTGTTCCGGCGGGTGATCCCGCCGCTCGGGCCCCTCGACCTGTCCCCGATCGTCGCCATCATCACGCTCACGGTGGGTGCGCGGCTCGTCAACGCCCTCATCGGGGCGGTCCTCTGACGGAAGGAGCACGGAGATGTCCCTGACACCCGTTGAAGTGCGGCACCTCGAGCTGAGGCGGGGCCTGTTCGGCTACCGCCGCTCGACGGTGCGCAAGGCGATGGACGACGTCGCCGACAGCTTCGAGGCCGTCTGGCGCGAGCGCTCCGAGCTGGCGGAGCGCGTCGAGGCGCTCGAGACGGAGCTGGCGCGCCACGTCGAGCTGGAGAGCCTGCTGCGCTCGACGCTCGTCTCGGCCGAGCGCGCGGCGCAGGACCTCAAGGAGCAGGCACGGCGCGAGGCCGACGTGATCGTCTCCGAGGCGAACGCCGAGTCCCGGCGGATCCTGCGCGACGCGATCAGCGAGAAGGAGCGCCTCGCGGGTGACGCACGACGCGTCCAGGCCATCCTCCGCAGCGCGCTCGACGTCGTCGAGAGCACCTGGGACGAGGAGACCGCAGAGCACGCCGCGCGTCCGCTCCCGCCGACCGTCGTCGAGAGCCCCGAGTCGGGAGTCCACAAGCTCGCCGGCTGACCGGACTATCCTTGGGGTGTGAGCACCCCCAAGATCCGACTCAGGCTGCGCGTCGCGCCCGGCGCCCGTCGCTCGGCGGTGGTCGGCCGGCACGGCGAGGCGTGGAAGGTGCGCGTGGCGGCTCCGCCCGAGGCGGGGCGCGCCAACGACGCCGTCGTCGCGCTGCTCGCAGAGGAGCTGGCCGTGGAGCGCCCCGCGGTCCGCATCGTGAGCGGCCGGACGGGTCGCGACAAGGTCGTCGAGCTCACGGGGATCAGTCTGGATGAGGCAGAGCGGCGTCTGACCGTCGCCGGGAAGGAGGGGTCATGAGCATCGACCTGGGGATGCGGCAGGACGAGCTGCGCGCGCTGCGCGAGCGCCTCCTGACGGCAGCCCACGACCTCGTCGAGGGCGACCACCAGGAGGGCGAGCTGAACTCCGCGTCGGGCGACCAGCACATGGCCGACCACGCGACCGACATGGTCGACCGCGAGCTCGACGAGACCCTGGAGGGGAACGCCGTGGCGATCGTCCATGCGATCGACTCGGCCCTCGAGCGAATCGCCCAGGGGACGTACGGCCGCTGCACCGTCTGCGGCGACGGCATCCCCGAGGAGCGTCTCGACGCGGTTCCGTACGCCACGCTGTGCGTCGCCTGCAAGCGAGACGAGGAGCGGCGTGAGCGAACCGGCGCCTAGCGACGCTCCCACGCGGTCGCTCGACGTCAGGGTCGGCCACTCCACGAACGCGCTCCAGCCCGTCGCCGGCGCGTCACGCTCGCTCGGGGCGGGGGTCGCGCAGTGGGTGGCGCTCGGCGTCGTCGCGACGACCGCGATCGTGGCCGATCAGCTCACCAAGCGGCTCGTCGTGGAGGAGCTGGGGCTCGGCCAGCAGATCGAGCTCGTCGGGCCGTTCTCGCTCCACCACGTGCGCAACACGGGGATCGCCTTCGGCCTGTTCGCGAACTCGACGGCGATCGTCGCAGCGCTGACCGCCGTCGCGGTCGTCGCGATGCTGTGGTTCTTCGCGCACTCCGGCCGGCGCCATCCGCTGCTGCCGGTCTCGCTCGGGCTGCTCCTCGGCGGCAGCCTCTCCAACTTCGTCGACCGCGTCCGGCTCGGCTACGTGACGGACTTCCTCGACCTCGACTACTGGCCCGCCTTCAACCTCGCGGACACGTTCATCGTGGCCGGGGTCGTGCTCCTGTTCGTGTCGTTCGTCGCCGCCGACCGGTCGAGCCCGCGCGTTGGCGCAGCACCGCTGTCGCGTCACTGACGAGGGAGCCGGACTCCGGCTCGACGCCTGGGTCGGCGCCCTGGAGGTCGTCGGCAGTCGCGCCGCCGCCGAGCGCCTGATCGGCGAGGGGCGCGTGCTCGTGGACGGCGTCGCTCGCCCGAAGAGCCACCGGCTCGAGGGCGGCGAGGAGGTCGCGATCGACCTGCCGCCACCGCTGACGATCGAGCCGGAGGACGTCGGCCTGACGGTCGTGCACGCCGACGAGCATCTGCTCGTGGTCGACAAGCCCGCTGGAGTGGTGACGCACCCGGCGGGAGGGCACGTCTCGGGAACCGTCGCCCACGGGGTCGCCGCGCTCGGTGCCCGAGGCGGGGAGAGCGACCGACCGGGCATCGTCCACCGCCTCGACCGCGATACGTCGGGGCTGCTCCTGGTGGCGCGCTCGGAGCGCGCTCACCGCCGGCTGCAGCGCATGATCCGCGAGCGGGAGGTCGATCGGCGGTACCTCGCCCTCGTCGTCGGCGAGCCGCGCTCGCGCAGCGGCCGGATCGACGCCCCGATCGGCCGCGATCGCACCGATGCCGCGCGCCACTCGCTCGACACCGACACGCCGCGCGAGGCGGTGACGTGGTTCGAGGTCGTCGAGCTGCTGCCGGGGCGCGCGTTGCTCGAGGTGCGGCTCGAGACCGGACGGACGCACCAGATCCGCGTGCATCTGCAGGCGATCGACCTGCCGGTCGCCGGCGACCCCGTCTACGGCGTCGCCGGCGACCTGGGGCTCGCACGGCAGTTCCTCCACGCGCACCGGCTCTCGTTCCGCCATCCCCTCACCGGGGAGGAGCTCTCGCTCTCGTCGCCGCTGCCGCCCGACCTCGCGGACGCGCTCGAGCGGGCCCGCAGCCGCTAGGATCCCTGGCGTTCCGTGACCCGTCTCCCCGGCGGGCCACCTCGGACGGCGGTGCCGTGGCCCTCGAGCCCGGCTCCGTTCGGGGCCGCCGGCGTACCGCTTCCCAACCTCGAAAGGATCTTCACGATGGCTGTCGTCTCCATGAAGGAGCTGCTGGAGGCCGGTGTGCACTTCGGCCACCAGACACGCCGCTGGAACCCGAAGATGAAGCGCTTCATCTTCGACGAGCGCGGCGGGATCTACATCATCGACCTCCAGCAGACGCAGGCGCTGCTGCAGGAGGCCCACGACTTCGCCCGCAACGTGTCCGAGCGCGGCGGCACGATCCTGTTCGTCGGCACCAAGAAGCAGGCGCAGGACGCGATCTCGGGCGAGGCAGAGCGCGTCGGCATGCCGCACGTCTCGCACCGGTGGCTCGGCGGACTGCTCACCAACTGGCGGACGATCGCCGACCGGATCACGTACCTGCACGAGCTGCGGCGGCTGCGCGACGAGGACCAGCTCGACCTGCTCCCCGCCAAGGAGCGGATCAC
>CAZUVW010000059.1:0-14548 GCA_964623875.1 uncultured Gaiellales bacterium
ACGCCCGACCGCGTCGAGTCGCGGCTGGTTCCTGAGGCGGGCTTCGAGCTCGACACCTTCGCGGTGTCGGGGATCCCGCGCCGTCCCGGAGTGGCGATGGCGCGCGCCGTGTGGCAGGCGCTGCGCGCCCCGTTCGCCTGCGCAGCGATCCTCCGACGACGACGGCCCGACGTGGTGCTCGGAGGCGGCGGCTACGTCGCGGGCCCGATGGTGCTCGCCGCCCGGCTGCTTCGCATCCCCGCCGTGCTCACCGAGGCCGACGCGCACCTCGGCCTGGCCAACCGACTCGCCGCGCCGCTCGCGCGTCGCGTCTTCCTCGCCTACGAGATCGAGGGGCGACGTGCGCCGAAGTACGAGGTGGTCGGACGGCCGATCCCGTCCGCCCACCGCGGCGCGACGCGCGAGGAGGGTCGGCGCAGATTCGGCCTTCCCGAGCACGGACCCGTCGTGGCCGTGTTCGGCGCGCTCGCTGGCGCCCGCTCGCTGAACGAGCTCGCGACGAGCGCCTGGAGCGCGTCGGGACCTGCGGTCCTCCACATCTCGGGGGAGCGCGACTTCGGCAGCCTGCGCGACCGCGTGCAGCGGGACGACTACGTCCTCGTGCCGCAGACCGACCACTTCGGAGCGGCCCTGGCGGCTGCGGACATCGCCGTGTCGCGCGCGGGCGGCACCGTCTGGGAGCTCGCCGCAGCCGGGACGCCCGCCGTGCTCGTCCCGTACCCGCACGCCACCGCCGACCACCAGACGCTCAACGCGCGCTACTTCGAACGGGGTGGCGGAGCGGTCGTCGTCCCCGACGGCGAGGTCGACCGCGTCCCCGCGCTCGTCGCGGAGCTGCTCGCCGACCCGGAGCGACTCGCGCGGATGCGCGCGGCGATGCTCGCGCTCGCGCGCCCCGACGCCGCGGAGCGCGTCGCCGACGGCCTCGTCGCGCTGGCGAAGGGTCGCTCATGAGCGATGTGATCGGCGGGTCGCGGGCCGGGCAAGCCCGGCCCCTACGGGGGCGGCGGCTGTACTTCGTGGGGATCGGCGGCTCGGGCCTGTCCGCCTACGCGAACGTCGCCCGCGCCTGGGGGGCCGAGGTGCGCGGCTGGGACGTGCGAGAGACGATCTTCATGGAGACGCTCGACGGCGTCACGATCGACCTCGGCGGCGAGCCTCGCCCGCCCGAGGGGTGGGAGGTGATCCTCTCGACCGCCCATGCGCACCGGATCGACGGCACGCCGCGCGCCGCCTTCCTCGCGGAGCTGGTCGCCGCGCATCCCTCGATCGTCGTCGCGGGCGCGCACGGCAAGACGACCACCGCCGGGATGATCGCCTTCACCCTCCGTGAGACGGGGCAGGACCCCTCGTGGGTGATCGGCGGCGTGATCCCCCAGCTCGGCGGCAACGCCGGCATCGGGACGGGCTGGCTCGTGGTCGAGGGCGACGAGTCCGATCGCTCGCTGTTCGAGCTCCGACCGAGGATCGCCGTCGTGACGAACATCGAGCTCGATCACCATGCTTCGTACGGGTCGGAGGCGGAGCTCCGCGACGCCTTCGAGGCCTGGCTGTCCGACGTGCCCGTCCGTGTGCTTGCCTGGGAGCTCGAGCCGCTCGACGCCGAGCTCGCCGTCCCCGGCGATCACAACCGGGTCAACGCTGCAGCGGCGCTGGGTGCGCTCGAGCACGCGGGGGTCGAGCGCGCGGCCGCGCTCGAGGCGCTCACCCGCTTCGGTGGCGCCCAGCGGCGGTTCGAGCTCGTCGGCGAGGCAGGCGGCGTCGCCGTCTACGACGACTACGGGCACAACCCGACCGAGCTCCGAGCCACGCTTCGAACCGCACGCGCGCGGACACCCGGCAAGCTCGTCGCCGTCTACCAGCCGCACGTGTACGAGCGCACGCGTCAGCTCCACCGCGAGCTGGGGGCAGCGCTCGGGCTCGCCGACGTCGCGATCGTGACCGAGGTGACGGGCGCGCGCGACGCACCGCGGGACGGCGCCACCGGCCGCTGGGTGCTGAACGCCGTGCCGGATCCCGTCCGCCGCCTCTGGGCGCCGACCCTCGAGGACGCCGCCAGGCTCGCCTTGCACGTCGTCCGACCGGGGGACGTCGTCGTGACCCTCGGCGTGGGGGAGCCGTGGCGGATCGCGAGGGCGATCGTCGCGGG
Organism: uncultured Gaiellales bacterium; assembly: GCA_964623875.1. Lineage (GTDB taxonomy): Bacteria > Actinomycetota > Thermoleophilia > Gaiellales > Gaiellaceae > Gaiella. Next base: position 2,150 of record CAZUVW010000059.1, read on the forward strand.
GCTGTGCTCGTGACGCTGGCGCTCGAGGAGCACGTCGCGCTCGCGCGGCTCACGACGATCGGGACGGGCGGCCCCGCGCGGCTGCTCGCGCGCCCGCGGACGCTGGTCGAGCTGGAGGCGGCGCTCCGCGAGGCGTCGCGCCGGGGGCTCGGGGTGGCCGTCGTCGGAAACGGGTCGAACCTGCTCGTGGCGGACGCCGGCGTCGACCGCCTGGTGCTGCACCTCGAGGGGGAGCTCGCGGCCGTGCGTGTGGAGGGGACGCTGCTCGAAGCCGGCGGCGGAGCCGCCAACGCGGTGTGCCTGCACGCGGCCCGTCGGGCCGGGCTCGGGGGGCTCGAGTTCGCGTGCGCGATCCCCGGGACGGCAGGGGGCGGCGTGTGGATGAACGCCGGCGCGTACGGCAGCGACTGGGCGTCGATCCTGGAGCGTGCGCTCGTGGTGACCGAGGACGGGGCGAGCTGGCTGAGCCCCGCCGAGCTCGGCCTGTCGTACCGGCACTCCGAGCTCCGCCATGGGCAGGTCGTCGCGCGGGTCGAGTACCGCCTCGTCCGGCGCGACCCCGCAGTGGTCAAGGCGCTCGTCTCGGAGCTCGTCGCCCGGCGCAAGGCGACCCAGCCGACGACGAAGCGCACCTTCGGCTCGGTGTTCAAGAACCCGTCGGGCGAGCTCGGTGCGGGCAGGCTGCTCGAGCTCTGCGGGCTGAAGGGGCATCGGGTCGGGGGCGCGCTCATCTCCGAGCAGCACGCGAACTTCATCGAGAACGCCGGCGGAGCCACCACGGCGGACTGCCTGGCGCTGATGGCCGAGGCGCGACGCCGGGCGCGTGAGCAGTTCGGCGTCGAGCTCGAGCACGAGGTCGAGCTCCTCGGCGAGATCGCCCTGCCGCCGTCCTAGCCCTCCGTCGTCTCCGCAGGAGACGACGGAGGGCTGGCGAATCCCACCGGGTGGCCACAGGGGGACGAGCCGACACGGGGCAGCGCCCGCGGGCGCGCAACGCGAGTGTCGTCGTCCCGTTCCCGCGTCCGGCTCGTGGCGATCGCCTCGACCTCGTGCGGTTCGTCCCCTCGGGCCGCTCGCTCCTGACCGCGTTCGCGATCCTGGCGGGCGCGATGCTCGCCTGGCTGGTCGCGCGCGAGACGAGCCTGTTCGCGGTGCGGACGATCGCCGTCGAGGGCGCGCCGGGGTACGTCGCCCAGCAGGTCGAGCACACCCTGCGCACGGCGCGCGGCGAGAGCCTCGTGGCGCTCGACGCGGACGAGGCGCGGCGGGCGATCGAGTCCCTGCCCACCGTGGCGGCGGCCGAGCTCGACCGCGCGTACCCTCACACCCTCCGCGTGTCGGTCGTGCCCGAGCGACCCGCGGCGCTCGTCCGCCATGGCGCCGGGGCGCTGCTCGTCTCGGCGCGTGGTCGCGTGATCGCTCGCGTCGACCGAGGCGCGCGCCCGGAGCTGCCGCGGATCTGGGTGCCGAAGTCCACCCGGCTCGTGCCCGGCGAGACGGTCACGGGCGAGCTCGACACCGCGGTGCGCGCGGTCGCGCCGCTCGCCGGCACGCCCTTCCCCGCCCGCATCACGTCGGTCACGATCCAGGAGCAGTCGCTTCGGCTCCGACTTCGCTCGGGGCTCGAGCTGCGGCTCGGCTCACCCGACGACGCCGTCCTCAAGCTCGCGGTCGCAGCGCGCGTGCTCCCGCTCGTCCAGCCGGGCACGACGTACGTGGACGTCAGCGTTCCGGAGCGGCCGGTCGCCGGAACCCAGAGCTTGCCGGAACCCGGAGCCTCGACTCTCAGGTAGAGGGAGAGGGTTCAGCCTCGATCACCCCTTGAGGGTTTCGTTGACAGCGCCGACAAGGAGTTCGTACCCTGGCTTCGAACCAGGCTCGAACGAGGCTTCCAGTCCACCCACCGGCTCGATGAGAGCTTGACCCTCAGGCAGGTCGAGAGATGAGCACGCAATCCGGCAACTACCTCGCAGTGATCAAGGTCGTCGGCGTCGGCGGCGGCGGGACGAACGCCGTCAACCGCATGGTCGAGTCCGGGCTGACCGGGGTCGAGTTCATCGCGGTCAACACGGACGCGCAGGCGCTGCTCGACACGGACGCAGACGTGAAGATCCACATCGGCTCGAAGGTGACGCGAGGCCTCGGGGCCGGCGCCGACCCCGCCGTGGGGCTCGCCGCCGCGCAGGAGAGCCGGGACGAGCTGAAGGAGGCGCTCAAGGGCGCGGACATGATCTTCGTGACCGCCGGCGAGGGCGGCGGCACCGGCACGGGCGCGGCCCCGGTGGTCGCCGAGCTGGGGCGCGAGCTCGAGGCGCTGACCGTCGGCGTCGTCACCAAGCCGTTCGGGTTCGAGGGCCACCTGCGCGCCGCGCAGGCCGACGCCGGGATCCAGACGCTCCGTGACCGGGTCGACACGCTGATCGTGATCGAGAACGACCGGCTGCTGCAGGTCGTCGAGCGCACGACGCCGCTGACCGACGCGTTCAAGATGGCCGACGACATCCTGCGGCAGGGCGTGCAGGGGATCACCGACCTGATCACCGTGCCCGGCCTCGTCAACCTCGACTTCGCGGACGTGCGGACGATCATGCGCGACGCGGGCTCGGCGCTGATGGGCATCGGCACCGCGCGTGGGGAGGGTCGCGCGGCGGCCGCCGCCAGCGCCGCCGTCTCGTCGCCGCTGCTCGAGACGACCCTCGACGGGGCGACCGGCGTCCTGCTCAGCATCACAGGTCCCGCCGACATCGGCCTCTTCGAGGTGAACGAGGCAGCCGAGGTCGTGACCGGGCACGCCGATCCGAACGCGAACGTCATCTTCGGTGCCGTGATCGACGAGAGCATGACCGACGACATCCGGGTGACCGTGATCGCGACGGGCTTCGGCGGGCGTCCGCGCCGGCGCCGACTCGAGCCCGCTGCCGCGGTCGCGGGCGGTGGCGCGAGCGAGAGCGTCGTGCCGCGCTTCGAGGCGCCGGCGACCGCGGACATCGAGATCCCGAGCTTCCTGCAGGAGGACTAGCCAGGTGCTCCTTGCCCGCTGCGCGGGCAAGGAGAGCCCGCCTGCGGCGCGTGGCGCTATTGTCGGTCCTCGTGGATGCGATCCTCCGTCGGACGCCGCTCTACGACCGACACGTCGCTGCCGGCGCGCGGATGGTTCCCTTCGCCGGGTGGGAGATGCCGGTGCAGTACGCAGGGGTGATCCCCGAGCACCATGCGGTGCGGCAGCGCGTGGGGGTCTTCGACGTGTCGCACATGGGGCAGCTCCACGTGGAGGGGCCGAGCGCGGCCGCGCTGCTCCAGTCGACGCTCTCGAACGACCTCGACCGGCTGCGCGACGGCGAGGCGCAGTACACGCTCCTCACGAACGAGCAGGGCGGGATCGTCGACGACCTGATCGCGTACCGGATCGCCGCGTCGCACTACCTCCTCGTCGTCAACGCCGGCAACCGCGAGGCCGCGTTCGCCTGGCTGAAGGAGCGGGAGGTGCGCGGGTCGGAGGTGCGCGACGCGTCCGACGAGTACGCGCTCCTCGCGGTGCAGGGGCCGGTCTCGATCGAGACGCTGGGGCTCGGCGCGGCTCCGGCGTTCACGCACGAGATGGCCGAGCTCGACGGGGTCGAGGTGATGGTGTGCCGGACCGGCTACACCGGCGAGCGCGGCGTCGAGCTCCTCTGCCCGGCCGAGGACGCTGCGGCGCTCTGGGACGCCGTCGTGGCGCGCGGCGCCGTGCCCTGCGGGCTCGGTGCGCGCGACACCCTGCGCCTGGAGGTCTGCTACCCGCTGCACGGCAACGACATCACGCAGGAGACGGACGCGCTCTCGGCCGGCCTCGGCTGGGTCTGCGCGCTCGACACGGAGTTCACCGGCGTCGAGGCGCTGCGGCGGGTGAAGGCGGAGGGCCCGGCACGTCGGCTCGTCGCCTTCGTGATGGAGGAGAAGGCGATCCCGCGCGGCGGCATGGCGATCGAGGGCGGCGGCGAGGTCACCTCGGGCACTCACTCGCCCTCGCTCGACGTCGGCATCGGACTGGGCTACGTCCCCGCCGCGTCCGCGCAGCCCTGCACCGAGCTCGTCGTCGACGTGCGAGGGCGATCGCGGAGGGCCCGCGTCGTCGCGAAGCCGATCTACCGGAAGGAGACATAGAGCATGGCAGCGGAGGAGAGCTACCCCGACGGTCTGCTGTACCACCCCGAGCACGACTGGGCCCGCATCGAGGGCGACGAGGCCGTGCTCGGGATCACCTGGTTCGCGCAGGACGCCCTCGGCGAGCTCGTGCACTACGAGGCGCCCGCGGTCGGGTCGAGCACGACGAAGGACCAGAGCTACGGCGAGGTCGAGTCGGTCAAGGCCGTCTCGGACGTGATCGCCCCGCTGTCGGGCGAGATCCTCGCCGTCAACGAGCGTGCGGTCGACGAGCCCGAGGTCGTGAACGAGGATCCGTACGGCGAGGGCTGGCTCGTCCGCATCCGGCTGTCCGACCCGGCCGAGGTCGACGCGCTGCTCGACGTCGACGCCTACCGGGCGACCGTGGCGGAGCAGTGAGCGCGGGATACCTCGGGCTGACCGACGCCGACCGCGACGCGATGCTCGCGGCGATCGGCGTCGACTCGGTCGACGACCTCTTCGCGCAGATCCCGGCCGAGGTGCGCTTCGAGCGCGAGCTGGACGTGCCCCCGGCGCTCGCCGAGGCGGAGATCGTCCGGCACCTGGAGGAGCTCGCCGGGCGCAACGCCGACACGTCGCGCGAGCTGTCGTTCCTGGGGATGGGGATCTACGACCACTACGTGCCCGCGATCGTGGACACGTTCCTGGGACGCGGCGAGCTCCTCACCGCCTACACGCCCTACCAGCCGGAGATGAGCCAGGGCATCCTGCAGGCGATCTTCGAGTACCAGACCGTGATCTGCGAGCTCACCGGGATGGACGTCTCGAACGCCTCGGGCTACGACGGCGCGACGGTGGCGGCCGACGCGTGCTTCATCGCCAAGGCGCACACGGGGCGGACGCGGATCGTGATGACCGAGACGCTGCACCCGATGGCGCGGCAGGTCGTGAAGACCTACGCGCCCGGCTTCGGGATGGACGTCGTGGAGGTGCCGCACGACGGCGGCACGACCGATCCTGCGCGGTTCGCCGAGGCGGCGGACGGGGCCGCGATCGCGATCTTCCCGCAGCCGAACGTCTTCGGCTGCCTCGAGCCCGCCCCGAACCTCGCAGCGGCGGCGGCCGACGGCGGCGCGCTCCCCGTGGCGCACGTCGACCCCTCGTCGCTCGGCGTGCTGGAGGCGCCCGGTGCCTACGGCTGCGCGATGGCGATCGGCGAGGGGCAGTCGATCGGCTGCTACCAGAGCTACGGCGGGCCGCACTACGGGTTCCTCGCGGCGAAGGAGGAGTTCATCCGACGGATGCCGGGGCGCATCGTCGGGGAGACGACCGACCTCGAGGGCGAGCGCGGCTTCGTGCTCACCCTCCAGACCCGGGAGCAGCACATCCGTCGCGAGAAGGCGACGTCGAACATGACGACGAACCAGACGCTGCTCGCGCTCGGCGGTCTGATCACGCTCTGCTGGCTCGGCCCGACAGGGCTGCGCGAGCTGGGGGAGACGTGCATGGCCCTGACGGCGTACGCGCAGGAGCGGGTGCACCTGCCGCTCGCGTTCGACCGCCAGGTCTTCAAGGAGACCGCGTTCCGCACGCCGCTCCCCGCGACGGAGGTCGTCCGTCGCGCGCGGGAGCACGGCGTCCATCCGGGCTACCCGCTCGGCCGAGACTACGAGGGCATGGACGACGTGCTGCTCGTCGCGTTGACCGAGAAGCGCACGACGGCCGACGTCGACCGCCTCGCCGAGGTGCTCGAGGAGGTGACGCGCTGATGGAGCTCATCTTCGAGAAGTCCAGGCCGGGTCGCCGGGCCGGGAAGGTGCCGACGCCCGACCTGCCGGTGCCGGAGGTTCCCGCCGGGCTGCGCCGCTCGAGCCCGCCGCGCCTGCCCGAGGTGCCCGAGAACGAGCTCGTGCGCCATTTCACCGCGCTCGCCGACCGCACCTTCGGCGTCGACACCGGCTTCTACCCGCTCGGCAGCTGCACGATGAAGCACAACCCGCGGGTCAACGAGCGCGTCGTCGGCATCCCCGGCTTCCGCGACCTGCACCCGCTCCAGGTGGACGAGGGCGCTCAGGGCGCGCTCGAGCTGATGTGGCGCCTACAGCAGATCCTCGCCGAGATCGCGGGGCTCCCTGGCGTGACGATCCAGCCGGCGGCCGGGTCGCAGGGGGAGCTCACCGGGCTGATGCTGATGCGCGCGTACTTCGACGACCGCGGCGAGCACGACCGCCGCGTGATCGTCACCGCGGACACGGCCCACGGGACGAACCCGGCGAGCGTGACGATGGCGGGCTTCGAGCTGGCGAAGGTCGCGACGACGGAGCGCGGCAACCTCGACCTCGACGACCTCCGGGCGAAGGTCGACGAGCGCACCGCCGGGCTGATGCTCACCAACCCCTCGACCCTCGGGCTGTTCGACGAGGGCATCGCGGAGGTGGCCGAGATCTTCCACTCGCGCGGCGCGCTCCTCTACTACGACGGCGCGAACCTCAACGCCGTCGTCGGTCGCTCGCGGCCCGGCGACATGGGCTTCGACATCGTCCACTACAACCTGCACAAGACCTTCTCGCAGCCGCACGGCGGCGGTGGGCCCGGGGCGGGGCCCGTGGCGGTGCACGAGACGATCGAGCCGTTCCTGCCCGCGCCGCTCGTCGTGCGCGAGGGCGAGACGTACCGGCTCGACCACGACCGACCGAAGTCCATCGGCCGCGTCCGCGGCTACGCGGGGCCGTTCGGGGTGTTCGTCCGCTCGTACGCCTTCATGCGCGCCTACGGCCCGGCCCTGCGCGAGATGTCCGAGGCGGCCGTGATCAACGCGAACTACGTGCTCGCCCGGCTGAAGGACGTCTACGAGCTGCCCTACGACCGGCTGTGCATGCACGAGTTCGTCCTGTCGGCCAGGCGGCTGAAGAAGGAGCACGGCGTGACGGCGCTCGACGTCGCGAAGGCCCTGATGGACCGTGGCATCCACCCGCCGACGGTCTACTTCCCGCTCGTCGTGCCGGAGGCGCTGATGATCGAGCCGACCGAGACCGAGACGAAGGAGCGGCTGGACGAGTTCGTCGTCGCGATGCGGGAGATCGCGGAGCTGGCGGCGAGCGACCCGGAGAGCCTCCACGCGGCACCGCGCACCCGACCGGTGCGCCGGCTCGACGAGGTCAAGGCGGCGAAGGAACCGGTCGTGCGCTTCGCGTTCGACGAGAGCACGTCGGCGGTCACGGCATGAGCGACGAGGGGAGCGGACGATGACGGCCAGGATCGCGCTGGAGCTCGTCGACCTGTCGCGCGAGGTCGTGCGCGCTGTGCAGGAGCACGACGTCGACACGCTGGAGCGCCTGCTCGCGGCGGAGTTCACGCTGCAGGGCGCCGCGGGCCAGCTCGACCGGGAGGCGTTCCTCGAGGCCGCCGCCGGGCCATACGAGATCGAGGACTTCACCTACGAGGAGATCGACCCCGAGGTCTACGGCGACACGGCCGTGCTCGTCTCCCGCTACACGCAGGCGGCGCGCCTGGAGGGGCGCGACCTGAGCCACCGCATGAACGTCACCGACATCTGGACGCGCCGGGACGGGCGCTGGCAGCTCGTCCGCCGGCACGCCACGATCGCCGACTGAGCACGCTCCGCAGCCCGCTCAGCTCGTGGGGACGGCGTCCCGCGGCGCGCGCGGGCGGGGCTCCGTGGCGAGCTGTCCACACGCCGCCGCGATGTCGCGCCCGCGCGTGAGGCGCACGGTGGCGGGGACGCGGGCCCGGTCGAGCTCGTGCTTGAAGGCGGCGATCGCGTCGCGCGACGAGCCCACGAGCGGACGCCCGGCATGCACGTTCCCCGTGGGGTTGTAGGGGATCAGGTTGACCTTGAAAGCGGCTCGTCCGAGGAGGTGGGCGAGCTCGCGCGCCTGGGCGGGGCTGTCGTTCACCCCGGCCAGCATCACGACCTCGACGTACACCCGGCGGTTCGTCCGCGCGTGGTGCTCGCGACAGAGCGCGAGCACGTCAGGGAGCGGGTAGCGGTCGTTGACCGGCATCAGCGCGCTGCGCAGCGTCGGATCGGCGGCGTGGAGCGACAGCGCGAGCCGGATCGGCTCCGTGACCTCCTCGACGAACCGCTCGAGCCCCGGGATCCACCCCACGGTCGAGATCGTCGTCCGCCGGTGCGTGATGCCCACATCCGGGAGACGCCGCGCTGCGGTGAGCACGCCGTCGAGGTTCGTCAACGGCTCACCCATCCCCATGAACACGAGGTGGTCGACGGGCTCCAGGCGCCGGTAGTGGAGCACCTGGTCGAGGATCTCCCAGGCGGTCAGGTTCCGACCGAAGGCCATGCGGCCCGTGGCGCAGAACGTGCACGTCAGCGGGCAGCCCGACTGCGACGAGACGCAGATCGAGCGGCGCCCGTCCCGGTAGCGCATCAGCACCGCCTCGACCGGATGCCCGTCCGCGGTGCGGAAGAGCGTCTTGACCGTGCCGTCGCGGGCGATCTGCTCGGCCTCGACCGTCAGCGTGGAGAACGGGACGTCGCTTGCCAGCGCCTCACGCAGCGGGAGGGGGAGGTTCGTCATCGCCGCGTAGCCGGTCGTGCCACGCGCAGCCCACTCCCACGCCTGCCGGGCGCGGAAGGCCGGCTCGCCGCGCGCGGCGAGCGTCGCCTCGAGGAGATCGACGTCCACCAGTCGAGGGTACCGGCGGCGCTGCCGCTGGATCGCTCCTCGGGGACGGGCTCGCGCGGGTAGCGTCCCGAGCGTGATCGACCTGCGCTCCGACACGGCGACCCGGCCCACACCGGGGATGCGCGCCGCGATCGCCGCGGCGGCGGTCGGCGACGAGCAGCGGCGCGAGGATCCGTCCGTGCGGGCGCTCGAGGAGCGCGTCGCGGCGCTCCTCGGCCACGAGGCAGCGGTCTTCCTCCCGACCGCGACGATGGCGAACCAGATCGCGCTCAAGCTCCACAGCCGACCCGGCGACGTGCTGATCGCCCACGAGCATGCGCACGTCCTCGTCTACGAGTACGGCGGCCCGGCGGTGCACGCGGGCCTGGTGACGCTCGGCCTTCCCGCCGAGAGCGGCCGCTTCACGGCCGACCAGCTGCGCGCCGCCGCCGCTCCGAGCGCGAAGGTCGCCGACCAGCGCGCGACCGTCGTCTCGATCGAGAACACGAGCAACGCGGCGGGGGGTCGGTGCTGGCAGCTCGAGGAGCTCGCGAGCGTGGCGCACGTCGCTCGCGAGCTCGGGCTCGCAGTGCACCTCGACGGAGCCCGGCTGCTCAACGCCGCGATCGCCCTGGACGTCGCGCCCGCCGAGGTCGCTGGCCACGCCGACACTGCCACGCTCTGCCTCTCCAAGGGGCTCGGCTGTCCGCTGGGTGCCGTGCTCACGGGCCCGTCCGCCCTGATCGAGGGAGCCTGGCGCGAGAAGCACCTGTTCGGCGGCGCGATGCGCCAGGCGGGGATCGTGGCCGCGGCCGGGGTCTACGCGCTGGAGCACCACGTCGCCCGGCTCGCAGACGACCACGTGCGGGCCCGCTCGCTGGCCGAGGCGTGGGACGCCGCAGGCCTGCCCGTCCTGCTCGACCGGGTCGAGACGAACTTCGTCCAGCTCGACGTCGGGTCGCTGGGGCTGACGGCCGAGGCTGCGCTCGCACGGCTCGCACGGGCAGGCGTGGGGCTCTCCCGGACGATCCATCCGACCGTGCTTCGTGCGGTGACGCACCTCGACGTCACCGACGCCGACGTCGGCGTCGCCGCCGAGGCCGTGCCGCGTGCGCTCCTGGAGGACCGTGTCGCAGCCTGACGCGTTCGCCGACCGCCTGGACGCCCTCGTCGCGGGGACGCAGGCCCGCGACCGGCTCCCGTCGGTCTCGGCCGCGGTGTTCCGGGAGGGCGACGTGCTCTGGCAGCGCGCGATCGGCCTCGCCGACGTCTCTGCGAAAGAGCCCGCGACACCCGACCACCAGTACCGGATCGGGTCGATCACGAAGACGTTCACCGCCGTCGCGGTGCTGCAGCTGCGCGACGCGGGTCGGCTCGAGCTCGATGCCCCGCTGCGCTCGGTGCTGCCGGAGTTCCCGCACGGCCCCACGATCCGCCAGGCGCTCTCGCACGCCACGGGGCTCCAGCGCGAGCCGCCGGGGGAGATCTGGGAGTCGCTCACGCCTCCCGACCGCGAGCAGCTGGTCGCCGGGCTCGAGGATGCCGAGCGCGTGCTCGCGCCCGGTGTGGCGTGGCACTACTCCAACCTCGTCTTCGCACTGCTCGGCGAGGTCGTCGCGCGTGCCGGGGGCTCGTACGAGCACGTCCTCGCGGAGCGGATCCTCCGGCCGCTGGGGCTCGCGCGCACGGCGCTGCGCCCGTCGGGGTCGGTCGCGACCCCGTACTTCGTCGAGCCCTACAGCGACGGCGTCCGCGTCGAGCCCGACCTGGAGGTGACCGAGAGCACCGGAGCGGCGGGGTGGCTGTGGTCGACCACCGGCGACCTGGCCCGCTGGGCGGACTTCCTCTGCACGGGACAGGAGGGCGTCCTCGCAGGGGCGACGCTCGACGAGATGGCACGTGTCCAGACGATGGTGGACGACGTCTCCTGGGAGCTGGGCTGGGGGCTCGGGCTGGAGCTCGTCCGCCGCGGTGACCGCGTGCTCGTGGGACACGTGGGGGCGATGCCGGGGTTCCTCGCCGCCGTGTTCGTGCACAGGCGCCGGCGGATCGGGGCGGCCGTGCTCGCGAACACCGGGGCCGGCTTCGCGCCCGACAGGCTCGCCCTCGACCTCGCCGAGGCCGCGCTCGACCTCCTGCCCGAGTCGGTGGAGCCGTGGATCCCGGACGACGGCGCTCCCGCCGAGGTCGCGCCGCTCCTGGGCCCCTGGTGGACGGAGGGCGAGGTCGTCGTGCTCCACTGGCGCGCGGGACGGCTGCGCGCCGAGCTGGTCGACGGGCCTGCCGGTCGCAGCGCGTCCGTTCTCGAGCCGGACGGCGCCGATCGCTGGCGGGTGGTCGAGGGGCGAGAGCGGGGGGAGGTGCTGCGCGTCGTGCGCGACGCCGACGGCGCGGTGGCGAAGCTCTACTTCGCGACGTATCCCATGCTGCGCGAGCCCTCGACCTTCGGCGACGCACCCTCGTGACGCTCCTGCTCTCCGGCGACCCAGAAGGCCCCGGCCACGACGACGTACGCCGCGAGCAGGATCGCGCCTCGCAGACGTGACGACCGCCCGCCGTAGAGCGTGAGCGTCGTCACGGCGAGCGCGAACACGAGCGCACCGATCTCGACGACGCGGAAGCCGAGCGCGAGCGGGTCGATCAGCCACGAGAGAAGCGTCACCGCCGGGATCAGGAACACGGCGACCTGGGCCGCGGAGGCGAGCGCGATCTCGGCGGCGAGCTTGATCTTCCCGCGGTAGGCGACGACGACGGCGCCGCCGTGCTCGGCCGCGTTGCCCACGATCGCGACGATCACCGCGGCGACGAAGAACTCGCTCATCCCGACCTCCTCGGCGAAGACCTCGAGCGACCCCACGAGGATCTCGGCGACGAGCGCGGTGAGCACCGTGGCGACCGTCAGCGCCGCGAGTGCCTGCCGGAGCGACCAGCCCTCGATCTCCTCGTCGCTCGCGATGTGCAGCAGGCGGTGTCGCCGCAGCGAGATCGTCGTCACGACGGCGTAGACGGCCAGGAGAGCGATCGAGACCGGGATGGAGAGCATCACGATCGCGTCGCGGTCGGGGTCTCCGTCCCAGCTCGGGACGGCGGGGATCAGGAAGAGGAGGATCGCCACTGCGATCGCCCCGAAGGACATGAAGCTCGACAGCCGGTCGAGCTCGCCTCGGCCGCCGGCGACGAGCGAGAAGCCGAGCACGAGGAGCAGGTTCCCAACGACCGAGCCCGTGAGCGATCCGCGGACGACCTCGGTCAACCCCTGGTTGACGGCGATCAGCGCGATGATCAGCTCGGGGGCGTTCCCGAACGTCGCATTGAGGAAGCCGCCGATCCCGGGCCCGGTGTGCTCCGCTGCGTGCTCCGTCGCCTCGCCGATCAGCCAGGCCAGGGGGACGAGCGCGAGCGCCGCGACGGGGAAGAGCAGGGTGTCGGGGACGTCGGTCGCGTAGCCGAGGGCGATCACCGCGGGCGCGAGCGCCAGGCTGGCGAAGAGGATGCGGCGGATCACGACCGGCAACCCTACTCAGGCGCCGCCCGCGTCGTGCCCGGATGCCCCTCTTTCGGTCCACGCTTGGCCGATCCTTCGGCCGCCTCCGTCCGATTGGCTTTGTACCCCTTAGCCGGGGGCACCGACGAGTTGGCCGGTGTCTTC
>CAZUVW010000060.1:0-14417 GCA_964623875.1 uncultured Gaiellales bacterium
CCACGGGTACGCCTCCGCCAGCCAGACCGTGTCCATCCCCGCCTCGTCCATCACCCGCGCCGAGGCGAGCATCTCCTCGAGCGGCTCCATCGTCAGCTGCATCACGCCGATGCGGAACGGCACGGCCATGCGCTCAGCCTCCTCGTCGCTGTCGTGGTGACATGTCACGGGACCCTACACCATCGTGCCCCGGATCTCGGCGTGGCCGCGCCGCTCTAGACTGGCCGCGTGGCGGCCTGCGTCAGCTGTGGCTTCGAGTCGGCCGCATCGTTCAGGTTCTGCCCCGAATGCGGCGCAGCGCAGGAGGAGACGACCGCCACCGGAGAGCAGCGCAGGACCGTGACGGTGGTGTTCTGCGACCTGGCGGGCTCGACCGCGCTGGGCGAGTCGGTCGACCCGGAGCGGCTGCGCGCGCTCCTGGCCCGCTACTTCGGGCGGATGAAGGGGATCGTGGAGTCGCATGGCGGCACGGTCGAGAAGTTCATCGGCGACGCGGTGATGGCCGTGTTCGGCGTGCCGACGCTGCACGAGGACGACGCTCTCCGCGCCGTGCGAGCGGCCGTCGAGATGCGCGACGCGCTGCCCGAGCTGGGCCTCGAGGGCCGCATCGGCGTCATGACCGGCGAGGTCGTCACCGGCACCGAGGAGCGTCTCGTGACCGGCGATGCGGTCAACGTCGCCGCCCGCCTCGAGCAGGCCGCGCAGCCCGGCGAGGTGCTGATCGGCGACCCCACGCTGACGCTCGTGCGTGAAGCCGTCGAGGTTGAGGCAGTGGTGCCGCTCCGACTGAAGGGCAAGACCCAGCCGGTGCCCGCCCATCGGCTGCTCGCGGTGCACGCCGAGCCGGAGCGACGGCACGACACGCCGTTCGTCGGCCGTCAGCGCGAGCTCGCGCTCATCCGCTCAGCCTGGCAGCGGACGGCCGACGAACGACGGTGCGAGCTGGTCACCGTCGTCGGCGACGCCGGTATCGGCAAGTCCCGCCTCGTCGCCGAAGCGCTCTCGGAGATCGACGCTACGGTGGTGCGGGGCCGCTGCCTGACGTACGGCGACGGGATCACGTACTGGCCCGTGGTCGAGGTGCTCAAGCAGCTCGACGAGCGACCCGCCGACGAGCGGGCCGCCACGGCGATCCACGCGCTCCTCGGCGAGAGCGAGGCGTCGACCTCGGCCGACGAGATCGCCTGGGCCTTCCGCAAGACCCTCGAGCGGGCCGGTGCGACCAGGCCCGTGGTCGTCGTGTTCGACGACGTCCAGTGGGGCGAGGACACGTTCCTCGACCTCGTCGAGCACATCTCGCTCCTCTCGACCGGCGCCCCGATCCTCCTGCTGTGCATGGCGCGCCCCGAGCTCGTCGAGCAGCGCCCCACCTGGCCGGTCACGCTGCGGCTCGAGCCGCTCGTCGAGGACGATGTCGACCGGCTCATGCCCGAGAGGATCTCCGGCACCCTGCGCGAGCGGATCGCGAACGCGGCCGGCGGCAACCCGCTCTTCGTCGGGGAGATGCTCGCTATGGCCGTCGAAGCCAGCCATGACGTGGTCGTCCCCCCAACCCTGCGGGCGCTCATCGCGGCCCGGCTCGACCGGCTCCAGATCGACGAGCGGAGAGTCCTCGAGCGCGGCGCCGTCGAGGGCGAGATCTTCCACCGCGGAGCCCTGCAGGCGATCGCGCCCGAGGAGGAGCAGGTGACGCCCCGCCTGGCCGCACTCGTCCGCAAGGACGTGATCCGACCGGACGCACCGCTGATCGCAGGTGACGACGGGTTTCGCTTCCGCCATCTCCTCATCCGCGATGCCGCCTACGACGGGCTGCCGAAGTCCACGCGCGCGGAGCTCCACGAGCGCTTCGCGACGTGGCTCGAGGAGCACGGCAGCGACCTCGTCGAGCTCGACGAGATCCTCGGGTACCACCTCGAGCAGGCCTGGCGCTACCACGCCGAGCTCGGCACCTCCTCCTGTCATGGAGCGTGGCTCGCCACGGCCGCGCACCGGCGCCTGGCTCGTGCGGGAAGCCGCGCCAACCACCGGCAGGACTTCTCCGCCGGCCTCAACCTCCTGGAGCGCGCGGCGGCCATGCGGGACGACGCACCGCTCGACCCGCGCATGGAGGTGGACCTGGCCTGGGCCCGGTTCAGCGCCGGTCAGGATCCGGACAAGGTGCTGTCGACGCTCGCGGAGGTCGCGGATCGCGCGGAGCAGGCAGGAGATCACCTCGCGGCGCTCGCCCTGCGCCTGGACTACCACGCCTACGAGGTCGTCTTCCGACCGACCGCCGAATCGAACGAGCGCCTTGGCGAGCTCGTGGACGAAGCGCTGCCGCTCTTCGCCGAGGCCGGCGACGACTGGGGCGCGGCGCTCGCGTACAGCGGCCGTGCTCTCGCGCTGGAGGCTCGGGCCGGACTGCAGGCGGAGATCGTCGGCGCGTGCAGCCACATGCTCGAGCACGCCCGCCGGGCGGACTCGCGACTCCTCGTCGACTGGGCGGAAGATCACCTCGTTCTCCATCAGCTCCAAGGCGCGACACCGGTCGAGGAGTGCCTCCGCTGGCTCGACGCCAACCCTGAGGTCGAGCGGCGCAGCGTGCTTCCTCGCCGGGACGGTCTCCTCGCACAGCTCGGCCGGTTCGAGGAGGCACACGAGCTGCTGGCCGTCTCGGCGACGCTCGTCGCGGAGCGCGGATCGCCATTGGCGTCGAGGAGCCTGGCTACTCGGCGGTTCGACGTAGCGATGCTGGAAGGAGACGCGGCCGCCGCCGAGGCAGCGGCGCGCGCAGCCTTAGGACGCCGCCGCCTTCGCCTCGGCCACCTTCGCCTCCAGCGCGGTCAGGACGTTCCCGACCTGCTGGTTGATGATCGGCTGGAGCACCCGCTGGCCCATCGAGCCGACCGGGCCGGCGATCTTCACGTCCGCCACCCAGTCCATCGAGGTGTGGTCGCCCTCGCCCGAGAGCGTGAACGAGGTGTTCATGTTCATCATCGCGCCGACGCCCGTGCCCTTCGCCTGCAACTCGGCGTACTCGAGCGCGCGCTCGGCCGTCTTCTCGAACGCGATCGACATCTTCAGCCCGCCGAGCCCGAGCGGCACCTTCACCTTGGCGGTCCAGTGGTTCGGGTCCTGGATCTCGAAGCTCTCCACGCCCGGCATCAGCCCGACCATCTGGGAGGGGTCGTTGATCACGCTCCAGACCACCTCGCGCGAGGCGTCGAACTCCTTCGTCCCGTTCACGTTCATCTCGAGGTCACCTTCACGTTCGCACGCGTCCTGTCGGGGTCGCGGAGCATCTCCCAGACGCGGTGGTAGGGGTTGTGGCTGTCGTGGACGATCGCCCCGCCCGCGGCGCGGAGCGCATCCTGGATGCCGGCGCAGATGCAGTGGATCCCGCCGCCGCCGCCCTCGCCCATCCCCTTCGTCCCGAGCGGGGTGAACGGCGAGGGCGACTCGATCGACCCCGTCTTCAGCGGGGGCATGTCGAGGGTGTGCGGCACGTGGTAGTCGTAGAAGTTGGGCGTGAGGAGATTGCCCTCCTCGTCGTAGACGAAGCTCTCGAACATCGCCGCGCCGATCGCGTGGGCGGTCGCGCCCATCACCTGGCCCTCGACGATCTGCGGGTTGATCCGCACGCCGCAGTCGTCCACCGCCGCGTAGTCGACGATCTCGTACACGCCCGTCTCGGGGTCGATCTCGACGACGCAGGCGTGGATCTGCGTCGCGTAGGTGAGCGTCAGGTTGCCGAACTTCTTCTCCTTGTCGGGCACCTGGAACGGCGGCCGGTAGACGAACCGGGCGTTCATCGGCGGCGGCGTCTCGGGGAAGCCCGCGTTGTTCGCGTTCGGGATCGCCCCCAGCGCCATGAACGGCAGCGCCGCCTCGGGATTGCCCCTGATCCGGGCGAAGCCCTCGGCCAGCTCGATGTCGTCCGTCGAGCAGCCGAGCACCCACGAGGCGAGCGTCTTCATCTGCTCGGCGAGCTCCTCGGCCGCTCCCTTCACCGCTCCGAGGCCGGTGACCGCGAACTGGCTCGCGTACGTGCCCGAGAAGCCGGCGTGCGAGTTCCAGTAGCTGTCGTGGCCCGCGCGGACGGTGATCGCGTCCACGTCGCAGCCGAGGATGTCGGCGACGACCTGCGCCGCCGTCGTCTCGTGACCCTGGCCCTGCGGGGTCGTGCCGAGCGTGACGACGACCTCGCCGAAGATGTCGAGCTTGACGGTCGCGACCTCGTTGTTGCCGGAGAACTGCAGGTCGGGGTTGATCAGCTGCGACTGGCCGAAGTTGTTCGTCCCCGAGTCGAGCGTCGAGCCGATCCCGAAGCCGAGCAGCTTCCCGCGCGCCTCCGCGTCGCGACGTCGCTCCTCGAGCCCGTCGTACCCGATGAGCTCGAGCGCGAGGTCGAGCGCGCCCGGGTAGTCGCCGGAGTCGTAGACGCAGCCGTTCGGCGTCTCGTACGGCATGTCCTCGGGCTGGACGTAGTTGCGCTTGCGCAGCTCGACGGGGTCGAAGCCCAGCTCGTGCGCGACGATGTCGACCACGCGCTCGGTGAACCAGAGCTGCTGCATCCGCGAGTAGCCGCGGTTCGGCGAGACGGGTGCCTTGTTCGTCATCGCCTGCGTGAACTCGAGGTGGATGTTGCGCCACTTGTACATCCCGGCCGCGACCTGCGACCAGATCACGCCGCCGAGCGGCTCGTAGCGGAGGTAGGCACCGGCGTCGTCGATCGCCTTCGTGCGGAAGCCGAGCAGGGTCCCGTCGGCCTTGACCGCCACCTCGGTGTCGAGGAACCACCGCTCGTTGCCGTGCGACATCGACTGGTGGAACTCGGTGCGCCACTCGGTCCACTGGATCGGCCGGCCGAGCTTGCGCGCGAGCAGGCAGCAGGCGACGAGCTGCGGGTGCGAGGTGATCTTGTTGCCGAAGCCGCCGCCGATGTCCTGCGTGACCATGCGCAGCTTGTCAATGCCGACCCGCATCGCGGGCGCCATCATGATCACCGCGAAGCCGGGGAACTGGTTGTTCGTCGTGATCGTCCACTGCCCGACGCCGCGGTTGTACTCGACGAGCGCGCCGTCCATCTCGAGCGGAGTCGAGTTGAAGCGGTCGAAGTGCAGCTCGCCGATCGAGACGACGTAATCGGCCTCTGCGAAGGCGGCGTCGACGTCGCCCCACGACCACGTGCCGCTGTACGACATGTTCCCGCCGCACTCCTCGTGCAGGACGGGCGCGTCCGGCTCGAGCGCCTTGCGCGCGTCGACGACCACGTCGAGCGGCTCGTAGTCCACCCACACGAGCTCCGCCGCGTCGCGGGCGAGCTCGCGCGACTCGGCCACGACGGCGACGACGGGCTCGCCGAGGTAGCGCACCTTGCCGACCGCGAGCGCGTAGTCCTTCACGTGCCCGCCGGGCGCTGCCGCGATCTGGAAGAACGGGTCGGTCTGCAGCGCGACCTCGTCGCCCGTCAGCGTGCCGTACACGCCGGGCAGCGCGTGCGCGGCGCTCACGTCGATCGAGGCGATGCGCGCGTGCGCGAACGGTGAGCGGACGAAGTGCACGTAGCCCATCCCGTGCCGCTTCACGTCGTCGAAGAACTGGCCCTGACCCTGGACGAGCCTGCCGTCCTCCTTGCGCGGGACGCTCTGGCCGACGAACCCCTTCTGGAGCGTCGTGGCGTCGGTCTCGACGGCGGTCATGCCGCACCTCCCTTCCCGACGGCCACGACCGCTTCGACGATGTTCCAGTAGCCCGTGCAGCGGCAGATGTTGCCCTGGAGCGCGACCTTGACCTCGTCCTCGGTCGGGCTCGGGTTCTCCTCGAGGAGCGCGCTCGCGCTCATCAGCATCCCGGGCGTGCAGTAGCCGCACTGCAGCGCGTGGTGCTCGTGGAACGAGCGCTGCAGCGGGGTCAGCTCGTCGCCGTCGGCGAGACCCTCGACGGTCGTGATCGCGGCGCCGTCGGCCTGCACCGCCAGCACGGCGCAGCTCTTCACGGGGACGCCGTCGAGGTGGACGGTGCAGGCACCACAGCTGCCGGTGTCACAGCCGACGTGGGTGCCGGTGAGGTCGAGGTCGTCACGCAGGAAGTGGACGAGCAGCCGCCGCGCGGGCACGAGGCGCTCGACCTGCTGGCCGTTGACCGTGACGGTGACGACGTGGCTGGTTGACGGTGTGGTGGACACGGCTACCCCTTCGCTCGCTCGTCGGCACGGAGGACGGCACGGACGGTTGACACCTCTGCCAGGTGGCGGCGGTAGTCGGCGGAGGCGTGGACGTCGCCCGGCGGGTCGAGCGACGCGCCGAGGCCCTCGACCGCGGCCCGCACCGACTCCTCGGTGAGGTCGGCCCCCGCGAGGCGCTCCTCCACCGCGGTGGCGCGCACCGGCACCGCGGCGACGCAGCCGATCGCGATCCGCCACGCGCCGTCCACGACGGTCGCAGCCGCGTTGGCGACGTATGTCCCGTGCGCGCCCAGCGTGACCCCGTCCATCGCGTCGCCGGTGCCCGGCGTGCGAGTCGGGATCGAGATCCGGGTGAGCAGCTCGCCCTCGGAGACGGCCGTCTCGTACACGCCGACGAAGAACTCCTCTGCGGGGACGACCCGCTCGCCCTCGGTCGAGCGGATGGTCATGGTCGCCCCGAGCGCGACGAGGAGCGGCGGGAAGTGGTTCGTCGGGTCGTTGACGCAGATGTTCCCGCCGAGCGTCCCGCGGTTGCGCACCTGGACGTCGGCGACGGTGCGCGCCACCTCGGCCAGCACCGGCCGGGCGACGTCGACCTCGGACGACCCGGTCAGGCTCGTCAGGGTGACCATCGCGCCGATCTCGAGCGCGGACTCGTCCGCGGAGAACCCGATCGACCGCAGCTCGTCGAGCTTGCCCAGGTCGACGAGCACGTCGGGCGAGGCAGCCCGCTGCTTCATCACGTTGACGAGCGTCTGTCCCCCGGCGAGGGCACGTGCCCCGTCGTGCTCGCTGAGGAGGCGCACCGCCTCCTCGAGGGTGGTCGGACGCGCGTACTCGACCTCTCGCAGCAACATGCGCCCGAGTCTACGCCACCGCTTCGGTGACATGTCAAGGATGGCGCGACGCGCCGGCACGGACCCGTGCCGACGACGGGACCTCCCGGAGCGTGGCCCGGCTCAGGCGTCCCAGGTGACCTCGGTCAGGCGGATGTGGTTGCCCGACGGGTCGCGGAAGCCCGCGTCGATCCCGTACGGCTGCTCGTGGGGCTCCTCGACGAACTCGACCCCGCGCTCGACGAGCTCGGCGTGGGCCGCCCGGCAGTCGTCGGTGGTCAGGAACACGGAGCCGGCGAAGCCCTTCGCGATCACGCTGCGCAGCTCGCGCTCCGTGTCCTCGTCGATCATCGGCGGGCCCATGATCGGCATCAGCACGATCCCGACGTCCTCCTGCCCCACCGGTCCGACGGTCAGCCAGCGGAAGCCCCCGAGCTCCGGCAGGGTGACGTCGGAGCGGACTTCCATCCCGACCTTCTCCGTGTAGAAGGCAAGCGCCTCGTCCTGGTCGTGCACCCACAGCTGCGCGTTCGAGATCCTGATCATGCTCGTCCTCCCGGGTCGGTGTCGGCGGGTCGCGAGCGATGCTAGGGCCGGTCGGCCGAGACGTCTTCTCGAAACGTCCGGTGTCGCGGACGGCCGTACGCGCGCACGACGCACGACGGGACGCGCGCGTGCGCCGCAGCAGACGGGAACGACCTGCGGCGGTAGCGCGTCGGCGACATCCCGTAGGCCCGGGTGAAGCTCGTCGTGAACGACCCGACGCTCTGCAGTCCGACGTCGAGGCAGATCTCCATCACCGAGCGGTCGGTCGTCCGCAGCAGCGCCGCCGCCCGCTCGAGGCGCCGTGTGAGGAGGTACGCGTGCGGCGACTCGCCGAACGCCCGGCGGAACTGCTGGCTGAAGTGCGCGCGCGACAGCCCGGCTGTGCGCGCCAGGTCGTCGACCGTGAGCGGATCGGCGTACCGACGGTCTGCGAGGTCGCGGGCTCGCAAGAGGTGGCGCTCGACGGGCGGATACGTCGGTGTCGCGGCTGCCTCGAGCATGCGCCCACCATATGCGGTGAGGCCTCAGCCTCGCCCCTCCAGACCACCCTCGCCCACCCATCCGCCCGCGAAGCGAAGAGCGAGCGGCTCCTCCTGGCGCAACGAAGTAGAGTCGTGTCATGGCGCGGTTCGACGCGGTCTTCGTCGGCTCGGGGATCAACGCGCTCGCGGGCGCCGCGCTGCTCGCGCGGGACGGCTGGAGCGTGTGCGTGCTCGAGCGCGACGAGCGCATCGGCGGCGCGATCCGCACCGTCGCCGACTACACGCTCCCGGGCTTCACGCACGAGGTCCTGAGCTCCTGGCACCCACTGTTCGCCGGGTCGGCGGCGTATGCCGAGCTCGCCGACGAGCTCCATCGCCGCGGGCTCGAGTACCTCAACACCGACCTGCCGACGGCTACCGCCTTCCCCGACGGGGAGGCGATGTTCCTGCAGACCTCGCTCGAGGCGAACGTGGCTGAGTTCGACCGCCACCACCCCGGCGACGGCGCGGCCTGGGCGGCGCAGTTCGACGCGTTCATGGCGAACGCCGACCTCTCGTTCGGCGTGCTCGGCACCGAGCTGTGGTCGCCTGCGGGTCTCTCGCTCGGCCAGCGCACGCTGCGGCGCTTCGGCCGCCGCGGGATGCTCGCGTACGCCGGCGGCGCGCTCGCGACGTGCCGGGACTGGACACGGGCGACGTTCGCGTCGGAGCGAGCGCACGGCCTGCTCGCGCCGTGGGTGCTCCACACGGGCCTCGGCCCGGACAACGCCGTCAGCGGGTTCATGACACAGGTGATCGCGTGCGCGGTGCAGCTCGGCGGGATGCCGGTCCCCGCCGGCGGCGGAGTCCGCCTCGTGGAAGCCCTGTCGGGCATCGTCACGGACGCCGGTGGCGAGGTGCGCGCAGGCGCGCACGTCGAGCGGATCGTCGTCTCGGGTGGCCGCGCGGTCGGCGTCGTCGTGGAGGGCGGCGAGACGGTCCAGGCCGAACGCGCCGTGGTGGCCGGCGTCACGCCGACGCAGCTGTACGGGACGTTGCTCGGCGACGCGGCTCCTCCGGAGGCGCGCGACGCCGCGAGCCGGTACCGCTACGGCCGGGCCGGCATGCAGATCCACATCGCGATGGACGAGGAGCCGCGCTGGGCAGGGCCGGAGGCCGAGCGCCTCGCACGAACCGCGATCGTCCACGTCACCCCCGGCCTCGACGGCGTCTCACGGGCCGTCAACGAGGCGGAGCGCGGCCTGCTCCCCGTCGAGGCGACCATCGTCGCCGGCCAGCCGTGCGCGGTCGACCCGTCGCGCGCGCCGGCAGGCAAGTGGATCGTCTGGATCCAGCTGCAGGAGCTGCCCGCGGGCCGCGTCAAGGGCGACGCCGCGGGAGAGCTCGACGTCGGGGACGGCACGTGGACGGAGGTGCTGCGCGAGGCATATGCGGATCGCATCTGCGAGCGGCTCGGCAGAGCGATCACGAACCTCGGCTCGGCGACGCTGAAGCGCATCGTGCTCTCCCCTGCCGACCTCGAGGCGCTCGACTGCAACCTCGTCGCGGGCGACATCTACGCCGGCTCCTGCGCGCTCGACCAGAACCTCCTCTGGCGCCCGTTCGCGGAGGCGCCGGGGCACCGCACGGCCGTCGACGGCCTCTGGCACATCGGCGCCAGCACCCACCCCGGCCCGGGGCTCGGCGCCGGCTCCGGCTACCTCGTCGCGCAGGAGCTGACGCGGCCGCCGCTCGGGAAGCGGCTCCTCCAGAAGCTGCCGGGCCGCTCGTGACCAGGCTGGCGCTCTCCGAGATCTCCACCGTCGGCGCATCCTTCGAGGAGGACGTCGCGGCGTACGCCGCGGCCGGCTTCGACGCGATCGGCATCTGGGAGATGAAGCTCCCACCCGACGACGAGGCGAACCTCGCGCTCCTGCGAGAGCACGGCCTGTCCGTCGCGAACTGCGTGCCGGCGGTGCCGTCGTTCCTGCCGCTCGGGATTCCCGGGATGGAGGGCCCGGCGGACCCCGAGGTGCGAGTGGAGGCGCTCTGCGCGTCGGTGCGACGGCTCGCTCGCTACGCCCCCGAGTCCGTCGTCTGCCTCGCCGGCCCGCTCGCGGGGCGCCCGGAGCACGCCGCCCGCGCGCTGCTCGTCGCGGGCCTGCGGCGCGTGGCGGCCGCGGCGCGCGAGGTGGACGTGCCGCTCGCGTTCGAGCCGGTGCACCGCACGCAACGGGAGACGGTCTCTTTCGTCACCTCGATCGAGGCCGCGCTGGCGCTGCTCACCGAGGCGGGGCTCGACGACGTCGGGCTGCTGCTCGACCTGTACCACGTGTGGGACGACCCTGCCGTGTGGGACACCATCGGACGCGCCGCGTACCGGATCGCCGGCGTCCACGTCGCCGACTGGCCCGCAGAGCCCGGCCGCACGGATCGAGCGCTCCCCGGCACGGGGATCTCGACGACGCGCGAGCTGATCGAGGCGCTCGAGCTCTCGGGCTTCGCGGGCTCGCTCGACGTGGAGATCTTCTCCGAACCGGAGCGCTTCTGGGGGCTTCCCGTCGGCGAGGCCGCGCGCCAGGCGCACGCGGCGGTCAGCGCGATCTCCTAGCCATGCCGGACGCGCTCTCCCCCGCCGAGCTCGGCGCGCTGTGGGACTTCGCCGACCCTGCTGCCTCGGAGGCGCGGTTCCGGGATGCGCTCGAGCGAGCGGCCTCGGAGCCCACGGGAGAGCTCGTCTGCGAGGTGTTGACGCAGATCGCGCGGGCGCAGGGGCTCCAGCGGCGGTACGACGACGCCCACGCGACGCTCCACGAGGCGGCGGCGAGATCCCGGCCCGAGCGGCCGCGTGACGCGATCCGGATCGCGCTCGAGCGCGGGCGCGTCGCGAACAGCGCGCGTACGGGCGACCGTGGCCGCGCCGCCTTCCTCGATGCCTGGGAGCGTGCGACGTCGGCGCGCGAGGACGCTCTCGCGGTCGACGCGGCGCACATGCTCGGGATCGTCGAGGAGCCGTCGGCGGCGTGGTCGTGGAACGAGCGCGCTCTGGCGCTTGCTCGCAGCTCCGACGACCCCGACGCGCAACGCTGGGTGGCCACGCTCGCCAACAACATGGGCTGGGCCCGGCACGACGCCGGGGCGCCCGAGGAGGCGCTCGAGCTCTTCCGCCTCGCGCTCGCCGAGCGGGAGCGCCAGGACGACGCTCGCCGCACGCAGATCGCGCGCTGGTGCGTCGCCCGCTGCCTGCGCACGCTCGGGCGCATCGACGAGGCGCTCGCCGAGCAGGACGCTCTCGCGACCGAGCTCGACGCGGCGGGCGTCGTCGACGGCTACGTCACCGAAGAGCGGGCCGAGTGCCTGTTGCTGCTCGGGCGCGAGGACGAGGCACGTCCGCTCTTCGCACGGGCGCACGCCGAGCTCTCGGCGGACGCCTGGTTCGCCGAGGCCGAGCCGGAGCGCCTCGCCCGCCTGGCGAGCCTCGGCGGCGCCTGACCCGGAATCGCCCGGCTGCGAGGCGAGCCCCTCGTCGGGGGAGGCGCCTTGCCGACGGAGCACCGAAGCCCTTGTGGCTCTGGGCCACGAGCGCTGTCCGCAGCGACCGTGCGGGGGCGGGCGAACGGCGGGCCCGACCACCGCAAGCCCGGTTCGTCGCGATACTCCGCCTGTGCGGGCAGATCTGCCGACCGGCACCGTCACGTTCCTCTTCACGGACATCGAGGGCTCGACGCGGCTGCTCCACGCGCTCGGGCCCGACGCCTACGCCGCGGCGCTCGCCGAGCACCGCCGCCTGCTCCGTGCGGCCGTCGCAGCGCACGACGGCGTCGAGGTCGACACCCAGGGCGACGCCTTCTTCGTCGCGTTCCCGACCGCGCCCGGGGCCGCTGCCGCCGCGCTCGACGGACAGGCTGCGCTCGCGCCTGGACCGATCCGCGTCCGCATGGGGCTCCACACCGGCACGCCCACGGTCACGGACGAGGGCTATGTCGGCGTCGACGTCCATCGCGGCGCGCGCGTCGCCGCGCTCGCCCACGGGGGCCAGGTCGTCCTCACCGAGACGACGGCTGCGCTCGTCACGGACGTGCCGCTGCGTGACCTGGGACGGCACCGCCTCAAGGACTTCGACGGCCCGGCCCACCTCTTCCAGCTCGGCGGCGACGAGCTCCCGCCGCTCAGGACACCCGGAGCGGTCGACCTGCCCACGCCCGCTACGCGCTTCCTCGGACGCGAGGCGGAGCTGCTCGCCGCCGCGGGGCTCTGGCTCGACCGTGAGCCGCGGCTGCTCACGATCGTCGGCCCGGGCGGCACCGGGAAGACTCGCTTCTCGATCGAGCTCGCCCGCCTTCTCGCCGACGAGGCAGACGGAGGGACCGTGTTCGTCCCGCTGGCCCCCGTCCGCGACGCCACGGTCGTCGTCCCGATGGTCGCCGAGCGCCTGGGAGCAGCCGAGGGCAGCTCAGCGGCGATCGCCGCGCGCGTCGGCGACAAGCGCACCCACGTCGTCCTCGACAACCTCGAGCAGCTGCTTCCCGACGCGGCGCATCCGCTCGCGGAGCTGCTGGCGGCCGCGCCGACGCTTCGCCTCCTCGCGACGAGTCGCGAGCCGGTGCGGATCGCCGGCGAGTCGCAGCTCGACCTGCCCCCGATGGGCGAGACGGACGCCGTCAGGCTCTTCCTGGAGCGGGCGCAGTCGATCCGCTCGGAGATCGTGGACACACCGGCCGTGCACGAGCTCGCCCGCCGGCTCGACGGCCTCCCGCTCGCGCTCGAGCTCGCGGCCGCGCGGGTCAACCTCCTCGGCCCCGAGCAGCTGCTCGAGCGGATCGGCCAGCGGCTCGACCTCCTCAAGGGCGGTCGCGACGCCGACGAGCGGCACGCCACGCTGCGTGCGACCATCGCATGGAGCCACGATCTGCTGGACGACGCAGAGCGAGAGCTCTTCGCCCGGCTGGCGATCTTCCGGGGCGGGTGCACCCTCGACGACGCGGAAGCCGTGTGCGACGCCGATCTCGACACGCTTGCCTCGCTCCTCGACAAGAGCCTCGTTCGCCGCCGCGTCGATCCGGACGGCGTCGAGCGGTTCTGGATGCTCGAGACGATCCGCGAGTTCGCCCGCGAGCGGCTCGACGAGTCGGGCGAGGAGTCAGACCTGCGTCGGATCCAGGCAGACCGGCTGATCGAGCTCGCCGACCGCGCCGGGACGCAAGCCATGGTCAACGCGACTCGCGACTGGAACTTCGATCTCGTCGCACCCGAGATCGACAACGTACGTGCCGTGCTCGAGTGGGCGCTCGAGCACGACCCCGACCGCGGGCTTCACCTCGTGACGTGGCTTGAGGCGTACTGGGTTGTCCGCGACCCCGTTGAGGGAGCATCGTGGCTCGAGCGCTTCCTCGCAAGCGCCCCGAACGCCGAGCCGACACTTCGCGCGGCGGCGTGCCGGTCGCTTGGCGGCGTGCTCGACATCGTCGGGGAGCACGAGCGGGCGGCACCGAGGTACCAGGAGAGCCTGACCTTGTTCGTGTCGGGCGGAGACGAGATCCAGGCGTCGCACCTGCGCTTCCGCGTCGGCGCCAACGCCCTCTACCGGGGCGAGCCAGGCACGGCCTGGCCGTTGATCGAGCGCGTCCTCGAGGATTCTCGTCGGCTCGGCGTGCGCGTCGGGGAGTGTCAGGCACTGGGCTTTCTGGGCCGGAGGGCCTCCGAGGAGGGCGATCCGGAACGCGCGCTCGAGCTGGCGCTCGCGAGCGCCCTGATCGCCGGTGCGGCTCGCTGGACGTGGTGGGAGGCACACGAGCTCACGAACGCCGCCGAGCTGGAGCGCGAGCTCGGGCGACTCGATGCCGCGGAGGAGCATGCGGTGCGGGCCGTGGAGCTCTCCCTCCGTCTCGGCGACCGCCAGGGCATGGTGTTCGCCGCCGCCGAGCTCGCGATCGTCGCGACCCTGCGTGACGATGCCGACCGTGCCGGGCGCCTGTGGGGTGCCCTCGAGAGCGAGTTGAGCGCTGGACACGTCGGTCAGTGGGAGAACTACGAAGCCGAGATCGAGGGTCAGGTTCTCGTGGCCGACGGCCCGGTGTTCTCCAGCGCGCGTGAGGAGGGACGTCTGCTGTCGATCGCCGAGGCCGTAGGCCTCGAGCCGTCTCAGACGGTGCCGTAGAGCCTCAGCACCACCGACACGTACTGCTTCGTGTCGTCGAACAGGCCTCGCTCCCGCACCGCGCGAGCGCCCTGGTAGTAGCCCGCCAGCGCGAGCCGTGTGTTGCCGTCGAAGTCGTCGAGCAGCCAGCGGAGCAGGCGCACGCCAGCCTGCACGTTGCCCTCGTAGGTGCGCGGCGTCGGGCTCCCGATCAGCGTGTCGACCCACGCCCACGTGGCGGGCAGGAGCTGCATCACGCCGATCGCCCCGGC
>CAZUVW010000061.1:0-14236 GCA_964623875.1 uncultured Gaiellales bacterium
TCTTCGCCGCCCTGTCCGCCATCTACATCGGCTCGGCGATCGAGCCGGAGCACTAGCAGCCCAAAGGAGGCACCGCCCACCATGCTCTCTTCGTTCTTCTTCCTCGCCGAGACCACCGGCGACGTCGCGGACGCCGGCAAGGCGATCGCCCTGGCGCTCGGCATCGGCCTCGGCTCGCTCGGCGCCGGTGTCGGCATCGGGAACATCTTCGGCTCGATGATCCAGGCCGTCGCCCGTCAGCCCGAGCTCCGCGGCGAGCTGCAGGGCATCCAGTGGCTCGGCTTCGCGCTCACCGAGGCGGTCGTCTTCTACGGCCTCATCGGCGGTCTGCTCGCCTACGTGCTCATCTGATCCATGGGATCGTTCCTGCCACTCGCAGCGGAGTCCGAGTCCGGAGGGCTCATCGACGTCGTCCCGGGCCTGATGGTCTGGACGCTCGTCTGCTTCGCGATCGCGTTCTTCGTCCTGAAGCGGTACGCCTTCGGGCCGATCCAGAAGACGATCGACGAGCGCCGCGACCGCATCCGGCTCGCGGTCGAGGAGGCCGACAACGCGCGCAACGAGGCGCGGGACCTCCTGGAGCAGAACCGGCAGATCCTGGCCCAGGCCCGCTCCGAGTCCGCGGACATCCTCGCCGAGGCACGCAAGGTCGGCGACGCCCAGCTCGCGCGGGCGAAGCAGGAGGCGGAGGCCGAGCGCCTGCGCCGGCTGGAGGACACGCAGCGGCAGATCGAGGCGGAGACCGCCCGTGCGCTCGACCAGATCCGAACCGAGGTCGCAGGGTTGACCGTCGAGGCGACGGAGGCGGTCGTGGGCAAGGTGCTCGATGCCTCCGACCACCGTCGGCTGATCGACGAAGCAGTCGCCGAGCTCGACTTCTCGGCGCTGGAG
Organism: uncultured Gaiellales bacterium; assembly: GCA_964623875.1. GTDB lineage: Bacteria > Actinomycetota > Thermoleophilia > Gaiellales > Gaiellaceae > Gaiella. The sequence goes on from CAZUVW010000061.1 coordinate 892, forward strand.
AGCGGAAAGCGCTAGATGGCCGTCGCGCAGCGCATGTACGCGCAGGCCATGTACGAGGCCGCGTCGGGGGACGGTCGCGTCGAGGTCGCCCGCGCGCAGCTGGCGGAGCTCGCGGCCGCGCTCGAGGCCTCGCCCGAGCTGGAGGCGTTCCTCTCCAACCCCCAGCTCGACCCGGGCTCGAAGGCAGACGTGCTCGACGAGATCTCGACCGGCGCCGAGCCGCTCGTGCGCAACTTCCTCCGGCTCATCGCCTCGAAGGGCCGTGCGGGCGAGCTGCGCGCCATCGCCGAGGCGTTCGACGCCATCGTCGACGAGGCGGAGGGCCGGATCGCCGTCCACCTGACGACCGCGGTCGAGCTCTCCGACGAGGACGCCGCCGCGATCGTGGCGCGCATCGAGTCGTCGTCGGGCCGCACCGTCGAGGCCACCCGCTCCGTCGACCCCGGCCTGATCGGCGGGATCGTGCTCCAGGCCGGCTCGCTGCGCGTGGACGCCAGCGTGCGCGGCCGACTGGAGCGCCTCCGCCGCGACCTCGTCACCCGAACCTGACCGACCTGAGGAGAACCCACCCGTGAAGCTCCGTCCAGAAGAGATCACCTCGATCCTCAAGCAGCGGATCGAGCAGTACGACGTCGAGACCGACCTCAGCGAGGTCGGCACCGTCCTCCAGGTCGGCGACGGGATCGCGCGCGTCTACGGCCTCGAGAACTGCGTCGCCCTCGAGCGGCTCGAGTTCGAGCACGGCGTCGTCGGCATCGCGTTCAACCTCGAGGAGGACAACGTCGGCGTCGCCCTCTTCGGCGAGTGGCAGCACGTCAAGGAGGGCCAGCCGGTGCGCCGGACGGGCGCCGTGATGAGCGTGCCGGTCGGCGAGGGCTTCCTCGGTCGCGTCGTCGACCCGCTCGGCAACCCGCTCGACGGCCAGGGCCCGATCGAGTCCGCCGAGCGGCGACCGCTCGAGTTCAAGGCGCCGGGCGTGATCCAGCGCAAGCCGGTCGGCGAGCCTTTGCAGACGGGGCTCAAGGCGATCGACTCGATGATCCCGATCGGCCGCGGTCAGCGGGAGCTGATCATCGGCGACCGCGGCACCGGCAAGACGGCGGTCGGCGTGGACGCGATCATCAACCAGCGCGGCGGCGACGTGATCTGCATCTACGTGGCGGTCGGCCAGAAGGCCTCGACCGTGGCGCAGGTCGTCGAGCGGCTGCGGGACACCGGCGCGATGGACTACACGATCGTCATCTCCGCGCCCGCGCAGGAGGCGGCCCCGATCAAGTGGATGGCGCCCTTCGCCGGTGCGGCGATGGGCGAGCACTTCCTCTACAAGGGGCAGCACGCGCTTGTCATCTACGACGACCTCACGAAGCACGCCGACGCCTACCGACAGCTCTCCCTGCTGCTGCGGCGCCCCCCGGGCCGCGAGGCGTTCCCGGGCGACGTCTTCTACCTCCACTCCCGGTTGCTCGAGCGCGCGTGCAAGCTCTCGGACGACCTCGGCGGCGGCTCGCTCACCGCGCTGCCGGTGATCGAGACCCAGGCTGGTGACGTGGCCGCCTACATCCCGACGAACGTCATCTCGATCACCGACGGGCAGATCTTCCTCGAGTCGAACCTCTTCTTCTCGGGGATCCGGCCGGCGATCAACGTGGGCATCTCGGTGTCGCGCGTGGGTGGCAACGCCCAGACGCGCGCGATGAAGAAGGTCGCCGGACGCCTGCGCCTCGATCTCGCCCAGTACCGCGAGCTCGAGGCGTTCGCGCAGTTCGGGTCGGAGCTCGACGCCGCCACGCAGCAGTCCCTCGCGCGCGGGGAGCGGATGGTCGCGACGCTCAACCAGCCGCAGTACCAGCCGTGGCCGACCGAGGAGCAGGTCGTGGCGATCTACGCCGGCATCAACGGGTACCTCGACCGCGTGCCGGTCGGGCAAGTGCCGCGCTTCCAGGAGGAGCTGCGCGAGACGCTGCGCGCCGAGGGCTCGATCTACCAGGCGATCCGCGACAGCAACGACCTCGGCGACGAGACCACGGGCAAGCTCGAGGAGGCGCTCCAGCGCTTCGCGGACTCGTTCAACGTCGAGGAGGAGAAGGGGCTCGTCTAGGCACTTTCCCGCCGCAGGCGGGAAAGTGCCACGGGAAGGCCTGAATCAGGATGGCGTCGGTACAGGACTACAAGCGACGGATCCGGTCCGTCCGCAACACGCGCAAGATCACGCGTGCGATGGAGCTCGTCGCGGCGGCCAAGCTCCGCCGGGCGCAGGTGCGGATCGAGGCCATGCGCCCCTACGCCGACGTGATGCGCGAGCTGATCGCGGGCGTCGGACGCGCCGCCGGCTCGGTACGCAGCCTGCCGCTGCTGCAGCAGCGCGAGGCCGTGCAGACGGTGCTCGTCATCCCGCTCACGGGCGACCGCGGGCTGGCCGGCGCGTTCAACGCGCAGGTCGTGCGGCGGGCGTTCGCGCTCGAGCGGCAGCTCCAGGCGGAGGGCCTCACCGTCCGCTGGCTCGCGGTGGGGAAGAAGGGACGCTCGACGCTCGCCTTCCGGCGCCGGACCGCCGAGGGCGAGTACGTGGGGTTCACCGACGCGCCGCAGTACGCGGACGCGCAGGCGATCGCCCATCGCGCCGCCGAGCTGTTCGTCGAGGGAGAGGTCGATCGCGTCGTGCTGGTCTACAACACCTTCGTCTCGGCGCTCACGCAGACGGTGACCGAGCAGGAGATCCTGCCGATCGCGGCCGACGTGCTCGAGACCGACGAGGCCGAGCGTGCCGAGGACGCGCTGCGCGGCGACTTCATCTTCGAGCCGGAGCCCGAGGAGATCCTGCGGCGGCTGCTGCCCGTCTACGTGGAGACGCAGATCTACCGCGCGCTGCTCGAGTCGTCCGCCTCGGAGCAGGGGGCGAGGATGACCGCGATGCGCAACGCCTCGAAGAACGCCGGCGAGATGATCGACCGGCTCTCGCTCGAGATGAACCGCGCCCGTCAGGCCGAGATCACGCAGGAGATCCTCGAGGTCGTGGCCGGCGCGGATGCGCTGAGCTAGCTCGCTCCGGGGAATCCGCGGAAGCGGATTCCCCTCCGCAGGTGCACGGACTCCGACGGGGGCAGGGGCGGGGGCGGGCTCGTGCGCGCCAGGTGCCTGACTGAAGTCAGGCACCGGTCCGGTCGGGCACCGGTTCGGTCGGGCACCGGCTCCTCCTGCGCTGCGGGAGGAGGTGCGGGCGGGGCGGCAAACTTCGGGGCGATCGGCACGTCTCCGTTCTCGTGGCGCACCCGATACACTCCCGAACCGCATGACGTCCCCGCACAACGAGCTCGAGCCGGCCGCCGCGGGCGCCGGCGGCGGCACCATCTCCGGAGACGCAGTGGTCGTTGCTGCGCCCGAGGTCAAGGCGCGAGGCTACTGGGAGCTCGTCTGGATCCGCTTCCGGCGCGACCGCTGGGCGCTCGTCAGCATCGGCTTCATCGTCTTCCTCTTCTTCATGGCGATCTTCGGGGCGCCGATCGCCGCGAGCCTGCTCGGCCACGGCCCGGACGACCTGTTCATGGAGGGCGTCGACGCGGACACGTTCCTGCCCGTCGGCCCGATGACGCGGATCAGCGAGGCACCGCTGGGCGACGGCGAGACGATCTTCATCCTCGGGGCCGACAGCCAGCTGGGGCGCGACCTGTTCCTGCGGCTGCTCTACGGCGCACGGACGTCGCTCGAGGTGGCGGTGCTCGGCACCGTCGGCTCGGTCTCGATCGGCGTGCTGATGGGGCTGCTGGCCGGCTACTTCCGCGGCTGGATCGACACGGTCGTCTCGCGGCTGACCGAGCTGATCATGGTCTTCCCGGGGCTCCTGTTCATCATCGCGGTGCGGGTGACCGTGGGCGAGCAGCTGAACGCCGTCACCTTCGGCTTCCTCGCGCCCGGCGTGTTCACGCTGACGCTGATCTTCGCCCTCTTCGGCTGGTTCTACCCTGCGCGCATCATCCGCGGCCTCGTGCTCTCGCTGCGCGAGAAGGAGTTCGTCGAGGCGGCCCGCATGACCGGCGCGGGGGACTGGCGGATCATGCGCTCGCACCTGCTCCCGCACCTCGTCGCGCCGATCATCGTCTACTCGACCCTGATCGTCGCCCAGTACATCATCGGCGAGGCCGGGCTCTCGTTCCTCGGCCTCGGGATCGAGCCGCCGACCGCGAGCTGGGGCAACCTGCTCGCGGAGGCGCCCGCCTACTACACGACGCAGCCCTGGATCATGCTGTTCCCGGGTCTCGCCATCCTCTTCACGACGCTCGCGTTCAACCTGCTCGGCGACGCCCTCCGCGACGCCTTCGACCCGCGCAGCACCCTGTAGCGCGCAGCGTCCGCTCGCACCTGCACTGTCGGATCTTCACCAACAAACACCGCGTGGTGCTCGTCTGATCAACGGGCTGTTACCATGCGCCGCCGGTCGGCCGGGTGCCGACCGGGAAATGAGCAAGGGAAGGAGTTCGATGCGCATCAAGATCTCGATCGCGGCCGCTCTGGCCACGGTCGGCGCCGTGATGCTCGCCGCGTCCGCGTTCGCGGGCTCGAGCGGCTCCACCGCGTCGACCAGCGCCGTCGCGAAGAAGGGTGGCACGCTGCGCGTCGCCGTCTGCTGCGGCGACTTCGAGTACGTCGATCCGGGCCTGTCGTACGACACGCTCGGCTGGTCGATGCTCTACAACACGCAGGCCCTCCTGCTGAACTACCCGCCGAAGTCCGGCGCTGCCGGCGGCAAGCTGTTCCCGGACGCCGCCGCGGCGTTCCCGGTGGTCTCGAAGGACGGCAAGACCTACATCTTCAAGATCCGCAGCGGCTGGAAGTTCTCGGACGGCTCGCCGATCACCGCGGCGTCGTTCAAGCGTGCGTTCGAGCGGAACCTCAGCCCGAAGATGAAGCAGGGATCCCCGGTCGGCGTGAACACCGGCATGGATCAGCTCATCGTCGGCGGCCAGGCGTTCCTCGAGGGCAAGTCCCAGAACCTGACCGGCGTGACCGCGAAGGGCAACACCCTCACGATCAGGCTGACCAAGCCCTCGCCGCTCTTCCTGTCGCTCGTGGCGATGCAGTGGTACGGCGCGATCAAGGCCAACACCGAGTACACCGAGAAGGGCCTCGACACGTATCCGGGCTCGGGCGCGTACTTCATCAAGGCGCGTGACATCGGGAAGTCGCTGCTGCTCGAGCGGAACCCGAACTACAAGGGCACCATCCCGTCCAACCCGGACAAGATCCTCTTCAACGTCAACCTGACGGAGGAGGCGGTCCTGCTCGAGACGCAGAAGGGCAACCAGGACATCGCCCGCGGCGTGCCGACCACCGCGCACGCCCAGCTCGGTGAGGAGTTCGGCGTCAACAAGGGCCGCTACTTCGTCGCCCCGGAGAACTGCGTCCTCTACTGGGCGTTGAACACGAGCCGGGCGCCGCTCAACAACGTCGCGGCGCGCAAGGCCGTCAACTGGGCGATCGACCGCCCGGCGACGGTGCGGATCGCCGGCAAGTTCGCCGGCAAGCGGACGACGCAGATCCTCGTCCCGACGATCCCCGGCTACAAGAAGTACGGCCTCTACTCGATCCGGGGTTCCAACATCCCCAAGGCCAAGCAGGTCGGCGGCGGCGCGATCACAGGGAAGATCGAGATCTTCCACTCGACCTCGTCCGCTGCGACCCAGCAGGCCCAGGTGCTCGCGTTCAACCTGAAGCAGGCCGGCTTCGACGTCGGGTTCAAGCCGACGCCGGGCTCGGTGTACTACAAGACGCTCGGCACGAAGGGCGTGGACATGGACGCCGCCCGCTCGGGCTGGTGTGCCGACTACCTGGACGCGCAGAACTTCATCAACGTCCTCCTGGACGGGCGCACGATCCAGGACTCGAACAACGTGAACCACGCGTACTTCAACAACGCGTCGATCAACCGCAAGATGGACGCCGCCAACGCCCTCTCGGGCGACGCGCGCGCGGCCGCGTACTCGAAGCTCGACCTCGAGATCATGCGCGACTTCGCACCGTGGGCGCCGTTCATGGTCATCAACAACCGCGTGTTCGTCTCGGCGCGGACGAAGAACGTCATCCTCTCCCAGTACTTCTCGGAGCCGGTGTACGGCGCCGTGACGGTGGGGTAGGGATCGACGCCTGACTGTCGTACACTCCGGGGGGCGCCGACACGGCGCCCCCCGGAGATACGGCACCCGACTCGACCTCACAGACCTTGGGCCAGTTCCTCATCCGCCGCACGCTCTGGGCGATCTTCCTGTTCATCGCGGCGACGATCGTCACGTTCGTCATCTTCTTCGTCATCCCGGCGGACCCCGCCGCCCTCTCGGCCGGCAAGGCCGCGACGCAGGAGGACGTCGATCGCGTGCGGGCCGCGCTCGGGCTCGACGACCCGATCTACATCCAGTACCTCAACTGGCTGAAGCAGCTGGTGTTCGAGCAGTCGCTCGGCCAGTCGTTCGCCAACAGCCAGGAGGTGAACGACGTGATCGCGCGCGCGGCACCGGTGACCGCCTCGCTCGTGTTCGGCGGCGCGATCTTCTGGCTGCTGCTCTCGATCCCCGTCGGCATCGTGTCCGCGCTGCGACCGCGCTCGTTCATCGACCGCGCCGGCATGGTGTTCGTGCTGATCGGCATCTCGGCCCATCCGGTGTGGATCGGTCTCCTCTTCAGCTACTTCTTCGGCTACCGCCTCGGGTGGACGCCGATCACCGGCTACTGCGACTTCTTCAACCCGTCCGAGGCGAGCGAGTGCGGCGGGCCCGCCCAGTGGGCCTACCACATGATCCTGCCCTGGGCGACGTTCGCGCTCCTGTTCGCCGCGCTCTACGTGCGCCTGATCCGGGCCAACGTGATGGAGACGATGAACGAGGACTACGTGCGCACCGCGCGCGCCAAGGGCGCGCCCGGCGGCCAGGTGCTGCGCTCGCACATCCTGCGCAACAGCATGCTCCCGGTCGTCACGATCCTCGGCATGGACATCGGCCTGGCCCTCGGCGGCGCGATCTTCACCGAGACGGTGTACGGGCTGCCCGGGCTCGGGCGGACGGTGCTCGCCGCGTACGAGCAGGTCGACCTGCCGGTGATCACCGGCATCGTGGTGTTCTCCGCGATCGTGATCATCCTGTTCAACCTGATCGTGGACATCCTCTACGCCTTCCTCGACCCGAGGATCCGCCTCTCCTGATGGCGCTGCTCGAGGTCAAGGACCTGAAGACCCGGTTTCGCACCGACGACGGCATCGTCAAGGCCGTCGACGGCGTGAGCTTCACGGTCGAGAAGGGGCAGACGCTCGGGATCGTCGGCGAGTCCGGCTGCGGCAAGAGCGTCACCTGCCTGTCGATCATGGGGCTCCACGACGCCAAGAAGACGACGATGGAGGGCTCCGTCCTCTTCGACGGCCAGGAGATCCTCGGGCTCGACGCGAGCGACCTGCGCCACATCCGCGGCAACCGGATCGCGATGATCTTCCAGGATCCGATGACCTCGCTGAACCCGGTCAAGTCGATCGGCTGGCAGCTCTCCGAGGCGGTGCTCGTCCATCAGGACGTGACCCGCGCGCAGGCCCGTGAGCGCTCGATCGAGCTGCTGAAGGAGGTCGGGATCCCGCGTGCGGAGATCCGGATCGACGACTACCCGCACCAGTTCTCGGGCGGCATGCGGCAGCGCGTGATGATCGCGATGGCGCTGATCAACGAGCCCGAGATCCTCATCGCCGACGAGCCGACGACCGCGCTCGACGTCACGACGCAGGCGCAGATCATCCGCCTGATCGAGAAGCTGCAGCGCGACCGAGACACGGCGGTGATCATGATCACGCACGACCTCGGGGTGGTCGCCGAGATCGCGCAGGACGTGGTCGTGATGTACGCGGGCAGGATCGTCGAGCAGGCGACCGTCGACGACCTCTTCGAGAACCCACAGCACCCGTACACGTGGGGGCTGCTCGGCTCGCTGCCGAGCGTCGACCGCAGCGTCGATCGGCTCGCGCAGATCCCCGGCCAGCCGCCGTCGCTGTTGAACCCGCCGCCCGGCTGCTCGTTCAGCCCTCGCTGCTCCTACGTCTTCGAGCCCTGCGTCCGCGATCTCCCCGAGCTCGTCCCCGCCGCACCGGGCAGCGACCACCTGCACCGCTGCCACCTCCCGGACGAGCGGCGGGCGGACATCCGGCGCGTCCTACCGGTGATCGGCACCGGGGAGGCAGCATGAGCGACACCCTGCTGCGTGTCGAAGGGCTCACGAAGCACTTCCCCGTGACCTCGGGCGTGATCATGAAGAAGCAGGTCGGCGCCGTGAAGGCGGTCGACGGCGTCAGCTTCACGGTCGAGCGCGGCGAGACGCTGGGGATCGTCGGCGAGTCCGGCTGCGGCAAGTCGACGCTGGCGCGCTGCGTGATGCGCCTGCTCGATCCCACCGCCGGGACGATCGAGTTCGACGGCCGCGACATCACCACCGTCTCGCGCAAGGAGCTGCGCCAGGTGCGTCGCGAGATGATGATGGTCTTCCAGGATCCGTACGCGTCGCTCAACGCGCGCAAGCGGGTGGGGTTCATCGTCGGGGAGCCGCTCGAGGTGCACGGGATCGGCACCGACGCGGAGCGCAAGCGCCGTGTGCAGGAGCTGCTCGAGGTCGTCGGTCTGAACCCGGAGCACTACAACCGGTTCCCGCACGAGTTCTCGGGCGGGCAGCGCCAGCGGATCGGCGTCGCGCGCGCGCTCACCGTGAACCCGAAGCTGATCGTCTGCGACGAGCCGGTGTCGGCGCTGGACGTCTCGGTGCAGGCGCAGATCCTGAACCTGCTCGACGACCTGCAGAAGGAGTTCGGGCTCACCTACGTGTTCATCGCGCACGACCTCAACGTCGTGCGGCACATCTCCGACCGCGTGATGGTGATGTACCTCGGCAAGGCCGTCGAGATCGGGACGGGCGAGGAGCTGTACCTGACCCCGCAGCACCCGTACACCGCCGCGCTGCTCTCGGCCGTGCCGATCGCCAACCCGAAGCTCGGGCGCGAGCGCAAGCAGATCGTGCTCGAGGGCGACGTGCCCAACCCGATCAACCCGCCGGACGGCTGCCGCTTCCACCCGCGCTGCCCGCGCTTCTCCGAGGGCAGGTGCGACGTGGACGAGCCGCACCTGCGCACGATCCGCGAGACCGGGCACGAGGTCTCCTGCCACTTCCCGCTCGAGCGCTGGCCGATGACGGAGGAGGAGATCCGGCAGGTCCACACCGCTGCGGTTGGCTGAGCCGCTCGGGTGCCGGGCTGCGCCCGGCCCCTAGGATGGAGCGACCGTGCGTCGGTTGTAGGAGATTGCGCTCTCGGGGCCCGAAGCCCGCGCCTCGACGGGGGCGGTGCTGCTCGCGGCGCTCGTTCGCTTCGGAGTCCTGCTCGGCGCGAGCATCGCGATCGTCCTCCTGGTCGTCCTGCCGTTCGGGCTGCTGCTCGGGGCGAGCGCGAATCGTGCGATCTCGCTCGGGCTCTACCTGCTCGGCTGCTTCCTCATGGTCGCAGGCTTCTTCGTCGGGAACCGCGGGCCGTTCCGCACGCAGGACGAGGTCGAGACGCCGCGCGGCGGCCGACGGCTTCGCTCGGCCTCGCGCGGCGAGATGCTGGAGTCGATCGCGGTGTCGGCGGTGTTCATCGCGCTCGGGCTCGTGCTGATCGCGCTCGGCGCGGCGATCGACACTCGCGCCGACCTCGTGTAGGGGCCGGGCGTGCCCGGCCCGGCGCTCGAGGCCGCCCCAGCGCTCGAGGCCCTGCCGCTCGCCCGCCTCGGGGCGGTCGGCGTGGTGGTGCAGCGGTGCGAGTCTTCGACCTTTCCTAACAGCGAGCGTCTATCGTCGTCTGTATGGCCGTGGGGACCGAACCGCGAACCTCCGTGTGCACCCGCTCTCGCGAGTGGGTCTCGCTGCGCCTGGACGGGGAGCTGTCGATGCTCGAGCGACGGATGCTCGACCGCCACCTCGATCGCTGCCCCGAGTGCCGCGCCTTCTCGGAGCGCGTCGCCGAGATCTCCGGACTGATGCGCGAGTCGGTGCTCGAGACGCCCGCGAGCTCGGTGGACGTCACCGTGTTCCGGCGGTCCCGGCGCGTCCACGCGACGCGGACGGCCTTGCGCTCCGCGGCGGCGGCGGCGGTCGTCGTCTGCGCGGTCGGTGCCGGCGTCGCGCTCCCGGTGGGCGAGGACGACGAGGTTCCGCCCGGTCTGCTGGTCGTCGTCACCGACGACGTCGAGGCCGCGAACGAGGGCGAGATCCTCCGCAGGGAGCGCGCCTCGGTCCCGTCGCAGGCCGACGAGGTCGCGCGCGGCTTCCGCGAGGTCCTGTAGGGGCGGGGCTTGCCCCGCCCGGCGCTCGCCCGGCGCCTGCCGGCGCCCACGCGGCACGTGCCTCGCAGCGGGCACAATCGATCCGATGTTCACCGCCTCCCCCGTCACCGTCCGCTGCTGACGGCTCGACCACGACGCCCGGGTGGCGTCGGCGCTGGGTCGGAGCCGCCTGCGGCGCGGCGACGGCTCACCGCGCGAGCCCCGGGGGGTCTGGGCTAGACTCCGCCGGAGTCTCGGGCGCCTCTCTGCGCCCTCATCGCAAGCGAAGCCCTTCCAGGAGACCCATGTCCGAGCAGCAGACCCAGCGGAGCGTCGGCAAGATCATCGAGATCAAGGGCGTCGTGATCGACGCGGTCTTCCCGGAGGGTCTGCCCGAGATCCTCACGGCCCTCGAGCTCCAAGGGCCGGAGGGCACGATCGTCGCGGAGGTGCAGCAGCACCTCGGTGACGACCGCGTCCGGGCGGTGACGATGGACTCCACGGACGGCATCTCGCGCGGCGTCGACGTCGTCGCGACCGGCATGCCGATCTCCGTGCCGGTCGGGCAGCCGACGCTCGGACGGCTCTGGAACGTGATCGGCGAGGTGATCGACGAGCAGGGCGACGTCCCCGCCGGCGAGCGCTGGCCGATCCACCGCGACCCGCCCGCCTTCCGCGACCTCTCGCCGACGGTCGAGATCTTCGAGACGGGCCTCAAGGTCGTCGACCTGATCGCGCCGTACATCAAGGGCGGCAAGGTCGGCCTCTTCGGGGGCGCCGGCGTCGGCAAGACGGTGCTCATCCAGGAGCTGATCCACAACCTCGCCAAGGAGCACGGCGGGCTGTCGGTCTTCGCCGGCGTGGGCGAGCGGACGCGCGAGGGCACCGACCTGATGATCGAGATGACCGAGTCGGGCGTGATCGACAAGACCGCGCTCGTCTACGGGCAGATGAACGAGCCGCCCGGCGCGCGCCTGCGGGTCGCCCTGTCGGGGCTGACCATGGCCGAGTACTTCCGCGACCAGGGCCAGGACGTGCTGTTCTTCGTGGACAACATCTTCCGCTTCGTGCAGGCGGGCTCCGAGGTCTCGGCCCTGCTCGGGCGCATGCCGAGCGCCGTCGGCTACCAGCCGACGCTCGCCACCGAGATGGGGCAGCTCCAGGAGCGGATCACCTCGACCCGCACGGGCTCGGTCACCTCGGTGCAGGCGATCTACGTGCCGGCGGACGACCTCACCGACCCGGCGCCGGCCAACACGTTCGCGCACCTCGACGCCACCACGGTGCTCTCGCGCGCGATCGTCGAGAAGGGGATCTACCCGGCGATGGATCCGCTCGACTCGACCTCTCGGGCGCTGCAGCCCGGGATCGTCTCGGACGACCACTACCGCGTCGCGACGAGCGTCCAGCAGATCCTCCAGCGCTACAAGGACCTCCAGGACATCATCGCGATCCTCGGCATGGACGAGCTGACCGACGAGGACAAGCTCGTCGTGTCGCGCGCGCGGAAGATCGAGCGCTTCCTGTCGCAGCCGAACTTCGTCGCCGAGCAGTTCACCGGCACGCCGGGCAAGTACGTCAGGCTGGAGGACACGATCGCCGGCTTCGACGCGATCATCAAGGGCGAGGGCGACGAGCTGCCCGAGGCGGCCTTCTACATGGTCGGCCCGATCGAGGAGGCCTTCGAGAAGGCCCGTCAGCTCGAGCAGGTCGCAGCCTAGGCGCCGCTGATGGCCGAGGTCGACGACCACCCGACGTTCGACGTCTCGCTCGTCACCCCCGACGGGCCCGTCTACCAGGGCGACGCCCGCATGCTCATCGTGCCCGGGGCCGCCGGTGAGATCGGGGTGCTCGCGCGCCACGCGCCGCTCGTCGCGACCCTCAAGGCCGGCTCGACCCGCGTCCACCTCGGCGGCACCGAGGTGCTCGAGTTCGCGACCGGCCCGGGGTTCTTCAAGGTCGAGCTCGACAAGGCGCTGGCGCTCGTCGACGACGCGATCAACGTCAAGGAGATCGACGACGAGCGCGCACGGCGGCAGCTCGAGGCGGCGAAGGCCGAGCTCGAGCGCGTCGAAGCGGGCGAGTCCACGGCCGATCGCTGGCAGCTCGAGCAGCGCATCAAGCACGCCGAGAACCAGCTGAGCGTCTCCGGTCGCACGACCGGGTAGCTCCTCGTGGAGCCGTGGCGTTGGCGGGGCACGAGCCGCCTGCGGCGCCTCGTGCCTAGGTCCTAGGTGCGAATCCCGCAGGGATTCCGCACCCGGCGGCTACGCATTGCGATTCGCTATGCTCAACGCATGGCGCAGTTCGTGACCCGGCTCGACGATGGGCTCGCCGAGCGGATCGACACGCTCGTCGCGGCCGGGGTGTTCGAGAGCCGGTCGGACGCCGTGCGCCTGGGGCTCGAGCGTCTCGTCGACGAGCTCGAGCGGGAGCGGATCGGTCGGCAGATCGTCGACGGGTACACCCGCATTCCGCCCACGGCGGACGAGATCGCCTGGGCGCTCGAGTCCGGCAAGCGCATGATCGAGGCGGAGCCGTGGTGACGGTTCGGCAGGGCGAGATCTGGTGGGCCGAGACGGTCGACAAGCGTCGTCCGGTGCTCGTGGTCACGCGCGACGCGGCACTGCCCGTCCTCACCTGGGTCGTCGTCGCTCCGCTGACGCGGACGATCCGCGGCATCCCGACGGAGATCCCGTTCGGCCCCGACGAGGGGCTCGAGACCGAGTGCGTCGCTTCGTTCGACAACCTCGACGTGACCGACCGGTCGCTGCTGGTCGAGCGGATCGCGCCCGTGTCGGCAGGCTCCCGCGAGCGGATCTGTCGCGCGTTGTCCGCTCTCGCCGACTGCTGAGAGCGCTTCCTGGATGCGGAGCGCTTGCCGTGGGTTGGGCACGAGCCGCCTGCGGCGCCTCGTGCCTGGATCCTAGGCGCGAATCCCGCAGGGATTCGCGCCTACGCGGCGATCGGCCCATCCGGTACGGTTCGACCTCCGGAGAGCTTTGAGGCAGCTTGGCGACCGGGTCACCAAACGCCTA
>CAZUVW010000062.1:0-13713 GCA_964623875.1 uncultured Gaiellales bacterium
GCGCCGTGGAGCTCGAGGGCCGCACGCTCGCCCCCCGGTACCAGAAGCGGACGAAGGACGACCTGCGCGCGCTGCAGATCGTGTTCCAGAACCCGGACTCCGCCCTCAACCGGCGGCACGCGGTGCGCCGGATCCTCACGCGCTCGATGCGCAAGCTGATCGGGATCAGCGGAGCCGAGGCGGACGCGCGGGTCTCCGATCTCGCCGACCGCGTCCGGATCACCGAGCGCACCCTCACCCAGAAGCCCGTGCAGCTGTCCGGCGGCCTCAAGCAGCGCGTCGCCATCGCCCGCGCCTTCGCCGGCGAGCCGAAGCTCGTGGTCTGCGACGAGCCGACGAGCGCGCTCGACGTGTCGGTGCAGGCGGCGATCCTCAACCTGCTCGTGGAGCTGCAGGCCGAGCAGGGCGTCTCGTACATCTTCATCAGCCACGACCTGGGCGTCGTCCGCTACATCTCCGACCGCATCGCCGTCCTCTACCTCGGCCGCCTGATGGAGCTCGGGCCGGCCGACGTCGTGTTCGACGGGCCGCACCACCCCTACACCGAGGCGCTGCTCTCCGCGGTGCCCACGATCGACGGCGGCGGCCGCGAGCGGATCCGGCTGGAGGGCGACATCCCGAGCGCGGCGGAGCCGCCGTCCGGCTGCGTGTTCCACACGCGCTGCCCGCGCAAGGTCGGTGCGGTCTGCGAGACCGAGGAGCCGCCGCTCGTCGAGGCGGAGCCGGGACACCAGATGCGCTGCCACATCCCCATCGCGGAGCTGCGCGCCCTGCAGCGCAAGGAGACCGTGGGCGCGTGAGGATCCGGGCGGCCGTGCTCGAGGGGGCCGGCGGGACCACCAGGGTGGAGCAGCTCGAGCTCGCCGAGCCCCGCGCCCACGAGGTGCTCGTCCGGCTGGGCGCGAGCGGTGTGTGCCGCTCGGACTACAACGCCGTCGACGGCACGACCTCGACCCCCTGGCCGGTCGTGCTCGGGCACGAGGGCGCAGGCGTCGTCGAGGCGGTGGGGGAGGGCGTCACGCGCGTCCGTCCCGGCGACCACGTCACGCTGTCCTGGACGCCGTCGTGCGGCGAGTGCGACGAGTGCCTCCGCGACCTGCCCCAGCTGTGCGCGACGATCTGGCCGCTGATGGGGTCGGGCGGGCTGATGGACGAGACGTCGCGGCTGACGTGGAACGGCGACACCGTCTACCACTACTGCTTCCTCTCGACCTTCGCCGAGGCCTGCGTCGTGCCCGAGCGGTCGTGCGTGCCGATCCCGCGCGACGTCCCGTTCGACGTCGCCTGCCTCGTCGGCTGCGCGATCACGACGGGCGTCGGGGCGGTCTGGAACACGGCGGGCGTGCGACCCGGCGACCGGGTCGCCGTGATCGGCTGCGGCGGCGTCGGCCTCTCCGCGCTGATGGCCGCGGTCGCGGTCGGAGCCGAGCCGGTGATCGCCGTCGACGCGACACCGGCCAAGATCGAGACGGCGAAGGAGCTGGGCGCCTCCGCGGGCGTGGTGTGGGCCGGCAGCGCCGAGGCGACCGCGGAGGCGATCCGGGAGGCGTCCGGGGGAGGGGTCGACTACGCGATCGAGGCCACCGGGCGCGGCGAGGCGATGCTCACCGCCGTCCTCTCGACGCGCACCCGCGGCGCAGCGGTGCTGATCGGCATCCCGCGGGCGGACACGGTGGTTCCGCTGCCCGCCCTCACGATCCCGCGCATGGAGCGCCGTGTGCTCGGGTCGATCTACGGCTCGGCGCGCGCCGAGCGCGACTTCCCGAAGATCCTCGAGGTCTACCGCGCCGGCCGCCTGCCGCTCGAGCGGCTCGTCTCCCACCGACTCCCGCTCGAGGGCGTCGACCGCGCGTTCGCGCTGATGAGCTCCGGGGAGGCGCTGCGCGTCGTCCTCGACCCCGCCCTGCCCGCGACGAACGGAGGAACGGCATGAACCTGGACGAGCTCGACGGCCGGATCGGCGAGGGCTGGGGCGGTCTCTCCCCGAACGGCGCCCACGTCAACGTCGTCCTCGCCCGCCGGGGCAGCCCCACCGCGGCGGCGGCGATCTCGATGTTCGCGCACCCGTCGCCGGGGCACTCCCCGGTGCTCTGCTGCGTCGGGCGCTCCCAGCCGGAGTACCAGCCGATCTGGCCCCCGACGCTGATGATGAACAAGACCACCGCCACGACGGAGCACATCGAGAAGATGACCTGGGGCCCCGGCCAGCTCGGGATCGGCCAGGCGGTGCTCGACGCCGTCGCAGACGGGCTGATCCACGCGACCAGCGACCTGATCGTGCTCGTCGCGCTCTGGCTCGACGCGCGCGCCGACGACGAGACGGCCGTCCGCGTCGCCACGCGAACCGCCGTCCGCAAGGCGATCGGGATGTGCGTCGAGGGTCGCGACCCCGAGGCCGCCGCACGGCTCGTCGCCGACCGCGACAGCGTGTGGAACCCCTTCTACTCGGGGAGCTAGCGTGATCCGCGCCGCGGTCGCCGTCTCCGCGGGGGGGCGCTGACCGTGCGCATCACCGCGGTCGAGAGCCGCGTCTACCGCTATCCGCTCGACCCGCCCTTCCGCGCCGCGTGGGACCCCGTCCCTCGCGCCGAGCAGGAGGCGACCGTCGTCCTCGTGCACACCGACGAGGGCGTGACGGGCGTCGCGTCCGGCGGCGACGGGCTCCCCGACCGGGCGCTGCTCGACCGGTTCCTGGTCGGGCTCGACCCGCTGAGGACGGAGGCCGTCCGTGAGGTGTGCGAGACGGTCGACCTCCACGGCGGTCGGCCCTGGGCGGTCGAGATCGCCGTCTGGGACCTCGTCGGCAGGGCGCTCGGCCAGCCGCTCTGGAAGCTGCTGGGCGGGCGGAGCGAGCGCCTCGTGGCGTACGCGTCGAGCGGTGAGCTCGTCTCACCCGCCGAGCGCGCCGCGCGCTGCACCGCGCTCGTCGAGGCCGGGATCAGAGCGGTGAAGATCCGCTTCCACCTCGGCAGCTGGCGCGACGACGTCGCCGTCGTCCGGGCCGTGCGCGAGGCCGTGGGCGACCGGCTGGAGATCATGGTCGACGCCAACCAGGGCTGGCGCATGCCGGGTGACCGCGAACCGCGCTGGGACGTCGCGACCGCCGCCCAGTGCGCGCGCGAGCTCGAGGAGCTGGGCGTCTACTGGCTGGAGGAGCCGCTGCGCACCGACGACGCGGAGGGCTACGCCGCGCTGCGGCGCCGGACGTCGGTGCGGCTCGCAGCGGGCGAGCTCGTGCGGCAGCAGCACGAGGCGCGCGACCTCGTCGTGCGCGGTCAGATCGACGTGATCCAGGCCGACGTCCTGTTCGTCGGGGGGATCGGCGGCTGCAGGCGGATCGCCGCGCTGGCCGACCTGCACGGCCGTGCCTGGTCGCCGCACGCGTGGTCGAACGGCCTCGGGTTCCTCGCGAACCTCCACGCTGCGCTCGCGTTCTCCCCGGTACCGTTCATCGAGGTGCCGTACGACCCGCCGACCTGGGGCCCCGAGCGCCGCGACTGGCTGCTCCCGGCACCCGTCGAGATCGCGCCGGACGGGACGGTCGCGCCGCCGCCCGGACCCGGTCTCGGCGTCGACCTCGACCTCGACGACCTCGAGCGCTGGAGGATCGCGTGAGGATCAGAGCGGCTGTGCTGCGCCATCCGAGCGAGCCCGTCCGGGTGGAGGAGGTCGAGCTCGACCCGCCGAGAGCCGGCGAGGTCCTCGTCCGGGTTGTCGCCGCAGGCGTCTGCCACTCCGACGTCCGCCACGCCGACGGCGAGCTCGGCCCCGGGCTCTTCCCCGCGGTGATGGGGCACGAGGGCGCGGGCGTGGTCGAGGCCGTGGGGGCCGAGGTCACCCACGTCGCGCCCGGCGACCACGTCGCCTTCTGCTTCGTGCCGGCCTGCCGCGCCTGTCGCTACTGCCTGGCCGGGAAGCCGAACCTGTGCCTCCTCGTGAGCGAGCACGGCGCGCGCGGCATGCTCCCGGACGGGACGAGCCGCCTGCGCCTGCCCGACGGCACCGTGCTCCAGCACGGGCTGCGCACCGCCTGCTTCGCCGACTACACGGTCGTCGCCGCCGGCGGCGCCGTCCCGATCCCGCACGAGCTGCCGCTGTGGCAGGCCGCCCTGCTCGGCTGCGGCGTCGTCACCGGGATGGGTGCCGTGCGCAACGTCGCCCGCGTCCGCGAGGGCGAGTCGGTCGCGGTGATCGGCGTCGGCGGCGTCGGCCTGCAGGTCGTGGCCGGCTCACGGCTCGCGGGTGCGAGCACGATCGTCGCGGTCGACCGCGTCCCTGAGAAGCTCGAGCTCGCGCGCTCGCTCGGAGCCACCCACGCGATCGACGCCGCGGTCGAGCCAGACCCGGCCCGCGCGGTGCGCGAGCTGACCGACGGGGGCGTCGACCACGCCTTCGAGGTGATCGGCCGGCCCGAGACGATCCGACTCGCGTGGGACGCGATCCGAGCGGGGGGGTCTGCGATCGTCGTCGGGATGGCCCCGCACGGCGTGGAGGCGAGCATCCCTGCGATGGACTTCCTGTCGGACAAGTCGCTCCTCGGCACGTACTACGGCTCGGGCGACCCCGCGGCCGAGCTGCCCGAGCTCGCCGCGCTCGCGCTCGAGGGGCAGCTCGACCTGCCGCGCGTGGTCACGCACACGACGCCGCTCGAGGGCATCGGCGAGGCGCTCGACCGGCTCCGCAGCGGCGAGGGCGCCCGGACGGTGGTCGTCGTCGACCCGGGGCGCGCCGGCGTACCGTCGCCGATCTAGCCGGTGGAAGGCCTCGGCAAGGCGCTGCTGCGCGCCGTCCCCGCCGCGCTGGCCGACTACGGCGAGCGGCGTCTCGGGCAGCAGGCGTCTGCGATCGCCTACCGGATGCTCGTCTCGATCGCGCCGCTCGCGATCGTGCTCGTCGCCGTGCTCGGGCTCGTGCTGCGGGACGACGCGATCCGCGACGACCTCGTCGACCTCATCGTCGACGCCCTGCCGTTCGACGAGCAGGGCAGCCAGCAGGTCGAGGACGCGATCGTCGCGATCGCCTCGCCCGCCAGCCTGCTTGGCTTCCTCGGGCTGCTCGCCTTCGCGTGGACCGCGACGGGGCTGATGGGCGCGATCCGCATCGGCCTCGAGACCGCGATGGAGGTGCGCGAGCGGCGCCCGCTCGTCCGCGGCAAGGCGTTCGACGCCGTGCTCGTGCTCGGGACGGCCGTGCTCGTCGTGCTGCTCGCGGCTGCGAGCACCCTCGGCGAGCTCGCCCTCGCGTGGCTCTCCGACGTCGCGGAGCGCTTCGGAGCGACCCTGCCGGTCGTGGGGTGGAACGCGGGCAGGGCCCTCCAGCTCGTCGTCCTCGTCGCGGTCGTGTGGCTCCTCTTCCGGTTCGTGCCGGACCGCAGGCTGCCCGGTCGTCACCTGCTGCTGGGCGCCGTCGCCACCGCCCTGATGCTCTTCGCCATCTCCCTCGGGTCGTCGTTCCTCTTCGACGGAGCAGCCGAGCTCAGCGTCGTGTACGGGTCGCTGGCGGCCGTGCTCACCTTCCTCTACGCCGTCTACCTCTCGGCCTGCGCGCTGCTCCTGGGGGCCGCGTTCGCCACCGCGCTCGGCGCACCGCCCGGTCCGCCGGGCCCGCCGTTCCGCGTGCAGCTGCGCGAGGGCGTGCTCGGGCTGTTCCGCCGTCCCCCGGACCCGCCTCCCCGCTCGTAGGGGCCGGGGTTGCCCGGCCCGGCCCGGCCCGGGCCTACGCGACGAGCGCGATCGCGGCGTCCGCGCCCGGCTCGTGGCAGTCGCGGCAGCGCGCCTCGTACGCGTCGAGCGCGCCCACGACGATGGTCTCGCCGTCGTACGGCGCGGGGCGTCCGTCGACGAGTCGTTGCGTGGTCGTCGCCGGGCCGCCACAGCGGTGGCAGACGGCCTGCAGCTTGTCCACGAACTCCGCTCGCGCGAGCAGCTCCGGCATCGGGCCGAAGGGCAGCCGCCGGAAGTCCTGGTCGAGCCCGGCGGCGATCACGCGGAGCCCCCCGTCGGCCAGCCGCAGCGCCGCCTCGACGATCGAGGGCTCGAAGAACTGGACCTCGTCGATCCCGACGACCTCGCAGCCGCGCGCGCGGGCGACGAGCTCGGCGCAGCCGTCCACGGGCACGGCCGACATCCGCACACCCGCATGGCTGACGACATCGGCGGCGTCGTAGCGGTCGTCGATCCGCGGCTTGAACAGCAGCACCCGTTGTCCCGCGATCTCCGCGCGGCGCAGCCTGCGGATCATCTCCTCGCTCTTGCCGCTGAACATCGGGCCGCAGACGACCTCGAGCCAGCCACCGCGCTGTGGGGGCACCCTGATCACTGGCGGGAGATCCTAGAAGCCACTCCGGCTGGCGCACTTCCCTGGGTTCTCCGGGCCGGGAGGCCCGGAGAACCTTGCTACACTTGCGCCCCGCGCGGCGGCGTAGCTCAGCTGGTTAGAGCAGCGGAATCATAATCCGCGTGTCGTAGGTTCGAGTCCTACCGCCGCTACCTTTCCGTCCGCCCCGATCCCCGAGAGACTGAGAAGAGATGGCCACCGGAGTCAGAGTCGCGATCACGCTCGCCTGCACGGAGTGCAAGCGTCGTAACTACCAGACGGAGAAGTCGAAGCGGAACACGCCCGACCGCGTCGAGCTCCGCCGCTACTGCCGCTGGTGCGGCACGCACACCCTGCACCGCGAGACGCGCTGACGCGGAGGATCGACGATGGCCGGGGAGACCAGAAGGCAGCGACGCGATGCGCGACGCGCGGCGGGGGAGCAGACGCCGGCGCGGCCAGCTGCGCCAGCGTCGGCGCAGCCGCACGACGTCGCAGTCGTCTCGAGCGCGCCGTCGAGCGGAGGGTTCGTCCGTCAGTCGTGGGGCGAGCTCAAGAAGGTCGAGTGGCCGAATCGCGCCCAGGTGGTGCAGGGGACGATCGTGGTGATCATCGCCTGCGCCATCGTCGGCGCCTACCTCTGGGGCGTCGACAAGGTGCTCCAGCCATTCGTCCGCGACGTGCTGATCGGCTAGGGAGACGAGAGACGCGATGTTCAAGTGGTACGTGGTCAACACCTACTCGGGGCACGAGAACAAGGTCAAGGCGAACCTCGAGCACCGGATCGTGTCGATGGGGCAGCAGCCCCGCTTCCGGCGCGTCATCGTCCCGACCGAGCAGGTGATCGAGACCAAGGACGGGCAGAAGGTGCAGACGGAGAAGCGCGTGCTCCCCGGCTACGTGCTCGTCAACATGGACCTCAACGACGAGGCCTGGACGGTCGTGAAGGGCACGCCCGGCGTCACCGCCTTCGTCGGTGCGGGCGCGAAGCCCTCGCCGCTCTCGCCTGCCGAGGTCGAGCGCATCCTCCACGCGACGGGCGGCGCGGGTGGCGCCGCACCGGCGGCGAAGTCCCAGGTCGAGTTCTCGCTCGGCGAGTCCGTCAAGGTGACGTCGGGGCCGCTCAGCGACTTCGACGGCGAGATCGTCGACGTCAACGCCGACCAGCAGAAGCTCAAGGTGCTCGTCGACATCTTCGAGCGCCAGGTGCCGGTCGAGCTCGGCTTCGACCAGGTGAAGAAGATCGACTGAAGGGTGCATCCGCTTCGCGGCTGCACCTAGGAGACACACCGACACACGAGAGGAGTGGGAGGAGCGACGAAGGTCTTCTAGGTGCGGCGCGCAGCGCCGCACCTGCCCCGACGAGCGCTCCGCTTACCACACACCATGGCGAAGAAGGTTCTCACACTCATCAAGCTCCAGATCCCCGGCGGGCAGGCGAACCCCGCGCCGCCGGTCGGCCCTGCCCTGGGCCAGCACGGCGTCAACATCGTCGAGTTCACGAAGGCGTTCAACGCGCAGACGGCGCACGAGAACGGCCGCATCATCCCGGTGGAGATCACGGTCTACGAGGACCGCTCCTTCACCTTCATCACCAAGACCCCGCCGGCGGCCGTGCTCATCAAGGAGGCGCTCGGGATCGAGTCCGGCTCGGGCGAGCCGAACCGTCAGAAGGTCGGCAAGCTGACCCAGGCCCAGCTCCGCTCGATCGCGGAGACGAAGATGCCCGACCTCAACGCCAACGACGTGGACGCCGCGATGCTCGTCATCGCCGGCACCGCCCGCAGCATGGGCGTGGAGGTGGAGTCGTGAGCGCGCACGGCAAGCGCTATGCCGCGGCGCGCGCAGCGATCGACCGCGAGCGGCTCTACCCGCCGGCCGAGGCGATCCGCGTGCTCAAGTCGCTCGAGGGCGCGAAGTTCGACGAGACCGTCGAGGTGCACTTCCGCCTCGGGCTCAACGTCCGGCACGCCGAGGAGCAGCTGCGCGGGACGATCATGCTGCCGAACGGCACCGGGCGCTCGATGCGGGTGGCGGTGTTCGCCGAGGGCGACAAGGCGCGCGAGGCAGAGGAGGCGGGGGCCGACGTCGTCGGCTCGGCCGACCTGGCCGCCAGGATCGAGGGAGGCTTCCTCGACTTCGACGTCGCGATCGCGACGCCCGACCAGATGGGCAACGTCGGCCGGCTGGGGCGCGTGCTCGGCCCGCGCGGGCTGATGCCGAACCCGAAGACGGGCACGGTGACCTTCGACGTGGGCAAGGCCGTCCAGGACGCGAAGGCCGGCAAGCTCGAGTACCGCACCGACCGCGGCGCGAACGTCCACGTCCCGATCGGGAAGAAGAGCTTCGGCGAGCGCCAGCTGCTCGAGAACTACGCGGCGATGGTCGAGGAGATCGTCCGCGCCAAGCCCGCCGCGGCCAAGGGCCGCTACATCAAGGGGATCACCATCACCACGACGATGGGGCCCGGCCTGCACATCGACCCGACGCGCACGCGCGACCTCGTCGAGGAGGCCGCCGGCCAGGAGGTCGCCGCGGTGTCGTAGGGGCGAGGCTTGCCTCGCCCGCTCTTCCCGCGCTACACGTTTCCACACACACACGCCCGTCACCCGAGACAGCCGGCAGCCGCGAGGCAGAGGTCCGGCCGAGGTGGCCTCGCAGGAATCCGCCGGCGCCTGCCGGCAGCCTCCCTCGAGCCCGCCTCCGTGCGGGCTCGACGTTCGAGAGGAGGTGAAGAGATGCAGAAGACCGAGAAGGAGCAGGTGATCGCCGAGCTCACGGAGCGACTCCGGACGACCGAGTCGCTGATCGTCGCCGACTACCGCGGCCTGACGAACAGCGAGCTCGTCGCGCTGCGGGCCCGCCTGCGCGACCACGGCGCCAAGCTCCAGGTCGTGAAGAACACGCTCACCCGCCGGGCGGCGGACGCTGCCGGCGCAGAGGCGCTCCTCGCGCTGCTGGAGGGGCCGACGGCGATCGCGTTCGTCGAGTCGGAGGGCGACCCGGTCGCGGTCGCCAAGGCGCTCGCGGACGTCGCCAAGGAGACGAAGGTGCTGTCGCTGCGCGGCGGCGTCCTGTCGGGTCGGGCGATGACCGGTGCCGACGTCGAGGAGCTCGCGAAGCTCCCGCCGCCGGAGGTGGTCAAGAGCCAGCTGGTGGGCGTGATCATCGCGCCGTTGACCCAGCTCCTGGGGCTGCTCGAGGCGCCGGTGCGCGACCTCGTGGGCCTGATCGACGCCCGGATCGCGCAGCTGGAGGAGGGCGGCGCGGTCGAGGGTGGTGCCGCTGAGGGTGGTGCCGCTGACGCGGAATCACTGAGTGACGCGGTGGTGGACGAGAGCGGGGCGGCCGAGGCAGAGGCAGCTGCCGACGCGAGCGGAGACGCCACGGACGAGGCCGATCAAGGCGAAGCCCCGGCGACTGACGAGACAACCGACTGAGATGCACTACTAGGCGTGGCGCGAAGCGCCACGCCCACGGAAAGGAATCGACATGGCAACAGACGTTGCGAACGTGCTCGAGACGCTCGGCAGCATGACGGTGCTCGAGCTCGTCGAGCTGAAGAAGGCGATCGAGGAGGAGTGGGGCGTGACCGCAGCCGCCCCGGTCGCGGTCGCCGCGGTCGGCGCTCCCGCCGGTGGCGGCGAGGCCGGTGGTGCGGCGGAGGAGAAGGACTCCTTCGACGTCGTGCTCTCCGGCGTGGGCGACAAGAAGATCCAGGTGATCAAGGTCGTCCGCGCGGCGACCGGGCTCGGTCTGAAGGAGGCGAAGGACCTCGTGGACGGCGCTCCCGGCACCGTGAAGGAGGGCCTGGCCAAGGACGAGGCCGAGAAGCTGAAGGCGGAGCTCGAGGAAGCGGGAGCGACGGTCGAGCTCAAGTAGCACCGCTCCCTGGCACGTCTGGGTGGGCCGACGGCCCACCCAGACGTGCCTAGTTGCGCCAGCCGCTACACTGATCGAACGCACCGTCCGTTCCCCCGAGGGATTGCAGGGGGTCGGACCGTTGCGCTATGCTTCGACGTTCCGCCGAGCTCTTGGCTTTCGACCCTGCCCGTCCCCGAGACCGCACGCCGTAAGGGAGGCTGTACTTGAGCAGCACCGCTGTCGCGCCGCGCGCGCGCAAGACCTTCTCGCGCCTGAAGCACGTCCTCGACCTCCCCAACCTGATCGACATCCAGAAGGCGTCGTTCCAGTGGTTCCTCGACGAGGGCCTGCGCGAGACGATCGACGACATCTCGCCGATCACGGACTACACCGGCACCCTCGCCGTCGAGTTCGGCGACTACGAGTTCGGGGAGCCTGCGAACTCGATCGCCGACTGCCGCGAGAAGGACCTCACCTACCAGGCGCCGCTCTCGATGACGGTGCGCTTCGTGAACACCGAGACCGGCGAGATCCGGGAGCAGCGCGTGTTCATGGGGGACTTCCCGATGATGACCGACAACGGGACGTTCATCATCAACGGCACCGAGCGCGTGATCGTGACGCAGCTCGTCCGCTCGCCCGGCGCGTACCTGATGGAGCCGAAGGACGCGACGAAGCAGGTCTTCACCGCGAACCTGATGCCCTCGCGCGGCTCGTGGCTCGAGCTGGAGATCGACAAGAAGGGCATCGTCTACGCCCGGATCGACCGGAAGCGGAAGCTGCCCATCACGACGCTCCTGCGGGCGCTCCCGGCCGAGGACCCGACCACCGGGTTCGAGCTGGACACGAGCACGAACGAGGCGATCCTCGCGCTGTTCGAGCCGGCAGCGCACGTCTACATCCAGAACACGCTCGACAAGGACACCACCACCCGCGAGGAGGAGGCCCTGATCGAGGTGTTCAAGAAGCAGCGGCCGGGCGAGCCGCCGACGCTGGACAACGCGCGCAACCTCCTGCGCGCGCTCTTCTTCGATCCCAAGCGCTACGACCTGACGAAGGTCGGCCGCTACAAGCTCAACCAGCGGCTCGGCGTGTCGGTGCCCGAGGACACGCGGGTGCTGACGACCGAGGACATCATCGCGCTCGTCCGTCGTCTGGTCGACATGCCGGTCAAGCTCGGCGTGCCCGAGGAGTCGAAGGACTTCGCTGCCGAGGCTGCCGTGCTGGGCCGCGAGCCGATCCGTGCCGAGCTCGACGAGTACGAGCACTTCGGCAACCGCCGGCTGCGCACCACGGGCGAGCTGATCCAGGAGGCGTTCCGCGTCGGCCTGTACCGGATGGAGCGGGTCGTTCGCGAGCGGATGACGACGGAGGACGTGGACACCATCACGCCGCAGACGATCATCAACATCCGCCCGGTGGTCGCGGCGCTGAAGGAGTTCTTCGGCTCCTCCCAGCTGTCGCAGTTCATGGACCAGACGAACTCGCTGGCCGGCCTCACGCATCGACGCCGCCTGAGCGCGCTCGGCGCCGGCGGTCTCACGCGCGAGCGGGCGCCGATCGAGGTGCGCGACGTGCACCCGACCCACTACGGGCGCATGTGCCCGATCGAGACGCCCGAGGGCCCGAACATCGGGCTGATCGGCTCGCTCGCCTCCTACGCGACCGTGTCGGAGTTCGGCTTCATCCAGACGCCGTACCGGGTCGTGAAGGGCGGCAAGGTCTCCGACGAGATCGTCTACCTCGATGCGGCGGAGGAGGCCCAGTACACGATCGCCCAGGCCTCCGAGCCGGTCGACCCGAAGACCGGCAAGTTCGAGCACGACCAGGTGCTGTGCCGCTCGGCGGCCGGCGAGGCGGTGATCGCGCGGGCCCAGGACATCGAGTTCATGGACGTCTCGCCGGCCCAGATCGTCTCCGTCGCGACCGCGCTGATCCCGTTCCTCGAGCACAACGACGCGAACCGGGCGCTGATGGGCGCGAACATGCAGCGGCAGGCCGTGCCGCTGATGATCCCGCAGGCGCCGCTCGTCGGCACCGGCCTCGAGTACCGGGCCGCGGTCGACACGGGTGACGTCGTCCTCGCGCGCAACGACGGCACCGTGATCGACGTGGACGCCGAGAAGATCGTCGTCGAGGGCAAGGGCACGCGGGACGAGTACCCGCTGACGAAGTTCATGCGCTCCAACCAGGGCACGCTGATCCATCAGAAGCCGGTCGTGAAGCTCGGCGACAAGGTCGCGAAGGGCGCCGTGCTCGCAGACGGCTCGTCGACCGACGGCGGCGAGCTCGCGCTCGGCGCGAACCTGCTCGTCGCGTTCATGCCGTTCGAGGGCTACAACTTCGAGGACGCGATCGTGCTCTCCGAGCGGCTCGTCAAGGACGAGGTGCTGAGCTCGATCCACATCCACGAGTACGAGATCGACGCGCGCTCGACGAAGCTCGGCGACGAGGAGATCACGCGCGACATCCCGAACCGCTCGGAGGAGTCGCTCGCGAACCTCGACGAGCGCGGCGTCGTGCGCATCGGCGCCGAGGTCGGCTCCGGCGACCTCCTCGTCGGCAAGGTCACGCCCAAGGGCGAGACCGAGCTGACCGCCGAGGAGAAGCTGATCCGGGCGATCTTCAAGGAGAAGGCCCGCGAGGTGCGCGACACCTCCCTCAAGGTGCCGCACGGCGAGGGCGGCAAGGTGATCGGCGTCCAGAGCTTCTCGCGCGATGCCGGCGACGACCTGCCGCCGGGCGTCAACGAGCTCGTGCGCGTCTTCGTGGCGAAGAAGCGCAAGATCTCGGAGGGCGACAAGCTCGCCGGCCGCCACGGCAACAAGGGCGTGATCTCGAAGATCGTCCCCGAGGAGGACATGCCGTTCCTCGAGGACGGCCGCCCGGTCGACATCGTCCTCAACCCACTGGGCGTCCCCAGCCGGATGAACATCGGGCAGATCCTCGAGACCCACCTCGGCTGGGCGGCGGCGCACGGCGCGTTCGAGGAGGGCGACCCGGTCAACGTGCGGGCCCCGATCAACGCCCCGAACCCCAGGGCGGTCGCGACGCCGGTGTTCGACGGCGCGACGGAGGCAGACGTCGACCAGGCGCTCGCCTCGTGGGCTCGCTCGAGCGAGAAGATCGCGATGAACGTCGACGACGCCCGCACGGCCGGTCGCACCTGCTCCGGCAAGGTGCAGCTCTTCGACGGCAAGACGGGCCAGCCGTTCGACCAGAAGGTGACCGTCGGCTACATGTACATCCTCAAGCTGCTCCACCTGGTCGACGACAAGATCCACGCGCGCTCGACCGGGCCGTACTCGCTCGTCACGCAGCAGCCGCTCGGGGGCAAGGCCCAGTTCGGCGGCCAGCGGTTCGGCGAGATGGAGGTGTGGGCTCTCGAGGCGTACGGCGCCGCGTACACGCTGCAGGAGATGCTCACGATCAAGTCCGACGACACGATCGGTCGCGTCAAGGCGTACGAGGCGATCGTCAAGGGCGAGAACATCGCCGAGCCGTCGATCCCCGAGTCGTTCAAGGTGCTGCTCA
>CAZUVW010000063.1:0-13633 GCA_964623875.1 uncultured Gaiellales bacterium
GGTTGATCTGCGCCGCCCAGTCGGGTGAGGGCGGCTGGACGCCGAACCCGATGAACGTGAGCGTGGCGACTGCGAAGATCGCGTACCCGAGCCGCACGGTGAACTCGACCACGACGGGCGCCAGCACGTTCGGCAGGATCTCCGAGAACATCACGTATCCCGACCGCTCGCCGCGCAACCGCGCGGCCTGGACGTAGTCGAGCTCGGCCTCGGCCAGCACCGAGGCGCGGACGGTGCGCGACACGACGGGCGTGAAGATCAGGCCGATCGTGAGGGCGACCACCCACCGCGAGGACGTGCCGACCGCGGTCACGATCAGGATCGCCGTGACGATCAGCGGCAGGGACAGCACCGCGTCGATCAGGCGACTGGTGACGTCGTCGAAGATGCCACGGAAGTACCCGGTCATGAGCCCCAGGATCGTCCCCAGCACGGTGCCGATCAGCGTTGCGGCCGGCGCGATCAAGAGCACGCTGCGGGAGCCGGCGAGCACGCGGGAGAAGACGTCCCGCCCGTTGGTGTCCGTCCCGAACGGGTAGTCCAGCGACGGCGACTGACTGGTCGGCAGCTGGTTGTCGAAGATCGGGTTGTACGGAGCGACGAGCCCCGGGAAGAGCGCGCAGAAGACCCAGAAGCCGATGATCACCACGCCGATCAGGACCGTCGGCGTGCGCAGGAGCAGGCGCAGCCGCTCCGACCGCGCCGAGCTGGCCTCGCTCCTGCCGGCGGCGGGAACCGCGGCCGGGTCGGGTGCGAGGGCGCTCACTCGACCGCTCCGAACCGGATGCGCGGGTTGAGCAGCGAGTACAGGATGTCGGCGATCAGGGTCACCGTGAGGTAGACGATCCCGACCACGAGCACGCCTGCGGTCAGCAGCGGGAGATCCTTCTCGCGCGCCGCCTCGTAGATGAGCAGGCCGATGCCCTGGTAGTTGAAGAGCACCTCGACGGCGACGAGGCCGCCGACGAGGTAGCCGACCTGCACCGCGACGACCGCGATCGTCGGCAGGAGCGCGTTGCGCAGGACGTGCTTGCGGATGACGGTCGACGAGGGCAGCCCCTTGAGGAAGGCGGTGCGCGTGTAGTCGCTGTCGAGCGCCTCGATCATGCTCGCGCGCGTGATGCGGGCGATGTACCCGAACAGCACGAAGGTCAGCGTCAGCGCGGGCAGGAGGAGGTACTCGAGCTGCGTGAGGAGGTTCGACCCCTCGGGCGCCTGCGCGGTCACGGGAAGCCAGCCGAGCCAGATGCCGAAGACGAGGATGAGGACGATCCCCGTCACGAACTCCGGCATCGCGGCGAACGAGATGCCCGCGATCGTGATCCCCTTGTCGGTGATCCCGCCGTAGCGGAGCCCGGCGATCACGCCGCCCACGACCGAGACGGGCACGACGATCAGGAAGGCAACGAGCGCGAGCTTGAGCGAGTTCTCGAGCGCGGGCTGGAGCAGATCCCAGGCGGGGACCTGGAGCGTCAGAGACTCGCCGAGGTCGCCCTGCACGAGGCCGCTCGCCCAGTCCCAGTACTGCTCGAGGATCGGCCTGTCCGTGCCGAGCTGCTCGTTGAGCGCGTCCACCGACTCCTGCGTGGCGAACGGCCCGAGCACCGAGCGTCCCACGTTGCCCGGGAGGATCGTCGAGATCGCGAAGACGATGACGCTCAGCAGGAACAGCGTGATCAGCGCGAGGCCGAGGCGCTTGAGCAGGAAGCGGGTCATCGTCGTGTGCGCCGGGGGTGAACGCCGAGGGGCGGGCCCGCGCGGGCCCGCCCCTCGCAGAGCGTTCGATCGGCTACGCCAGCCCGACCTTCGCCAACCGCACGTGCGAGATGCCCTCCGGGACGTAGTTCGTCACCTTCGCGGAGCTCGCCGTGACGTAGTTGATGAAGTAGTTGGTGATCACCGGCGTGTCGCGGAGGAGGATCCCAGCCATCCGCTTCGTCGCCCGACGCTGCGCGGCGAGCTCGGACGCCGCCAGGTAGGTCCTGGCGAGCGAGTCGAACTCGGCGTTCTTGTAGTGCGACGCGTTCCAGTCACCGGTCGACACGTAGCAGCGCGTGAGGTAGATGTTCGGCACGCCGCGGGCCCCGTACTCGGTCAGGGACGCCGTGCGGTTGAGCCACGGCGTCGTGGTCGCGTAGTCCGCGCCGGCCGGCTCGGAGTCGTAGTACTTCGAGACGTCCATCACCTCGAGGCCGATCTCGATCCCGGCCTCCCGTGCGAACGCCTGCATCGCCGCCGCGTGGTCGGTGTGGTCGAGGAAGTTCCACGTCGTGATGTTGAACTTCAGGTTCTCGGCGTTCGCGGCCTTGAGCAGCGCCCGTGCGAGCGGGAGGTTCTGGGTGCGCTGCTTGACCGACGGGTCGGACGAGGCGAAGCCCCTCCAGAACGGGTTGTCGTTGCCCACGGTCGCCGCGCCGAGCATCACCCGCTGGACGAGCTGCGGCCGGTTGGCCACGAGCGCGATCGCGCGGCGGACGCGGGGATCCCGCAGCGGGCCCTGGTCGGTGCGCATGCAGAGCTGCCTGTGCGCCGCCGTCGGCAGGCTGTAGGTCTTGAATCGCGAGTTGTTCTTGAAGGGCTGCACCTCCTGCGGCGAGAGCTGCATGGCGAGGTCGATCTGACCGCCGCGCAGCGCCAGCACGAGCGGTGCCGACCCCGTGAAGTAGGTCACCTTGACGCCGTCGAGCGGCGGCTTGCCGCCCCAGTAGGCGTCGTGGCGGACGAGCTCGGCGCTCCGCTTCTCGACGAGCGACTTGAGCTTGAACGCGCCCGTCCCGATCATCCCGCCCTTGACCCACTGGCCCGGCTTCGCCGCGTCGGAGGCGCGCTGGATGATCGCCTGGTAGGTCGTCTGGCTGAGCAGGTACGGGAAGACGCCGATCGGCGACTTGAGCTTGAAGCGGACGGCGTACGGACCCACCGCCGACACGCCGGCGGGGTCGAAGAACGGCGAGAGGCCGGCATTCGATTCCTTCGCGCCGACGTACTGCTTCATGCTCGCGACGACGTCCTTCGAGGTCATCGTCTGGCCGTTGTGGAACTTGACGCCCTTGCGGAGCTGGAAGACCCACTCGGTCGCGTCCTTGTTCGGCTTCCAGCTGGTGGCGAGCCACGGCACCACCTGCCCCTTCGGGTTCGTGAAGGTCAGGTACTCGCCGGGGATCCCGGACAGCGCGAGCGCCCCGCCGTCGTTCAGCAGGTACGGCTCGAGCGAGCCTCCCGTCGGCAGCCCGACGCGGATCGTCCCGCCGGCCTTGACCGCCTGCGGGGCCGCGAACGCGAGCTCGGCGTCGCCGGCGTACTTCAGCAGCAGCCCCATCGTGCCGAGCGAGAGCCCCCACATCGAGGCGCGGCGGAGGAACTCCTCGCGGTCGAGCTCGCCGCCTCGCAGCTCGTCGATCAGCTGGTTCTCCAGCGGCCCTGCCGACTGGCGGTACTCCTCGACGAGTCTCCTCGTCTCCCGATCCATGGTGCCTCCTATGGTTGGTGCCCCGTGCGCGGAGCTGTCGAGAGGTGAGACGTCGCGTGCGGCCGATTCGATGGCGCACGGACGAGCGCCGAACGAGGGGTTCTGCCCTTGGACGCGTGTCCCACGGTGCGGGGAGTCTGACGGCGCGAGTGGCCGCCTGTCAACCTCTCGCCGTTCTCTCGGTGGAACGGCGTCCCGAGAGCGGTTAGTGTCCGGCACGATGGCGACGATCGAGGCGAGCGCGCACGAGGGCGGTGTCGTCGCAGGCACGCCGCTGCCGGCGGGCCGTCACCCGAGCAGCGCCGGGATCCACGCGACGCTGGCCGTCCTCGACCTGCTCGCCGCCAGCGGGCCGCTCGCCCTGGCGGAGATCGCGCGCGACCTCGGGATCGCGAAGAGCACCCTGCACCGGGTGTGCGCCGTCCTGCTCGAGCGGGCGTGGGTCGTGCGCGACGCCGAGAGCCGTTTCTCGCTCGGCGTCCGGGCGCTGCGGCTCGGCTCGGGGTCGGCCGACCTGCCGATCGTCGCGGCGTTCCGCTCGGTCGCGGCCGAGTTCCTGACGCACCACGACGAGACGATCGCGCTCGCGGTGCTCGACGGTGGCGAGTCGCTGTTCATCGCGCTCGAGGAGACGTCCCAGCCGGTACGACTCGTCACCCACGTCGGCTCGAAGACACAGGCCTACGCCTCGGCGAGCGGCCGCGTCGTCCTCGCCTCCCAGCCGCCGGCCGCCGTGGCCGCGCAGTTCGGCGGTCGGCTGCTCGTCACTCCGACCGGTCGCCGCCTGAACGGGGTCGCGGAGCTGCAGGCGATCCTCGAGGGCGTCCGCGAGCGCGGCTACGCCGAGAACTGGGAGGAGACCGCCGAGGGCCTCTACGCGGCCTCCGTGCCGGTCGTCAACGGCGAAGGCGCGACGATCGCCGCGCTGACGACGTGCATCCCCGTGAGCCGGATCACGCCCGACCGCCGTGACCGCATCGTGGCCGACCTGATGCGGCTCGGCGCGGTGCTCTCCGACGGCGTCCAGTGGCTCCCCTCGTTCTCCGCCCACCGCTCGTGAGCGACGCTCTCCCGCTGCGAGGACGACGCTGAGGATCGACGGCCTCAGGACGTTCGTGGTCGGCAACCCGCGCCCCGAGGTCGGGGGCCGCTACTTCGTCTTCGTCCAGCTCACGACCGACGACGGCGTCGTGGGCGTCGGCGAGGTCTACCCGGGGACGTTCCATCCCGGCGCGCTGGAGCGGATGCTGGAGGACGTCTTCGAGCGACACGTCCAGGGGGCCGACCCGTTCCGGATCGAGCAGCTGTGGAGGCGCGTCTACGCCCGCGGCTACACGGCCCGTCCCGACCTCTCCCTGCTCGGGATCCTCAGCGGGATCGAGCTGGCCTGCTGGGACGTGATCGGCAAGGCGCTCGGGAAGCCCGTCTACGAGCTGCTCGGCGGCCGTGTCCACGAGCGGCTCCGCTCCTACACGTACCTCTACGCCGAGGACGGCGACCGCGCCGACGTGTACGCGGATCCGGCGCTCGCAGCCGAGCGCGCGGCCGCGTACGCCGAGCGCGGGTTCACCGCGCTCAAGTTCGACCCCGCGGGCGCGTACTCCGCGCTCGACCCGCTTCAGCCCTCGCTCGCCGCGCTCGACCGCTGCGAGGCGTACGTGGCCGCCGTCCGCGAGGCCGTCGGCGCGCGCTGCGACCTGCTCGTCGGCACGCACGGACAGTTCACGCCCGCAGGGGCCGTCCGTCTGGCACGCCGCCTCGAGCGCTTCGACCCGCTCTGGCTCGAGGAGCCGGTCCCGCCCGAGAGCCCGGAGCAGATGGCGGTCGTGGCCAGGGCGACGTCGATCCCGGTGGCGACCGGCGAGCGCCTGACGACGAAGCACGAGTTCGCCCGGGTGCTCGCGACGGGCGCCGCTGCGATCCTCCAGCCGAACCTGGGACGGGTCGGCGGGCTGCTCGAGGCGAAGAAGATCGCGGGCATGGCGGAGGCCCACTACGCGCAGATCGCCCCGCACCTCTACAACGGCCCGGTGCTGGGCGCTGCGAACGTCCAGCTCGCCGCCTGCAGCCCCAACTTCCTGATCCTCGAGGGGCTGCTCGACTGGGGTGGGTTCCACGGGGAGATCCTGCGGCGCCCGATCGCCTGGGAGGACGGCTACGTGCTGCCGCCGAGCGAGCCCGGCCTCGGCGTCGAGCTGGACGAAGCGGTCGCGGCCGCGCATCCGTATCACGGCGAGGAGCTCCACCAGACGACCGCGGACCACCCGCCGGAGTAGCGGGTGCGCGTCGGCTTCGTCGGCGTCGGTCACCTCGGCGCGAAGCTCGCCGGCAGCCTGCTGCGCGACGGGTTCCCCCTGCGCGTGGCCGACCGCGACGCAGACGCCGTCGCGCGGCTGGTCGCGCTCGGCGCGGAGCCGGCGAGGTCGGCGGCGGAGGCGGCGGCCGACGCGGATGCCGTCATCACGTGCCTGCCCTCACCAGCGATCTCGGCTGCGGTCGTCCAGGGCGCCGGCGGCGTCCTCTCGACGCTGCGATCGGGTGGGACGTGGATCGAGATGAGCACGACCGACAAGCACGAGGTGCGGCGGCTCGCCGCGGCCGCCTCGTCGCGAGGGATCGAGACGATCGAGGCGCCCGTCACCGGCGGCGTGCACCTTGCCGCCACCGGCGAGATCACCGTCATCCTCGGGGGCGACGAGAGGGTCGCCGAGCTGCACATGCCGCTCTTTCGCTCGATGGGCGGTCGCGTGTTCCACGTCGGGCCGCTCGGCGCGGCCTCCGACATCAAGGTCATCACCAACATGCTCGCCTTCATCCATCTCGTCGCCGACGGCGAGGCGCTGATGCTGGCGCGGCGGGCCGGGCTCGACCTCGGCCAGGCGTGGGAGGTGATCACGGCGAGCTCGGGAACGAGCTTCGTCCACGAGACCGAGGGCCAGCTGATCCTGAACGGAAGCTACGACATCGGCTTCACGATGGACCTCGCGCTGAAGGATCTCGGGCTCGCCCTCCAGCTGGGCGACGAGACGGGGGTGCCGCTCGACCTCGCCGCGCTGACCCGCGACGCGTTCGCGCAGGCGCGCGAGCGCTACGGAGGCGACGCCTGGTCGCCGATGGTCGTGCGCCTGCTCGAGGAGGCCGTCGGCACCGACCTCCGCGCGCCGGGCTTCCCTGCGTCGCTCGAGGCGCCGGACGGGGAGCCCGAGGTGCCTGGCTGAAGCCGCGCGGCGGTGCCGCCGAGCACCCGGCGTCGCACGCGCTCGTCGAGGGCACGGACGGCGGCGAGGGTCGCCTGCGGGTCGACCACCGGGACGTCGCTGCCGTAGGCGATGCGGTCGGCGCCCACGACCGCGAGCGCGAGCGCGAGCGCTGCCGCATCGCAGGTCGACGTCTCGAACAGGGTGTCGGGATCGGGCGTGCCGAGGTCGACACCTGCGTGCATCAGACGCCCCGTGTGCGCGAGCGCGCCGCCGGCGAGCCCCGCGAAGACGATCCGCAGGGCCGGATGGCGGGCGCGGCCGCCGGCGAGCCAGGCCAGGAACGCCCGCTGCAGCTGCCCCGTGTAGCCCGCGACCCACGGCCACCACGCGGGACGGTCGGCTGCCGGAGCGGGCTCGGCCTCCGGATGCACGAGCACGGGCACCCCCGCCGCAGCGGCCGCGGCCAGCACCGGGGAGTCTCCCTCGCCGAGGAGCGCGGACGTCCCGACGGACGTCCCCACGAAGCCGGGAACGACCCGCCAGGGCGCGAGCGCCCGGAACCGGCCGCCCGACGCCGCGACGAGCTCGGCGACACCCTCCGTCCACGCCTCTTCGAGCGCCGTGCGCTCCGCGGTCGGCAGCAGCTCCAGGCCGAGGCTCGACTGGAGCGAGAGCACCGCCACGTCGATCCGGTCACGGTCGAGCTCTGCCAGCCGCCGTTCCGGGTCGTGGCGACCGAGGTCGAGCCGGAACGCGCCCTCGACGGTGACGAGCGTCCCGTCGCGGAGGTAGGGCGGCTGCTCCCGGGCGCGGAGCAGACGGACGAGCTGCTGCGGCCAGAGGTGCTGGTGGAGGTCGACCGTCGTCACGTGATCGCGCCGACGACGCCGGAGCGGACGAGCTCGACGAGCGGCTCGACGTCGGGCAGCAGGTCGCCGGCGCGCAGGAACGGGGCGACCGAGCGGACGAGGTCGTGTGCCCGCCGCGTCCCGGCGCCGAGCTCCGCCCCGCGCAGGTCGCAGGCCTGCGCCGCGAGGAGCAGCTCCACGGCGACGATCCGCGCCCCGAGCTCGGCCATCTCGGCCAGCCGCCGCGCGGCCAGCGGCGCCATCGTCATGCGATCCTCGATCCCGCCGGCCTGGGACGACGAGACGAGCTCGTGCGAGACGGGCTGGGCGAGCAAGCGCGCCTCGGCGGTGAGCGCCTGGAGCGCGATCCCGACCTCGCTGTACGCGCTCTCGGCGAGACCCGGTCGCTCGCCGAGGCCCTCGGGCAGGCCGGAGTGCAGCGGGTGGAGGAGCTTGGAGGAGCGCTCGCAGGCGCTCGTCAGGGCGGGCGCGAGCGCGAGCCGGGCAAGGTCGAGCGCGGCTGCCAGAGGGATCATCTCGAAGTTGCCGACGGAGACGACGACGCCCTCGTCGACGACCACCAGGGGGTTCGCCTGCGCGGCGTTCAGCTCGATCGCGAGCTGCTCGCAGACGAAGCGGAAGGCGTCGCGCGCGGCGCCGTTCATCTGCGGCAGCGTCCGGAACGTGAGCGGGTCCTGCAGCGCCCGGGGCACCGCCTCCCCGCCGGCGAGCAGGGCGTCGAGCCGCTCGAGCGTCTCGCGGATCCCGGGGTACGGGCGCACGACGGCGATCGCCGGGTCGAGCAGCGTCCGGTTGGCGCCGAACGCTTCGAGGTCGAGGGCCCCGGCCACGTCGAGGGCGTCGAGGACGCCGATCGCGTCGTGCACCGCGAGCGCTCCCCACCCGGTGGAGAACGAGCTCTGGTTGAGCAGCGCGATCGCCTCCCCCTGCACCAGCTCGAGGTCGCCGAGCACTCCCTCTGCGAGGTCCGCCATCGCCGCGAGGTCGCTCTGCCCGATCGAGCCGCGGACGCGGACGCGCGGCAGCTCGTCCGCGTTGAGGGCGTCCACCAGCCGCGCGGCGAGCACCGGGCGGGCGACGGTGGTGCCCTTCGCGAGCGCGTTCGCGAGTCGGAGCGCGGTCGCCCTGACCACGTCGTGCGGCGCGTCGGGGCCGTGGCCGATGAGATGCTGGCGCAGGACGAGCCGATCGTGGTCCGTGTCGCGGATGGCCGTGTCCCGGCGGATCCCGAGGCCGGTGGTGAGGCCGTACGCCGTGCCCCCTCCCTCGAGCACCTTCTCCGCCACGCGTCGCGCAGCCGCCATGCGCTCGACCGCCTGCGGCGCGAGGGCCACGGGCTCGCCCGTGCGGGCGACGCGTACGACCTCGTCGAGCGTGAGCGCGTTCCCGGTGAGCGTGACCGTCATCGGACGGACATCATCCACGACCGAGGAGCGGTGCGGCCAGAGAGGCGGCCAGCACGGAGCCGGCGGCCGTCAGGACGATCGTCCCGCCCGGCGGCAGGTCGCCGTAGTACGCGACCGTCAGCCCGACGACGACCGCCCCGAGGCCGATCCCCATCGCCAGCCCGAGCGTCGAGCGCAGGCTCCAGGCGATCCGCTGCGCTGCGATCACCGGCAGCACCATCAGCGCGGCGATCAGCAGGATCCCGACGATCCGCATCGAGATGCCGACCGTGAGCGCGGCGAGCACCGCGACGACCATGTTCATCAGCCCGACGCGCACGCCCGCGACGCGCGCGCCCTCCTCGTCGAGCACGGCGCCGACGAGCCCGCGGTAGAGGATCGCGATCGTCACGAGCGATACCACTCCGAGCGCGACGACGACCCACAGGTCGGACCACGTCACGGTCAGAATCGAGCCGAACAGGAACTGGAAGAGGTTCGCGTCGAGCCTGTCCGCCGTCGAGACGAGCACGACGCCGAGCGCGATCCCGGTGTAGAAGACGAGCGCCAGCGCCTGATCGCCGGCCGTCCCGCCACGGGAGCGGAGCCACTCGATCGCGAGCGCGCCGACGACGGCGAAGAGCAGGGCGGTGAGGACGGGCGAGACGCCGAGCAGGTAGCCCGCAGCGACACCCGCGAACGCCACGTGGCCGAGGCCGTCGCCGACGAGGGATGCTCGCCGCTCGACGAGGAAGAACCCGACCGCCGGCGCCAGCAGGCCGACGACCGCGCCGACCGCGAAGGCGAGCTGCATGAACTCGAGCTCGAGCATCAGTGCGCGTGACTCCCGTGGTCGTGCGACGGGTCGTGCCAGAGCGCCGGCAGGTCGGAGGGCAGGCCGTCGAAGGCGATGCCGCCGCGCACGAGCAGGAGCCGGCTGACGACGTGCTCGACCGCGCCGAACTCGTGCGAGACGTAGAGCACGGTCACCCCGAGCTCGTGGCGCAGCTCGGAGAGCAGGGTCGCGAGCGACTCCTGCGAGGCCGCGTCGACGCCGGTCGTCGGCTCGTCGAGCGCGAGCAGCGCGGGCTCCGACGCGAGCGCCTTCGCGATGAACGCCCGCTGCTGCATCCCTCCCGACAGCGTCCGCAGCGGCGCATCCGCGCGGTGGGCGAGCCCGACGCGCTCGATCGCGCGCGCGACGACGTCGCGGTCGTCCCGTCGCAAGGGGCCGACCGGCCCGCGCACGGCGAGGCGACCGGCCCCGACGACCTCGCGCACGGTCACGGGGCTCCCGGACGCGAGGTGGGCGCGCTGCGGCAGGTAGCCGACCCTCGGCCCACCGCGCGTCAGCGGCCGCAGGCCGTGCAGGAGCACCTCCCCCGCGTCGGGCCGCTCGAGGCCGAGCGCGAGCCGGAGCAGGGTCGTCTTCCCGCCGCCGTTCGGCCCGGCGATCCCGACGAAGGAGCCCTGCTCGATCGTGAGGGAGACCCCCTCGAGCACGGGCGGGCTGCCCGGGTAGGAGAACGAGACGCCGCGCAGCTCGACCGCGGGCGGCACCGCTAGGCGCATCCGAGGGCCTCGCGCAGCACCGCGAGATTCTCCCTCATCACGCTGAAGTAGTCGTCGCCCTCGTCCGCCTGCTCGGCGGTGAGCCCTTCCAACGGATCGAGCACGGCCGTCGTCGCCCCTGCCTCGCGCGCCACCGTCTCGGCCAGATCGGGCGAGACGAGCGTCTCGAAGAACACCGTCGTGGCGCCCTCGGCCTTCACCGTGTCGACGAGCGCGGCGAGGTCCTTGGGGCTCGGCTCCGCCTCGGGCGAGAGCCCGGTGAGCGCGATCTGCGTGAGGTCGTAGCGATCGGCCAGGTAGCCGAACGCAGCGTGGCTCGTGACGATCTCGCGTCGCTCGCACTGCGCCAAGCCCGCGTCGAGCTCGGCGTCCAGCTCCTCGAGGCGCGCGACGAGGCCGTCGGCGGCGGCCGGCTCCCCGAGCTCTGCCGCGATCGCCTTCGCCATCGCCGCATAGCGGAGCGGGTCGAGCCAGACGTGCGGATCGAGCCCGGACTCCTCCGTGTCCTCCTCCTCCGCGCCGTCGTCGTGGCCGTGCTCCCCTCCTCGCAGGAGCTCGAGCCCCTCGAGCAGGTCGAGGGAGGGGCCGGTCCGCCTTTCGACGGCGGCCTCGAGCCCCGGCTGGAACCCCTGGCCGAGGTACAGCACGAGCTCCGCCTCCTGGACGGCCTCGATGTCGCCCGCGGTGAGCTCGAGGTCGTGGGGCTCTGCGCCGGTGGGCGTCAGGTTCGTGACCGCCGCACCACCCGAGACCTCCTCGGCCGCGAAGGCGAGCGGGTAGAACGCGGCGACGATCTGCTCGCCGGAGCCGATCGCGTCGTCGGAGCCGCAGCCTGCCGTGGCCAGCGCGGCGCCCGATAACACGAGAATGAGAACGATTCGCTTCATGCGGGCGGACTCTAGCACGTTGAGAGCGGTTATCATCTCTGCATGGCGGTCGAGACGACCTCGTGGCCCGAGCACACGCTCGCGGCGCTGCGCGCGGCGGGGCTGCGGAACGGCGGCGCGCGCCGTGCGGTCGTCGAGCACCTCGGCCGGCAGACCTGCTGCCTGTCCGCCCAGGAGATCTTCGACGGCGTGCGCGCCGCAGGCGGCCACGTCGGCATCGCGACGGTCTACCGCGTGCTCGAGACGCTCTCCGACCTGCGGCTGCTCCAGCGCGTCGACATCGGCGACGGCGTCGCCCGGTACGAGCCCGCCTATCCGGACGGCACGCACCATCACCACCACCTCGTCTGCGACGACTGCGGCAGCGTCGAGCCGTTCGAGGACGCCGCCCTCGAGCGCGCCCTGCAGCGCGTCGCCGGGCAGCACGGCTACGTGATGGACGACCACGAGGTCGTCCTCCACGGCGCCTGCGGAACCTGCCGCGCCGACTGAGACGCCCAGGTGATCGGCGCCCCTGTTCCCGACGGCCGGAGGGGATACAGTCGCAGGTGGAGGTTCGGATGCGCCGTCGCCCGACCGAAGTCGAGTCCAGCCCCGACCCGTCCGCGGTCGTCGGGCCGCGGATCCGGCGTCTGCGCCACGAGCGCGGGCTGACGCTGCAGGAGCTCGGCGCGCGGACCGGGCTGACGCACGCCTTCCTCAGCCAGGTCGAGCGCGGGCTGGCCCGGCCGAGCCTGCGCAGCACGGCGCGGATCGCCTCCGCCCTCGGCGTGGCGATCGGCACCCTCGTCCAGCCGGAGGGCCGCGCGGGCCTTCCCCGCGTCACCCGCGCCTCGGCGGCGCCGGCGATCGGGAGCGACGGGCAACCGAACGAGGCCACGGTGCGCGCCCTCACCGCACAGGGTCACGTCCTGCAGGGGACGCTGTCCGAAGGGCACCTGCCGGCGACGCCGACGGCCGGTCACGACGGCGAGGAGCTCGTCCACGTGCTCGGCGGCACGCTGGCGCTGACCGTCTCCGGCGAGCGCTTCGTGCTCGAGCGGGGCGACACGATCGTCTTCGACGGTCGCGACCCGCACGTGTACGAGGGACTCGGCCCCGAGCCGCCCGTCCTGCTGATCGTCGTCGCCGCCTCGGAGAAGGATCTGCCACGCGACGGCCCCTGGCCGCGCTGAGGGCCTAGCCCGGCGCCGACTGCTCGAGCGGCCCGCCACCGCCGCCGGGCGGGGGTGCTCCGCGGGCGCGCTCCGCGGAGGCGCGGGCCCGCTCCACCGCGGCGCGACGCTCGGCGGTGAGCTCGCGGACGACGATCTGCACCGACGCGGTCAGCGGAACGGCGATCAGCGCGCCGATCACACCGAGCAGCGACGCGCCGACGACGACCGAGGCGATCACGAAGAACCCCGAGATGTCGGCGGCTCGTCCCTGGATCGTCGGCTGCAGCACGTAGTTCTCGACCTGCTGATAGCCGATGCAGATCGCCAGCATCGCGAGCGCCTGCGGCCAGCCGACCGTCAAGGTGACGAGCGAGAGCAGCACCGCGGCGATGGTCGCGCCGACCTGCGGGATCAGCCCGAGCAGCCCGGCGATGATCCCCAGGGCGAGGGCGAACGGCGCTCCCAGCGCCCAGGCGCCGAGCCCCTGCACGACTCCGGCGATCGTCGCGATCACGACCGCGCCGATCGCGTACCGACCGATGGTGCGCGTGATCCGATCCTCGAGCCCGTGCACGCGATCGGCCGTGCCGGGGAAGAGGACGCTGCGCAGCGACGCGGAGAGGTTCGGCAGGTCGATCACGAGGAAGAGGGTCATGAAGACGACGGCGAACGAGGCGAGCCCGGCCCCGAACGCCCTGCCGCCGATCGCGACCACGTCGTCGAGCTTGCCGGGCAGCTCAGCCGCCAGCTCCTCGGCGCGCTGCTGGAGCTCGGCGCCGATGTCGGTCCTCCGGTCGAGCTGCTGGAAGAGGTCGGAGTCGCGGATCCGCTGGACGATGTTGGGCAGGTCGCGGGCGAGGTCCTGGACGGCGCCGACGAAGGGCGCCACGAGCAGGTACCCGAGCAGGGCGAGCACGCCGAGCGTGCCGAACACGAGCAGCATGGCCGCCGTCCCGCGCCGCATCCCCCACCGCTCCTGCATCCACGTCGCCGGCGTCTCGAGCACGAGCGCCAGGAACAGCGCGATGAACAGGAGCAGGAACGCGTCGCGGGCCGCGATCATCGCGCCGGCGAGCGCCGCCGCCAGACCGATC
>CAZUVW010000064.1:0-1579 GCA_964623875.1 uncultured Gaiellales bacterium
GCGGCGACGTGCGACAGGCGTGCGTCACTCAGCCAGGAGTCGTCGCACTCTGCCACGACGGGGATCACGACCCAGTCGTCTCCGACCCGCGGGTCGGCAGCACGCGCCGCGTCGACGGCGCCGTCGAAGACGCGCCCGACCTG
Organism: uncultured Gaiellales bacterium; assembly: GCA_964623875.1. Taxonomy (GTDB): domain Bacteria; phylum Actinomycetota; class Thermoleophilia; order Gaiellales; family Gaiellaceae; genus Gaiella. The sequence continues at coordinate 144 of CAZUVW010000064.1, forward strand.
CATCGTCGCCGTGAGGTAGACCGGGGTCTCGACCACGCCCCACTCGGAGACCTGGAGGAAGCCCGTCATCTCGCCCGCCGCGTTGAGCGCCGCGGCACCGGCCGGAACCGGACGCTCGACGAGCGTGGCCAGCTCGCCGGGCACGATCGCCGTCACCCCCGTGCGCGCGATCCCCGAGCCGGCCGGTGGGTCGGGCTCGTCCGTCCAGACGGTGACGTACCCGACCCGGACGTCCGGCACGTCGGTGATCGCGTTGAGCGGCCCCGGCTCGAGCGAGCCGATGCGCACGCCTCGCGCGCGAGGGCGGGGGCCGCGTGGCGGAGGCGGCGACGTCATCGAGGCGAATCCAACCACGGTAGGCTCGCCGCCGTGGCTCTCTCGATCCCCGTCGTGTGGAGCGACGACTGCCTGCTGCACGGCGGGGAGGCCGGAACCTGGCTCGGCGTGCAGATCGAGGGCGACGAGGTGCCCGAGCGCGCGCTGCGCATCCGCGCCGCGCTCGAGCAGGCCGGCGCGCGGGTGGTCGCGGCGGAGCCCCACGACGACGCGACGGTGCTCGCCGTGCACGACTCCGGTCTCGTCTCGTTCCTCCGCTCGGCGTACGAGGACTGGGTCAGGTCCGGGTATCCGGACGACCCGGGACAGCCGCAGGTCGTGGGCTACCTCTTCCCGACTGCCGGGCTGCTCGCTGGGGTGGAGCCGTTCGCCGCGGCCTCGCCGTCTGCGCGCACGGGCCAGTGGGCCTTCGACACGCTGACGCCGGTGGGGCCGGGGACCTGGCCTGCGGTGCGGGCGGCGGTGGACTGCGCGCTCACCGCCGCCGACCTCGTGGCGGGGGGCGAGGGGCTCGCGTACGCGTGCACGCGGCCTCCGGGGCACCACGCGACCCGCTCGGCCTACGGCGGCTCGTGCTACCTGAACAACGCAGCGGTCGCCGCCGAGCGCCTGCGCGAGCTCGGTGCCGAGCGCGTCGCCCTGCTGGACGTCGACGCGCACCACGGCAACGGTGCCCAGGCGATCTTCTGGGCGCGCGGCGACGTGCGCACCGGGTCGGTGCACGTCGATCCTCGCGCCGGGTGGTTCCCGCACGTGCTCGGAGGACCGGACGAGCACGGGATCGGCGCAGGGGAGGGCGCCAACGCGAACCTCGTCCTCGCACCGGGGACGGGTGACGAGGGCTGGCTCACGGCGGTCGCCCAGCTCACCCGCTGGGCCGGGCCGGTCGACGCCCTGGTGGTGGCGCTCGGCGTCGACGCGGCCGCCGCGGACCCCGAGAGCCCGCTGCTCGTGACGGAGGCCGGCTACCGCGAGGCAGGCCGCCTGCTCGGCGCGCTCGGCGTGCCCACCGTGGTCGTCCAGGAGGGCGGCTACGAGCTCGACTCGGTCGGATCGCTCGTCCGGGCAGCCGTCGAGGGCCTGCTCGACGTCTCATGATG
>CAZUVW010000064.1:1589-13503 GCA_964623875.1 uncultured Gaiellales bacterium
AGCCGATCCCGGTTGTCCCGCGGGTCAAACGATGGGATGATCGCTCGATCGTCCGACGGAAGGGAGACCCGGTGAGGAACCGCACGCTCGCTCTGCTGCTGACCACCGTCATCGCGTTGGCGGCGCTCGTCGTCGTCACGACTGCGGGCGCCGCGGACGAGGACGGCGACAAGGTCGTCTTCACGGTAGGCCTGACCAACGACTACGACTCCCTCAACCCGCTCGTCGGCGTCGAGGTGCCCGACTACGAGGTCTGGAACCTCCAGTACGCCACGCTCACCGACAAGGCGGCGGACGACTTCGCCACCATCCCGGGGCTCGCCGAGTCCTGGGAGATCTCGGACGACGGGAAGACCGTCACGTACACGCTGCGGGAAGGGCTCGAGTGGTCGGACGGCACGCCCTTGACCGCTGCCGACGTCGCCTTCACCGTCAACCGCGCGCGGGACGAGGCGTGGCTGAACTACGAGTCCGTGGTCGCGAACCTGACCGCCGAAGCGCCGGACGAGCGGACCGTCGTCATCACGTCCAAGGTGCCCGACCCGAAGCTCCCGACGATGGACGTCTACATCCTCCCCGAGCACGTCTGGGGAGAGCTCGACGAGAAGGAGATCACCAAGGCCGACGGCACCGACGGCGTCGGCTCCGGGCCGTTCACCCTCGTCGAGGCGGAGCGCGGGCAGTTCTGGCGCCTCGCGGCGAACCCGTCCTTCTGGGGCTGGGAGGGCGAGGAGCCGCCGATCGACGAGGTCGTCTTCCGGCTCTTCTCGAACGGGGACGCGATGGTCGCGGCGCTCGAGAGCGGGGAGATCGACGCCGCCCACGACATCCCCTCCGAGTCGTTCGAGCGCCTGTCGACCACCGACGGGATCGTCGCGCTGGAGGGCGAGCAGGGCGGCTTCTCGGAGCTCTCCGTCAACGGCGGCCGGCCTGAGGACAAGCGCGTCGACGGCATCGGCAACGGCCACCCCGCGCTCTCCGACATCGAGTTCCGCAAGGCCATCGCGCACGCGATCGACCGACAGACGCTGATCGACCGCGTCAACGCCGGGCTCGGGCGGCCCGGGCTGACGATGAGCCCGTCGGCGAGTCCCGAGTGGATCCCCGAGATCCCCGAGGAGGAGCAGCTCACCTTCGACCTGGAGGGGGCGAAGGAGATCCTCGAGGCCGCGGGCTACACCGACGGCAACGGCAACGGCATCCGCGAGTACGAGGGCGACGACATCACGCTCGACTACTACATCCTGTCGGACTCGCAGACCGCCGCGGCCAACGCCGAGTTCATCACCGGCTGGCTGAAGGAGATCGGGATCGGCACGAGCGTCAAGGTCGTCAACGGCTCGAAGCTGACCGAGATCATCGGGAAGGGCGACTACGACCTCTTCCAGTGGGGCTGGACGCCGTTCGTCGATCCCGACCCGATGCTGTCGTACTTCACGTGCGACCAGCTCTCGTCGGATCCCGACGACCCGACGAACTACTACAACGACGCGAACTGGTGCGACCCGTCCTACGACGCCGACTACGAGGCGCAGAACCAGGAGCTCGACCGCGAGAAGCGGATCGAGATCGTGCACCGGATGCTGCGGACGTTCTACGACTCGGCGACGTACAACGTGCTCACCTACGAGGGCGACCTGCAGGCCTACCGCACCGACCGCTTCGAGGGATGGCTGCGGCAGCCGGCCGAGATCGGCCCGGTGCTGTTCTCGAACTCGTCGCCCACCTACGCGAACCTCACGCCGGTCGCCTCCACCGGCGGCGACGACGACGGTGGGCTCTCGACGGCCGGGATCGTGGCGCTCGTCGTCGCGGGCCTGGTCGGGCTCGGCATCCTCGGCTTCGCGCTGATGCGGCGGCGCAGCGCCGGCGAGCGCGAGTGAGGCCGCCGGAGCGATGACGGCAATCGACTGTGGGGGCGGGGGCCGCCCCGCCCCCACGTCGCGGATCGGGTGAGCGTCCGCCTCGTCACGCTCAAGGTGCTCGGCGCGCTCGCGACGCTCGCGTTCGTCGTCGTCTTCAACTTCTTCCTCTTCCGCGTCGTCGAGGGCGACCCCGTCGCGAACCTCTTCCGCGGCCGCAACCTCACCGAGCAGCAGCGCGAGGAGCTGCGGGCGCAGTTCGGGCTCGACGGGTCGAAGCTGGAGCAGTTCGGCGCGTACGTCAGGCAGACGCTGCAGCTGAACCTCGGCCGCTCGTACACCTCGAACGAGCCGGTCGCCGAGGAGATCTGGAGCAGGGCCTGGCCGACGATCGCGCTCGTGGGGATCTCGACGCTGCTCTCGACGATCTTCGGGGTGATCATCGGGATCGCGGCCGCCTGGAAACGCGGCTCGCCCACGGACTACGCCTCGACCGGGTTCACCATGGCGACGTACTCCATGCCGGACTTCTGGCTCGGGATGCTCCTGCTCGTGACGATGGCCGTCTCGCTCGGGCTGTTCCCGGTCGGGGGGATGACCGACCCGGGGTCGGACGCGACCGGGCTGGCGCTGCTGCTCGACCAGGCGCACCACATGTTCCTGCCCGCGCTGACCCTGACGCTCGCCTACCTCGGGGAGTACGCGATCGTGATGCGCTCGTCGCTGCTCGACACGATGCGCGAGGACTACCTGACGCTCGCTCGCGCCAAGGGGCTCCGAGACGTGATGGTGCGCAATCGCCACGCCGTGCCGAACGCGATCCTGCCGGTGGTCACGCTGATCGCGATCAACTTCGGCTTCGTCCTCTCCGGCGCGATCGCGGTGGAGACGATCTACTCCTGGCCGGGGCTCGGTCGGCTGACCTACGACGCGCTCAACGGGCCCGACCTGCCGATGCTGCAGGGCCTGTTCCTCGTCTTCAGCGCGGCGGTGATCTTCTTCAACCTGGTCGCCGACCTGCTCTACGTCTACCTCGACCCGCGGGTGCGGAGAGCATGACGACCACCGACGTGGCGATCTCGGGGCGTCGGGTCGCGTGGCAGCGTCGCCGTCGCGCGCTCGCCGCCGCCTGGGCGCAGTACCGCCGCTCGGTGCCGGGGATGATCGGGCTCGTCCTCCTCGCCCTCATCGTGCTGATGGCGCTCTGCGCGCCCCTGCTCGCCGACGAGTCGACCCTGCGCGCGATCAACGCGATCGAGAACCCGCGCTGGGCCACGCCGTCCGAGTTCTCGCCGCTCGGAACGGACAACCTCGGCCGCAGCGTGTGGGCTCAGTTCGTGTGGGGCGCGCGGATCAGCCTCCTCGTCGGCCTCGCGGCCACCGTGATCGCGATCGTGATCGGCTCGCTCGTCGGCATCGTGTCGGGGTACTTCGGCGGCATCCCGAGCGCCGTGCTGATGCGGCTCACCGAGTGGTTCCTCGTGATCCCCTTCCTCCCGCTCGCGATCGTCCTGGCGGCGATCCTCGGGCCATCGGTCTGGAACGTGATCCTCGTGATCGGGGTGACGTCGTGGCCGGCGACCGCTCGCGTCATCCGGGCACAGGTCCTCTCGGTGAAGGAGCGGCTGTACGTCGAGCGCTCCCGCGCGCTCGGCGCCTCGGGGGGGCACGTGATGCGGGCGCACGTGCTGCCCAACGTCTCGCCGCTGATCCTCGCGAACCTGACGCTGACGGTGCCCGTGGCGATCCTCTCCGAGACGACGCTCTCGTTCCTCGGGCTCGGCGACCCGACGCGGGCCTCGTGGGGGAAGATGCTCGACGAGGCGTTCTCGGCCGGGGCCCTGACCCGCAACGCCTGGTGGTACTACCTCCCGCCGGGTCTCGGGATCATGGCGGTCGTGCTCGCCTTCGTCCTGATCGGGCAGGCCCTGGAGGAGATCCTCGATCCGCGGCTGCGGGAGCGGCGGTCGTGAGCACCCCGCTCCTGCAGGTGCGTGACCTCGGCGTGACGTACCCGGGCGACGTCCCGGCGGTGCGCGGGGTGTCGTTCGACCTGGCCGCCGGGGAGACGCTCGGGCTCGCCGGCGAGTCGGGTTGCGGCAAGTCCACGATCGCGGCTGCGCTGCTGCGCCTGCTCCCCCGCGGGACGAAGGTGACCGGCGAGGTGCTGCTCGAAGGGAGGGACGTCCTCACCATGCGTCCCGGCGAGCTGCGCGCGGTGCGCTGGGAGGAGATGTCGATCGTCTTCCAGGGCGCGCTCCACACGCTCAACCCGGTGAAGACGATCGGCTGGCAGGTGTCGGAGTCGATCGAGGCGCACCGACCGGACATGGGTCGGGCACAGGTCCGCGCACGCGTGCGCGAGCTGCTCGACGTCGTCGGCATCCCCGCCTCGCGGACCGACGACTACCCGCACCAGTTCTCCGGCGGGCAGAAGCAGCGGATCCTGATCGCGCTCGCGCTCTCCTGCGATCCGCGCCTGCTGATCGCCGACGAGCCCACCACGGCCCTCGACGTGATGGTGCAGGCGCAGGTGCTGCGCCTGCTCGAGGTGCTCCAGCGCGACCTCGGGCTGGCGATGCTGTTCATCACGCACGACCTCTCGACGCTCGCGAGCGTCTGCCGGCGGCTCGCGGTGATGTACGCGGGCCGCTTCGTCGAGGAGGGCCCTGCACACGAGGTCTTCGCCGCGCCCGCGCACCCCTACACGACGGCGCTCGCCGCGGCGTTCCCGATCATCGGCGACGAGCGCTTCCGGATGGCCCCGTCCGGGTTGCCCGGCGACCCGCCGGACCCCCGGAACCTGCCGACCGGGTGCCCGTTCCATCCGCGCTGCGTCCGGGCGACCGCGGAGTGCGTCGACTGGCAGGCGGAGGAGCGTCGGATCGGCCCCGACCGGATGGCCGCATGCATCCACGTGGAGGCCGTCCCGTGAAGGGTGAGCCGCTGCTCGAGGTGAAGGGCCTCGAGGTGCGCTTCCAGGCCCGCAAGCAGGCCGTCGCGCGGGCGGTGGACGGGATCGACCTCACCGTGCGCGAGGGGGAGGTGCTCGCGCTCGTCGGTGAGTCGGGCTGCGGCAAGACGACGCTCGCGCGCACGATCATGGGGCTCGAGCGGCCGAGCGCGGGCGAGGTGTGGTTCCGGGGGGCGCCGCTCGCCTACGACGCCTCGGCGCTCAAGGCATACCGGCGCGGCGTGCAGATGGTCTTCCAGGACCCGACCGGGGCGCTCAACCCGCGGCAGACGATCTACGAGGTCGTCGCGGAGGGGCTGCGGATCCACGGGCTCGGAGCCGGCGAGGAGGCTGCGGTCGCCGAGGCGCTGTCGGTGTCGGGCCTGCGCCCGCCGGAGCGGTTCTTCGGCCTCTACCCGTACGAGGTCTCGGGTGGGCAGCGACAGCGCGTGGTGATCGCCGGGGCGATGGCGCTCGACCCCTGGCTGATCGTCGCGGACGAGCCCGTCTCCAGCCTCGACGCCTCGGTGCGCGGCGAGATCCTCGCGCTGATGCTGAAGCTCGTGCAGGAGAAGGGCGTCACGATCCTCGTCGTCACGCACGATCTCGGCCTCGCCTGGAACATCGCCGACCGCGTCGCGGTGATGTACCTGGGGCGCATCGTCGAGCTCGGCGACACCGAGGAGATCCTCTCGGGACCGAGCCACCCGTACACGAAGGCGCTCCTCTCCGTCGTGCCCGAGCAGGCGCACATGGAGCAGCAGATCCTCGAAGGAGAGGCCCCCGACCCGACGCGCGTCCCGGCCGGCTGTCGGTTCCACCCTCGGTGTCCGCTCGTCCAGTCGGGCGAGGCGGCGCGGCTCGGGGTCGAGGAGCGCTGCCGCGGCGAGGATCCGTCGCTCGCCGCGCTGTCCGGCGGCGGCGAGCATCTCGCCGCCTGTCACGCCGTGTGAGCCGCCCGCGCCGTCGGAGGGTGCCCGGTCGCAGGTGCCTGGCTCTCAGCCAGGCACCTCGTCACGCGAGCCGTCGAGGGATCGTGCGCTCGAAGCGGCGCTCGCGGCGTCCGAAGGCTCCGCCGGGCTCCTCGGCGACGACCTCGACGACGACGTGGTACGCGTCGGCATCCGAGCGGAGGTCGAGCCGGGCCTCGCCCAGCGCCTCCCCCTCGGGCCAGCGGATGCGATAGCTCGCGCCGCCGCTCGCCCAGGCGCGGCCCGGATCGACGGTCGAGACCCCCACCTCGCCGGCGTAGCGCTCGGCGATGGCCGACCCGTGCTCGCCCTCGTAGTCCACGCCGTGCGAGACGACGCACCGCGCCTCGCGCGCGAGCACGTCGCGCTCCGTCCGCCACACGGTGGGGACCTCGCCCGTCCCGTCGTCCGGCGGCCCATGGGTCTCGACGCCCGGTGACGGGACGAACCGCGGTGGGTCGGCGATCGGCGGCGGGCCGACGACGACGGGCAGGCCGAGGCGGAGCGTGGGGAGGTCGATCGAGAGGGCTCCGGGCAGCGGCGGCGGCCAGGCGTTCGGCCACTCGCTCGCGGCGAGCGCGAGCCGCAGCCTGTGCCCTGCCTCGAACACCCACGACGCGACCTCGAGCTCGAGCCTGACGGTCACGGGCTCGCCCGGCGCCAGCGGCCGAGGTGCCGTTCGGTCGTCGCGCTGGGCGAGGTTCAGCAGGCCGCGCGTGACGAGTGCCGACGTCCCGTCGGGGAAGACGCTGCAGAGCCGGGCGGCGAGATACGCGACGGGGACGTCGGCCGAGAGCGTCAGCTCGAGCACCGGGTGGCCGAGCAGCTCCGTCTCCGGTGTGAGCTCCCACTCGAGGCAGAGCGAGCGGGCGTCGTCCTCGCGCTGGTCGAGCGGCTGACCCCAGGGCAACCGGGCCGCGCAGGAGATCCACGCGGCGGTGCCGACGTCACCCACGATCGGCAGCGGGGAGACCCCGCGCGGGCCGGGCAGCGCGTCGGCGACGGTCAGCTCGAGGTGGCGCGAGCGCTCGAGCGGCCAGCCGGGCTCGTGGCGCCAATCACCGCGGTGCTCGGCGAGATCCGGCTCCGGCCGGGTGGGGCGCCGCACGAACACCTGGATCGGCGGGTCGCTCTCGACGCCGTTCGGCTCGTCGGCGAGCCAGCGGCGGAACCAGCGGATCAGCTCGGGCACGAGGTCGAGGTGCGGGCCCGGGAGCGACGTCGCCGTGGACATGTGCGACCAGGGGCCCATCAGCAGCCGCTTCGGGCACGCGAGCCGCTCGAACGCGCGGAAGCTGTTGTTGCGGTAGCCGTCCGCCCAGCCGCCCACCAGCATCGTCGGGCACGTGATCCGCTCGTAGCCCTCCCACGTCCCGTCGGCCCGCTGTCCCGAGCGGACGGAGCCATGCCGCCAGTACGGGCCGTCGACCTGCTCGGCGAGCCAGCGCAGGAGCCACGGCTCGCACCGCTCGACGCGGTCGGCCCACTGCTCCCGCCAGTCGCCCCCCGCGAGGGCAGGGACGGGCGGGAGCACGTTCATCGCCGCCATGTAGAGGACGTAGTCGATCGCGTCGATCGCCTTGAGGGCACCGCCGTAGTAGTGGACGTCGTCGGCGTAGCGGTCGTCGGTGGCGTAGATGGCGCAGATCGCCCGGAGCGCAGGCGGCTGCTCGCACGCCATCTGCAGGCTGTTGAAGCCCGAGTACGAGGTGCCGTACATCCCGACCGACCCGTTCGACCACTCCTGGTCGGCGAGCCACGCGATCACCTCGTGCAGGTCCCGCTGCTCCTGCGGCGGGTACTCGTCCGTGGCGATCCCCTCGGAGGAGCCCGTGCCGCGCAGGTCGAGCCGGCAGACGGCGAGCCCGCCCTCCTCGCAGAGCCGCTCGTACTCGGACGCGTAGGACGCGGTCAGGTCGTCCATCCGGTACGGGAGCGCCTCGAGCACGACGGGGGCCGGCTGGCGGTCCGGGAGCCAGAGGCGGGCTGCGAGCCGGACGCCGTCTGCGAGGGGGATCCAGGCTCGCCGGTGCTCCATGCGGCCATCCTCGCACGCGCGTAGCATCGGGCGCCCGTGGACCTTCGTCTCACCGCCGGGCAGCACGCGCTCCGGGAGGAGGCGGCCGCCTTCTGCGAATCCGTGCGCCCCGTGCTCGAGGCAGACCCGGAGTGGTGGCGGCAGGGGATGCTCTCCGACGGCGACTCGCGCGAGGTGAACCGCCTGCTCGGCGAAGCCGGCTGGATCGGGCTCTCGTGGCCGCGGGAGCTCGGTGGGCGCGGCCTGAGCCGGCTCGACGCCACGCTCGTCGAGGAGGTGCTGGGCTACCACTGGCTGCCGCTGTCCTCCTACCTCCTCTCGTACAAGACGATCGGCGCCGCGATCGAGCGCTTCGCGCCCGCCCTCGCGCGGGAGCTGCTGCCACCGATCGCACGGGGCGAGCTCGTCTTCTGCCAGGGGTTCTCCGAGCCGGGTGCCGGCAGCGACCTCGCCGCGCTCACGACCCGGGCCGAGCTGGAGGGCGACACCTGGGTCGTGAACGGGCGCAAGCTGTGGACGTCCAGCGCCCAGCTGGCCGACTGGATCTACCTCGCCGTGCGGACCGATCCCGACCGGCCGAAGCATCGGGGGATCTCCGTCCTCGTCTGCCCGATGGACACGGCGGGGATCGAGGTGCGGACGTTCGCGACGCTCGGCGGCGGAGTCCTGTGCGAGACGTTCCTCGACGGCGTCCGCATCCCGGCGCGGAACCTCGTCGGCGAGCGAGCCGGGGGCTGGGAGATCCTGATGTACACGCTCGACTTCGAGCGGATCACCGCGGAGAAGATCGGGGGCGCCGCCTGGGTGCTCGATGCCACGGAGCGCCGGCTGCGCGAGACCGACCGGCTCGACGCCGCGTCGAGACGGCGTCTCGCGCTGCTGCGCGGCGAGCTCCAGGCCGCGCGGCTGCTCTCGTTCCGCGCAGCCGACGTGCTCGATCGCGGGCTGCCGGGCAGCGCGAGCTCGGCGATGGCGAAGCTCGCCGGCGCGCGGCTCGTCCAGGCGGTCGGAGACGCCGCCGTCGACCTGCTCGGCCTCGAGGGCCTCGGCGACGGCGATCCGGTGGCCGCGATCCAAGGCCGCGCGGCGGCGCTCTACCGGGCCTCGGCCGGCTCGACGATCGCCGGTGGGGCGTCCGACGTCCAGCAGCTCGTGATCGCGCGCCGGGGGCTGGGTCTGCGATGACGCTGCCGCTCGAGGGGACGCGGGTGGTGGAGGTGGCCCAGTACGTGGCCGGCCCGCTCTGCGGGATGCTCCTCCGCGAGCTCGGCGCGGACGTCGTCAAGGTCGAGCCGCCCGGGGGCGACGCCTACCGCGGCACGATGCCTGTCGCCGGCGGGCTGGGACGGTTCTTCCTGCCGCTCAACCGCGGCAAGCGGTCGGTCGTCCTCGACCTGAAGAGCGAGGAGGGACGTGACGCGCTCCGCTCGCTGCTCGGCACCGCCGACCTCCTGCTCCACAACGCGCCGGACGCTCGGGCAACGGCGTTCGGCCTCGACTGGGACGAGGTGCACGCCGCGCTCCCCCGGCTGGTGGTCGGCGTCGTCACGGCGTTCGGGCGCGAGGGGCCGCTCGCCGACGCGCCGGCCTACGACCTCGTCGCCCAGGCGCGCTCGGGCCTGCTCACCGCTCACGCATCGCCGGGCGACACCGTCCCGGTCCGGGCCGGTGGCGTCCCCCTCGCCGACCTCACCGCGGGCCTGCTGCTCTGCAGCGCCGCGCTCGCGGCGCTCCTCCGCGCCGGCGCGACGGGAGTGGGGGAGCGGGTGGAGGTCTCGCTGCTCGCAGCGGCGATGACCGTGCAGGTGCAGGATCTCGTCTGGCTCGACGACGAGGAGCAGCCCGGCTCGCCGGTCGCGACGCCTGCCGACCTGGCCGCGCGAGCGGAGGAGATCGCGACGGGGCTCGCGACCAACCCGTACTACCGGTGCTACGAGGCGGCCGACGGCTACGTGGCCGTCGCGTGCCTCAACCACGCGCAGCGCCGCGCGTTCGCCCGGCTCCACGACCTCGACGATCCGACCATCGAGGCGCCCGACCTGCTGCCCGAGGACATGCAGGTCGTCGCGCTGAAGCGAGCGCTCACCCGCTCGGTGGAGGAGCGGATGCGCACGGAGTCGAGCGCGGTCTGGCTCGAGCGTCTCGCCGCGGCGGGTGTGCCGTGCGGCCCCGTCCACGCGCGCGAGCGGGTGCGGGCCGACACGCAGATCCGCGCCAACGGGCTGCTCGTCGACCTCGACCAGCCGGGGCTCGGCCCGGTCACGCTGCTCGGACGGGTGCTCGGTCTCGGTCTCGGTGGCGAGGCACCTCCCCTCGGGCCGGCACCGCGGCTCGGCCAGCACACCGAGTCGGTGCTCCGGGAGCTTGGTCGGTGAGGTTCGTCACCGAGGGCGAGCTGCAGCTCTTCGCCGAATCGGTGCGCGGCGCGCTGGAGGGGTTCGACGCACCGCTCGAGCCGCGGCTCGGCAGCTGGTGGGACGAGCGCGACGATGCGCTCGGGGAGCGACTGCGCGCGGTCGGGTGGGAGTCGCTGTGGTCGGACCCCGGGTTGCTCGGGGCGGCGGTCGCCGGTGCGGTCGAGCTGGGACGCTCCGTCGCGCCGCTCGGCCTGCTCGACGAGGCGACGCTCGGGGCGCCGCTCGGCGTGGGCGCGCGCGCGCGCCACGCCGCCGGGCGCAGCGTGCTCGCCATCCCGGCCGGTGGGCACGGCGTGACGCTCCACGCCGTGGACGTGTCTTCAGGGACACGCGAGCCGACGCTCGACGGCACCGGAACCGTCAGGGATCTCGCGCTCGGCGAGGCACAGCCGGCGGAGGACGGCCCGCTCCGGCTGCGGGCCTGGAGCGCGGCCACCCTCGGCTACCTCGCGGGTCTCGCGGACGCAGCGCTCGAGCAGGCGGTGACGCACGTCCGCGACCGGGAGCAGTTCGGCGCCCCGCTGGGATCGCTGGCGGCAGTGCAGGGGCGGCTCGCCGACGCGGCCGTGCGGCGGGACGGGCTCGCGCTGGTCGCGTGGGAGGCCGCGGATCGCGGCGGAGGGCTCCCCGACGCCGCGCTCGCCTGGGCAGGCCGCGCGTGCCGCGAGGTGACCGCCCAGGCGCTGCAGGTGCACGGAGGGATCGGGTTCGCGCTCGAGGGCGGCATCCATCGGCACTACCGTCGCGCGAAGAGCTCGCAGGTGTGGGTCGACGCGGTGCTCGGCGCAGTCGACCCGGCCGACGCGTAGCCCGGTCGCGGACCAGGCACACCCGGCCCCTACGACGGGCCGCAGCCTGTCGTCGCCTCGGGAGCCGTCGTCGGCTGCGTCCCGAGCTCGACGTCGAGCGTCGAGCGCGACCCGTCCGACCGCACGACCTCGACCTCGACGGCCGTGCCGGGAGCGAACGCCGCCACCGCTCGCTGCAGGTCGCCCGCGTCGCGCACCGAGGCTCCGTCCACCGCGACGACGACGTCTCCGCCGAGGCAGTACTGCGCCCCGTCGATCGCCGTGAGGGTGGTGCCGCCGCGGAAGGCTGCCTCGTCGGCCGGCCCGCCTGCGACGACGCCGGTGACGAGCGCGCCCTGGGTCGCCTCGAGCTCGCCGCTCGTGGCGAGGATCGCGTCCACATCGTCGAGGGACACGCCGAGCCAGGCGTGCTCGACGGTCTCGCCGCGCGCCATCGAGGCGATCGCCTCGCGCGCGGCCTCGTCGAGCGCGACGGCGAAGCCGATGCCGACGTTGGCGTCGACGCCGGAGTCGGCGATCTGCGCATTCACTCCGATCACCAGCCCGTCCTCGTCCAGCAGCGGTCCGCCTGAGTTGCCGTGGTTGATGGCCGCGTCGGTCTGGATCGCGTTCGAGAGCGTGAAGCCGTTCGGTGCGGTGATCTGACGGCCGAGGGCCGACACGATCCCGGCGCTGACGCTCCGCTCGAGACCGAACGGGTTGCCGATCGCCACGACCGTCTCGCCGACGCGAAGCGTCTCGGCCGTGCCGAGCCGGAGGGGCTCGAGCGTCGCGTCGTCGACGTCGACCTGGATCACGGCCAGGTCGAGCAGCGGGTCGGTGGCGAGCAGCGTCGCGTCCGCCTTCGTGCCGTCCGCGAAGGCG
>CAZUVW010000065.1:0-13433 GCA_964623875.1 uncultured Gaiellales bacterium
GGAACCGGATGCGCCCCTCCGTCGTGTCAGCCTCGAAATCCGGGGCCGTATCGCCCAGCTGCAAGGTCATCGACCGCCTCCCTTCGGTTCGGACCTTCCTGTCGCCCCGAGCCTAGCGCATTGCTTCAATCAGGAAAGCGTCACGTGCGGGCGGCCGAGCAGAGCGGGAGAGCCGGCCTCCCCGCTACGCGTCCGCGCGTCCGACGTCCGGCGCGTGCGGAGCGGGTGGACGCACGCGCACCCGCGCGTCGACGACGACTGCCGTGCGGTCGAGCACGATCACGGGGTTGCAGTCCATCTCGGCGATCTCGGGCTGGTCGGTCGCGAGCGCGGAGACCCGCAGGATCACGTCTTCGAGGGCCTTGACGTCCTTCCGCGTGGAGCCGCGGAACCCGTCGAGCAGCGGGAAGGTCGCGAGCGAGCGGACCATCTCCTCGGCTTCGAGGTCCGTGACGGGTGCCACGCGCACTGCGATGTCGCGCGTGAGCTCGACGGTCACGCCACCCGCCCCGCACGCGACGATCGGCCCGAAGTCGGGGTCGGCGGTCATCCCGACGAGCATCTCGACGCCGCCGCTGACCTGCTCCTGGACGACGAACCCCTCGAGCGGCTCGCCGTGGGCCGCGATGCGAGCGGTCATCGCCTCCGCCTCCGCGGCGACCTCGGTGGTCGCGAGTCCGAGCCGCACGGCGCCGACCTCGGTCTTGTGCACCGGGCCGACGGCCTTGAGCACCACGGGCCCCTTCAGCTTCGCGGCGGCGTCGGCCGCCTCGGACGGGGTGGACACGCGGATCGTGCGGGCGGTGGGCACACCGTAGCAGTCGAACAGCCGCGCGATCTCGTCCGGCTCGAGCCAGCCCTCCCCGCGCTCGAGCGCCTCCGCGATCACCGCCGCCGCCTCGTCGTCACGGATCCCCGGGAAGCGGGGCACCGCGCCGACCGGCCGTTCGCGCCACAGGCCGTGATCGACGGCGTGCGCGAGGGCGATCGCCGCCTGCTCGGGGAAGGCGTACGAGGGGATGCGCACCCCGGGGGCGGAGAGCGCGTCGGGGAGGCCGTGGGCGGACATGAAGCACGTGAGCGCCGGAATGCGTCCCTCGATCGCCCCGATCGCGTCGACCATCTCGCGGGCGACCGCGGGCGCGTCGTCCTCGAGCGGCGGGATGTAGATGACGATCAGCGCGTCGATGCCGGGGTCCGCGGCGACCACCTCGATCGCGCGCCCGTAGTGCTCGGCCGTCGCCGAGGCGATCATGTCCACGGGGTTGCCGACGCCCGCGGCGGGTGGCAGGAACGAGCGCAGCTCGTCGATCGTCTCCGGTGCGAGCTCGGGGACGTGCAGGCCTCGCGCTTCGCACGTGTCGGCGCACTGGATCCCGAGACCGCCGGCGTTGGTCACGATCGCGACGTTGCGCCCGCGCGGCACCGGCTGGTTCGCGAACACCGCCGCCACGTCGAACATCTCCTCCAGCGTGTCCGTGCGCGTCACGCCGACCTGACGGAGCAGGGCGTCCACGGTCGTGTCGGACGACGCGAGCAGCGCGCCGGTGTGCGACGAGGCGGCACGGCGCCCGGCGGCGCTGCGCCCGCTCTTGACGACAACCACCGGCTTCTCCCGGCCGATGCGGCGGACGAGCTCGGCGAAGCGGCGCGGGTTCCCGAACGACTCGATGTAGAGCAGGACGACCTCGGTGCGCTCGTCCTCCGCCCAGTAGCAGAGCAGGTCGTTCGGCGAGACGTCGGCCTTGTTGCCGATCGAGACGAACGACGACATGCCGAGCCCGAGCTGGTTCGCCATGTTGATGACCGCGATCCCGAGCGCGCCCGACTGCGACATGAACGCGATGCGCCCCTCCGGCGGGTAGGCCTGGGCGAACGTGCCGTTCAGACCGACCTCGGGGTCGGTGTTGATCACGCCCATGCAGTTCGGCCCGACCATCCGCATCCCCGTCGTGCGGCAGACGTCGACGAGCTCCTGCTGCAGCCGGCGCCCGTCCTCCCCGGTCTCGCCGAACCCCGCCGAGATCACGACGATCGCCTTGACGCCCTTCTCGCCGCACTGACGCGCGACGTCGAGGACGGACGACGCCGGCACCACCACGAAGGCCAGCTCCACCTCACCGGGGACGTCCAGCACGCTCGGATAGGCGACGACGCCCTGCACGGCGGGGGTGGTCGGATTGACCGGGTAGACGACGCCCGCGAACGGCTGCGTGATCAGGTTGCGCAGGAGACGGCCGCCGATCGTCGCGGGATCGCGGGAGGCGCCGATCACCGCGATCGACGCCGGCTCGAGCACGCGGCGCACCGCGTTCGCGGCCGCGATCCGCTCGCGATCCTCGTACTGCTCGGCAGTCTCCTCCGTGGACGTCGTCGGGAGCTCGACCTCGACGTACCCCGGGCGCGCCCGGATCGCGATCGGGAACCCGGTCGCACGGAACACCTGGATCATGCGGTGGTTCTCCGGCAGCACCTCCGCCGAGAAGAGCTCGATGCCCTGCTCCCGCGCTGCCTCGGCGAGGTGGGCGATGAGGATCGAGGCGAGGCCGAGCCCCTGCAGCTCGTCCGAGGTGGACATCGCGATCTCGGCGCGCTTGCTCGCTCCCTCTCGGATGTACTGGGCTCCGCCCACGACCTCCGTGAGGTCCGGGCCGGAGAAGGCGAGCAGCGTGAGGTGGTCGACGTAGTCGATCTCGACCGCATGGGCCGACTGCTCGCTGACGTTGACGACCTGGCCCCAGAAGCGCAGGCGGCGCGACTCGTCGGAGAGGCCGATGAAGTAGTCCTCGAGCGCGTCGCGGTCGGAGGGGCGGGCGGGACGGACGTGCACGGTGCGCCCGTCACGCAGGACGACGTCGGTCTCCATGTGCGCGGGATACGCGCTCACGACCTCATCCTACGGCGACGCGGTCGACGAGACCGACACGATGCGAGAGACGACGCGTGCGGGTTCGTGATGTGGACGGTGGCCATGACCTGCTCGTCGCGACCAGGGGGTTCGCTCCCATTCGACACGCCGAGCCCGAGGGGCGGATGTCAGCCCGGTGAGAGAGCGGCATGGATCTGGCCCGACGGCGCCTGCTACCCTCCGAGGGAATCCAGAGCGAGTCCGGTGAGCGCCAAGCGCCTTCCCTACGCGTTCGTGATCGTACGAGGGAGGTGTTTTTCAATGGCAAACGGAACCGTCAAGTGGTTCAACGATGCGAAGGGGTACGGCTTCATCGCCCCCGAGGACGGGTCGAAGGACCTGTTCGTGCACCACTCCAACATCGCCGGCGACGGCTTCAAGTCGCTCACCGAGGGTGCGAAGGTGCAGTTCGAGTCGCGCGAGGGCGCGAAGGGGCCCGAGGCGACGAACGTCGTCCCGGTCGCCTGACCTGCGTCGCACGGCCCGTGGTCGCTCCGCGACCACGGGCCCCGCACGCCGACCACGAGAGGGAGTCGCGCATGACCGCTGAGCGAGGACGATCGACGACCGGGGACGGCGCACCGTGACCGTGTCCGCCGACGAAGCCGGTCAGTCGAGCGCCGGCGTCGCGCACCGCGTGGCGCAGCGCAGCGCGAACGCGGTGCTCGCCCGGAGCACGCGGGTCAAGCGCGATGCGCAGGGGCTCGTCGAGTTCCGGTGCGAGTGCATGGCGGCCGACTGCGAGCGCTCGGTGCGGGTGCCGCTCTACGTCTACGAGCGCGTCCTGGAGGCGAAGGACCAGTACCTCGTCCAGGCCGGGCATCACGCGTTCCCGCGCAACCGCACGATCGTGACCTCGGGCCTCATGCGGATCGAGGAGCGCGCCTGACCGAGCGGGTCGAGAGAGTCCAGCCCGACGGCCGACCGCCGTCCGAGACCGCACCGAGGAGGACGCCATGGCATCGAAGCGCAAGCGCAGCACGAGCACCACGAGCGGCACCGGCACGCCGGGCAGGACGGCCGACAAGCCGGCCGGGCGCGGGCGCGGGTCGCTCGGCCCGCCACGGCGGAAGTCGTGCTTCCTCTGCAAGGACCACGTGGCAGAGGTCGACTACAAGAACGTCGACATGCTGCGGCGCTACACGTCCGACCGCGGCAAGATCCGCTCGCGTCGCATGACGGGCGCGTGCCGCCGTCACCAGCGCCAGGTCGCGGTCGCGATCAAGCGCGCCCGCGAGATGGCGCTGCTGCCGTACGTCGGCGCGAACGACGCCCCCGCGACGCGCCCGCGCTCCGGCTCGCGTCGCTAGAGCAGCCCGCGGAGCAGTGGCACGACGTCGTCCGGCTCCGGATAGCGACCGAGCATCGATTTCGTGAACACGAGCTCGCCGTCGACGTGCACGTCGAAGACGCCTCCCTTGCCCGGGACGACCTCGACGGCGGCGATCACGCCCTCCCACTCCTCGAGCACCCGCGCCGCCAGACCGGCGGCGTTCGGTCGCGCCCCTCAGGGAGCGCAGTACTCGATGCGGACGTGGTGACGCTCGGCCATCAGCGCTGATTCAACCACGTCGCGCCAGATCCCCGCCCTGCGATCAGGCCGACCGGGGCGAGCCGCGTCACCATGCGCGCAGCGCCCGCAGGCGGGAGGTCTTCTTCGACTGGTGGCCCTCCATCCGGCCGAGCACGTCGCTCAGCACCGCGACACCCTCGCGCACGAACGGGCCCTTGTTCAGCATCACGCACTCGGCGCGCTCGGCCATCGCGGCATCGGTCATCTCGCCCCGATGGTGCACGCCCTTCTTGACGAGCGTGTCGAGCACCTGCGTCGCCCAGATCACCGGGACGTGCGCGGCCTCGCAGAGCCAGAGCAGCTCCTCCTGGATCTCCGCGAGGCGGACGTGGCCGATCTCGACCGCGAGGTCACCACGGGCGATCATCACGGCGAGCGGGCGGCAGCCGGCCGCGGCCACGATGATCCGCGGAAGGTTCTCGACGGCGAGTCGCGTCTCGATCTTCGCGATCAGCGCGATCTCCCGCGTCGTGCGCGACTCGAGCTCCTCGACGAGTCGGTGCACGTCCTCGGGCCGCTGCACGAACGAGTATCCGACGATGTCGGCGAAGCCGGCCACGGCGTCCAGGGCGCGCAGGTCGGCCGGTGTGAGAGGGTCGAGCGCGAGCGGCGTCGTCGGGAAGTTGATCCCCTTGCCCGGCCGCAGACGGAAGCCCTTCGCGGGAGCCTGCTCGACCTCGAGCAGCGCACCGCGCTCGCCGCCTTCCAGCACGGTCGCCTCGAGCGAGCCCTCGTCGACCATCACCCGATGGCCGGGTCGGAGCTGCGGCAGCGCCTCCTCGAGCGAGCAGACGACCTGTGGGGGGTCGTCCGGGCCGTGCTCGTGTGGTGCCGCGACGAGCGTGAACCGGTCTCCCGGACGCACGCGGATCTCGGACCCCGCCGGGGTGACGACACCCGTGCGGGCGCGCGGCCCCACCAGATCGACGGCCACGCGGCACGGCCTGCCGATCTCCTGGGCCGCCGAGCGGACGTTCGCGGCCATCGCCCGCCAGGCATCGGCGTCGCCGTGCGCGCAGTTGATCCGTGCGACGTCCATCCCGCGGGCGACCAGATCGCGCACGAGGGCGTCGTCGGAGGCGGCTTCGCTCGGAAGGGTGACCATGATCCAGACCTCACGCCCCCCCGGCGTCGGCCCGAACACGGACTCCGCCTCGGCATGCAGGATCGTCGAGCCCGCGAAGAAGGCGTCGGGGTCGGGAAAGCGGTGACCCTCCGGGTCTGCCCCGGCGAGGCGAGCCAGGGTCGCGAGCACCGCGTCCAGGTTCTCGAGCACGCGCGCCTCGCACCGCCCGAGCGACGAGAGCCCGAGGGGCATCAGGTCGAGCTGGAGCGCGCGCAGGTCGTGGCGGCGCATCGAGATGTAGGCGGCGAGGTTCGCAGCGCTCGCGGCGAAGCCCGGACGCCTGACCCACGGGCGCCACTCGTCGAGCGTCGCCTCGGCTTCGTGTGCGACGTCGTCCCTGACGGCGGAGAGCTCGTCGAGCACGCGCCGGGCAAGCAGCGCGATCTCGTCGGCTCCCACCCCGTCCGCTGCTTCCAGCACCTCGCTGCCGCCGTCGCGCACGAGACCAGCATCGTCGCGGGCGGTCGGTGACGCGTGCACGTCCGGTGAAGCGGCGGTGACGGAGTGGTCTCCGCGGCATCGGCGGCGCACACCCTGCCGGCCTGCGCACGGCTCCTCGCCACCGTGGAGCCTGGCGCACGCAGCGACCGTCGGCGGTATCCTGACAGCTCACTCCATGGCCGCCCGCGGAGACCTGATCCTCCTGCGCCACGCGCTCGCCGGTCGCAAGCTCGGCGATCCGCTGCGCGACCACGTCCGGCCGCTCGACCGGCTGGGGCTTGCGACCGCGAGCGCCGTCCCGGACACCGTGCTGGCGCACGCCAGGCCGCACCGGATCGTGAGCAGCCCGCTCGTCCGCTGCATCGAGACCGTCCGACCGCTCGCGGCGATGCTCGACCTGGACGTCGAGGCGCACGACGCGCTCCGCGTCGGCGCCGACCGGCCGGAGCGGGACGAGCTGCTGTGGACCGTGCCCGAGCACACCGTTCTGTGCACCCACGGCGAGGTGATCGAGCAGGTGTTCGACGGCCAGGTCGACTGCGAGAAGGGCGGCTTCTGGGTCGTCCGCCGGCGCGCCGGACGACTCGAGCCGCTCCGCTACATCGCACCGCCGGCCGTGCCGGCCGGGCGCCTCGTGGGCGCGGGCATCCTGGCCACGCGCTGACGGGCCCCGCGGGCCCGGTCACTCGCCCGTGAACGCCTCGGCGCAGCTGTGCGCCTCGTCGTCGCCGTCCAGCGCCAGCGCGCGCACGAACGCCGCGACCCGGGCGGCACCCGAGAGCTCGTCCTCGACCTCCTCGTCGGGAGCCTCCGCCGGTGACGGCCCGGCCGCCTGCTCGGCGAGCTCCCGCTGGGCAGCGTCGCACGCGTGGATCGCGTCGTCGAAGCGCCCTGCACGCCGCCAGACCTCCGCGATCAGCGTGTGGACGACCGCCACCGGCGACTCGGCCTCGCCGACCTCGAGCGCACGGGCGAACATCTCGGCCGCCCGCTCGCGGCAGATCCGCGCCTGGGCGCGGGCGTCCCGGTCGTCGCAGGCCCAGGCTGCCTCGAGGAACCGCCAGCCCGCGCTCTCGGGCCGGCCTGCCCCCTCCTGCACGAGCGCCGCGCAGAAGAGGGAGCGGGCCAGGCGTGGCAGCCTCGAGCGCTCGAGCACGTCGCGGTACACCGGCGACTCCACGGTCGTGCGTGCTCCGGGAGGCGCCGCTCCGAGCGAGCGTGCGCAGTAGCCGCAGTCGTCGCAGCGCTGCACGCGGAGCTCGAGCGCCCAGCGGGCCGGGCCGTTCGGGCGCAGGTCGAGGTCGGGCGGCCCGAACGAGCTCGTGCTCGTCAGCTCCGCCGTCCTCGTGAGGGCGCCGCACAGCGCGCAGCGCACGTCGATCTCGCGCATCGTCGTCATGCCCAGGAGTCCGCGCTCCGGCGCGCACGTCTTACGCGGTGGCGTCAGGCGCTCGCAGCGGGGGCGAGCGCGCCGCGCCGCTCGATCTCGCGCTCGAGCTCGTCGTACACGGCCTGCACCTGCTCGCGGGTCAGGGCGTCGACGTCGGGCGTGCCCGTGACCCGCGCGACGAGGGCGAGCACCGCCTCGCGGTCGACGCTGCCGTCCGGCCGGAGCAGCCCCGCTGAGCGCGCGAGCCCGAACACCCGCCGGATCTGCGGCTCGGACGCCGGTCGCACGTCGCCCACGGAGCGAAGCCGCATGTACGCGCCGTGGTCGAGCTCGACCGTCTCGGGGGCGAGGCCGCGGGCGAGCAGCAGCCGCACGAGCGCTGCCGTGGCGACGACGTCGCCCAGCGCCTCGTGCGCGTCCTCCAGCTGGATCCCGTGACGCGCGCAGATCGCCTCGAGCCGGTGGCTCGGTGCCAGCGGCTCGAGCAGGCGAAAGGCATCGAGGGTGCACGCGACGCGCGCTGGTCGATAGACGATCCCCTCCGTCGCCAGCCCGTGCTGCAGCATCTGCAGGTCGAAGGCCGCGTTGTGCGCGGCGAACACCGCGCCGTCGAGCAGCTCGAGCAGGCGTGGAGCGATCTCGCCGAGGGCCGGTGCGTCGGCGACGTCGGCATCGGTGATCCCGTGCACCGCGGTCGCCTCGACCGGGATCGGCCGCGACGGACGGACGAGGGTCGCGAGGCGCGCGGTCTCGACGCCGTCGGGATCGAGCCGGACGACGGCGAGCGAGACGATCTCGTCGGTCTCGGGGTCGGTGCCGGTCGTCTCGACGTCGACCACCGCGTACGCCAGGGGCGGCGCCGCCTCCCCGCGCCGTGCGACGCGGCCCGGAAGGCTCTCGGGGGCCTCCGACTCGTCGAGCGCGGCGACCGACAGGGCGCCCCCGAGCGAGACGACCTTGCCCGCTTCGGCCATGTCCCGAGGATGTCGTCCGCACCGGACGACGCCCTCCCGGCGGGACGCTCCCTACGACGCCGGGATGATCGTCCCGCTGTTCATGACCCCGTTCGGATCGAACGCCCGCTTCAGCGTCTCGAGGATCGGGTACGACGAGCCGTACTCGTCCCTCACCCACGGCGCGCGCGCCTTGCCGATGCCGTGGTGGTGGACGATCGAGCCGCCGCGCCGGAGTGTCTCCTCGCAGATGATCGAGACGATCGGGAGGTAGATCCGTGTCGCCTCCTCCTCCGGCGGCACGTCGAGCAGGTCGTAGAAGTAGTTGAAGTACATGTTCGTCCCGTTGATGTAGCTGTGGGACGAATGCCCTCCGAGGAGCGTGATGCCCGGGATCTCGGCCCGGATGCGGGGGACGGCCGCCTCGTAGATCGCGTTGATCGAGCTCCAGTCCGCCGACACCTCGGTCGTGCGGTTGACGTTGCGGGTGGTGCGGATGCGCTCGTCCTCCGCGGCGATCTTCTCCGGGCCCCAGGTCAGGTCCTCGAACCACTCCTGGATGAGCCGGCTCTCGACCGGGGCGCACTCCGGGTGGCGCGCGACGATCTCCGCGATCCCCTCGGCGGTGGCCCGCGCGATCCCGGGGTTGCCCTCCGCCATGAAGAGGAGCACGCAGTCGTCGTCCGCTGCGAAGTGCGAGAAGTGGAGCCCACCGTCCTCGGGGTCGTAGAGGCGGGCGACCGAGGGCTTGTAGCCGGCGACCATCACCTCGCGCAGGACCTCGAACCCGGTCTGCATGCTCTTCAGCGTCCAACCGAGGTACGTGTTGTTCTCGGGCATGTACGGGAACAGCTTCACGGTGACCTCGGTGATGAAGCAGAGCGCGCCCTCGTTGCCGATCACGACGTGGCGGATGTCGGGACCGGCGGCACGCCGCGGCACGTTCTTGATGCGCGTGACGACGCCGCCCGGGAACACGGCCTCCAGTCCGACGACCATGTCCTCGATCCCGCCGTAGAGCGTCGAGAACTGGCCGATGCTGCGGGTGGCGACGAGGCCGCCCAGGTGGGCGACGGGCTTCGACTGGGGGGAGTGGCCGGTCGTCAGGCCGAGCTTCCGCGCCTCGTCCTCGAGCGCCTGCAGGGGCACCCCGCACTGAGCGGTCGCCTGCATGTCGTACGCGTCGACCTCGAGGATCCGGCTCATCCGAGCGCCGTCGACGACGATCGAGTCGGGAACGTGGGTCTCGAGGCCGCCTTCGGTCGCCGTGCCGCCGGTGCGCGGGACGACGTTCACGCCGTGCTCGTCGGCGAACGCGAGCACCGCTGCCACGTCCTCCGTGCTGCCCACCAGCGCGACGGCCGCGGGCGGCGGCAGCGTGTGGACGCCGAAGATGTTCTCGAGCTTGCGGAAGTTGTCGATGCTCCGCTCCTCGAGCAGCTGCTCGTCGGTGAGGACGTGCTCGGGGCCGAGGATCTGCTGGAGCCCCTCGACGATCGCTTCTCTGCTCAGTCCCATGGGACGATCCTTTGCGCTGGTGGGTCGGGTCAGTGGAAGATCGCGAACGACCGCTCGAGCACCGGGTCGGTGGCGTCTCGTACCGTCTTGTACACGGATTCGCTCGTTCGCCGGTAGAGGTCGGCGTTGGCCGGGTCGGGGTCGAAGCTCTCGCGGTGCCCGGTCATCCGCTCGACGGCCGTGGCCACGTCTGGGTGACCGCCGGTCGCGACGGCGGCGCAGATCGCCGCGCCGAGGCTGGCCCCGCTGCCGCCGACGCTGCGCGCGGCGGGGATCCCGAACACGTCCGCGAAGATCCGCATGAACAGGGCGCTGCTCGCGCCGCCGCCCGACACGACGATCCGCTCCAGCTCGATCCCGAGCTCCGCGCACATGGCGTCGACGTTGGCCTTCATCGTCATCGCGATCGCCTCCAGGATCGAGCGATAGACGTGCCCGCGGGTGTGACGCGCGTCGAAGCCGAGCATCACCCCCTTGCGGAAGGGCCGGTCGGTCGGTGCGAGCCAGTCGAGCACCGTCAGCAGCCCGTCGCTGCCCGGCGGTGCCTGTGCGGCCTCGCGCTCGAGGTACTGCTCCCGCGAGACGCCCTCGGCCGCCGCGGCGGCGGCGAGCTCGGGACCGAGGAGGTCGAGGAACCAGCTGACCGTCCACATCCCGCGCCGGATGCCGTGGCTCTCGTACAGGTAGGTGCCAGGCACGCAGGCGAAGTTCGTCCAGAAGGCGGTCGGCGTCCTGCGGTTCTCGCGGCCGTGCACCATCGCCGCGATGTAGGTGCCGAGCGAGACGAGGGCGGTGCGCTCGTCGAGCGAGCCCGAGCCGAGCGCCTCGACCGCCTTGTCGTTCGCCGTGTGGACGACGGGGGTCCCTCGTGGGATGCCGGTGGCGGCGGCCGCCTCCGAGGTGACCGTCCCCGCGACCTCGCCCGGCAGCTGCAGCTCGAAGAGCATCTCGCGTCGGAGGTTGAACCGCTCGAGCAGGGCGTCGTCGTCGCTCCAGCGCCAGGTGTCGGTGTCGATCGGCCACTGCAGCAGGATGTTGTTGGCCGCCGTGTCGACGAACCGTCCGGTCAGCCGGTGGGCGAGGTAGCCCGACGAGGTCGTCGCCCATGCGACGGCGGGGTCGTCGGGGAGGTAGGGCTCGTAGGCGCGTGTGTCCATCCAGCTCAGCACGGGCGCGGCGAGCGACCCGTCCGCGCGCAAGAAGGCCTTGCAGCAGCGGATCGTGCAGAGGCCGACCCCCAGGATCGCGCTCGGGTCACCGGGGAACCGCGCCAGCGCCTCGCGGCTGGCGGCCGCGATCGACTCCCAGAGGTCGTCGTCGGGGTGCTCGACGACGCCTGGCCGTGGCCGGTCGGTGGGGCGGAGCGGCTGCGTCGCCTCGCTGACGACGGTGCCTGCCAGGTCGTAGACGACGACCTTCGAGCTCTGGGTGCCGCCGTCGATCCCGATCACGTAGCCGTCCGCCACCGCTGCCCGCTCGGCTACCGGACGAGGTAGCCGCCGTCGACCACGAGCACGTGGCCGTTGACGTAGTCCGAGGCGCGGCTGGCGAGGAACACGACCGTCCCCATCAGGTCGGCCGGCACGCCCCAGCGGTCGGCCGGGATGTGGTCGAGCACGCGCTGGCTCGTCTCGGGGTCGCTCCGCGTGGCAGTCGTGATCGCCGTCGCGAAGTACCCGGGCGCGATCCCGTTCACCTGGATGCCGTACCGGGCGAGCTCGTCGCAGTAGGCCTTCGTCAGCCCTGCGATCCCGTGCTTGGTCGCGGCGTACGCGGGCGAGAGCTGTCCGCCGAGGAAGGAGAAGAGCGAGCAGATGTTGACGATCTTGCCGCTCCGCTGCGGGATCATCCGCCTGGCGGCCTCGTGGCTCATCTCGAACGCCGCCGTGAGGTTGACGGCGACGGTGGCGTCCCACTGCTCGCGCCCGAACTCGAGGACGTCGGCCATCGGGCACACTCCCGCGCTGTTGACGAGGATGTCGACCGAGCCGAGTCGCTCGACGCAGGCGTCGACCACCTCGCTCGGGACGCCGGGAGCGGTGATGTCGGCCTCCAGGAACACGTAGCGCCCGCCCTCTGCCTCGACCAGCGGCCCCGTCGTGCCGTCGTCGGGGGTGATGCTCGGGACGAGGACGCTCGCCCCCGCTCTGGCGAGCGCGACCGAGAACGCCTGCCCCAGCCCGGTGTTGCCGCCCGTGACGATCGCGTTCTTCCCCTCCAGCGAGAAGAAGCCCATCGTGAAGTCTCTGATGTCCACGGCTCTCCCCTCCACTCGGACCGGCGACGGCGTGGAGATGCCGTCCTCACCGGGGCGTGCGGACACGTTCCGACCCGCCGCGGGCAGTCTACGCAGCAGTGGGCCCGACCGAGAGGGCGGGCTGCGGTCACGAGGGCACGGGGGCCGGCACGCGTCGAGCCCTGGCGGCAATGTCCAGATTCTGTCGAACTACGTGCTAGAGTTCGGCCATGCGGACGTTCCCTTCCTTCCGGCTCGAGGACGCCGCCGGGCGTGTCGTCACGGAGGACGACCTGCGCGGCCGGCCGGCGGTCGTGTACCTCGGTCGTCATCCCGGCTGAAACGTCTGCCGCACGTACCTCCGCCGTGTCGCGGAGGCTCTCCCCGCGATCGAGGGCGCCGGCGGCCGGCTGGTGGTCGTCACGCCACAGGAGCGAGCGCGCGCGTCCGCCTGGCGCGCCGAGCTCGACCTCGCCGACACCGTCCTCGTGCTCGCCGACCCGGAGCGCACGCTCTACCGCGCCCTCGGCGCCCGACGGCCGGCACCGCTGTGGATGCTGCGACCCCGCGTCGTCGCCGCCGGCCTGCGCGCCGTCGCCGCGCGCGAGCCGGTCTCCGTCACGCGCGGCGACGACACCCTGCAGCAGGGTGTCGACGTGGTGATCGACGCCCAAGGCGAGATCGCGCTCCTCCATCGCGCCACGGATCCGGCAGACCGGACTCCGCCGGACGAGCTCGTCGCGGCGCTCCGCCGCCTCGGGCGAGGCTCCGAGAGGCGCGTGCCCGATGCTCCGCGGCACGCCGTCGACCCGCTGGCACCGACCCCCGAGGGACCGAGCTGAGCGCCGACTCCACCGCACCCGTCCGCTCGCTCGCCGGAGCCGGCATCCTCCTCGTCGGCGCGTCGGGCGGCATGGGGCGCCCGCTCGCCGCGCACCTGAGGGAGCGCGGGTCGCGACTCGTGGTCGCGGGACGCGCCCCCGAGCGACTCGCCGAGCTCCGAGCCGAGGCAGCCTTCGCGTACGACCTCGGCGACACGGCGGCTGCGGCGCCCCTCGTGAGCGCCGCCGCGACCGTGCTCGGCGGGCTCGACGGCGTCGTCTGCTGCGCAGGCGCCGTCGCCTTCGGGCCGCTCGAGGAGACCCCGCTGGAGATTCTCGCGGAGATCGTCGCCGTCGATCTCGTCGGGCCGCTCGCGCTCGCGCGCGCGGCGATCCCGGCCCTGTCGCGCGGCGGGTTCGTGCTCAACGTCAGCGGTGTCGTCGCCGAGCTGCCGACCGCGGGTCTC
>CAZUVW010000066.1:0-13396 GCA_964623875.1 uncultured Gaiellales bacterium
CAGCTCGTCGAGACCGTCCTGGCGCTGCTCGCCGGGCGACCACCGCGCCTGCCCTCGACCAGCGTGTGCTTCGAGTGCAAGGCGCGCGGCACGCCCTGCGTGATGGTCGCCCACGGCACGCCGTGCCTCGGGCCCGTCACGCAGGCGGGCTGCGGCGCGATCTGTCCCGCCTTCCACCGCGGCTGCTATGGCTGCTTCGGGCCGATGGAGTCGCCCAACGTGGATGCGCTCGCCGCGCAGTGGCGCGCGCTCGGGGTGAGCGAGCGCGGGATCGTGCAGAGTCTGAGGACGTTCAACGCGAACGCGCCAGCGTTCAGAGAGGCGAGTGAGGCCCTTGACCGGGGAGCCTGAGACACGCGAGATCCGCACCGACTACCTCGCCCGAGTCGAGGGCGAGGGCGCGATGCTCGTCCGCATCCGCGGCGACGAGCTCGAGGAGGTGCAGTTCAAGATCTTCGAGCCGCCGCGCTTCTTCGAGGCGCTGCTCCGCGGGCGGCGGTTCACCGAGGCGCCGGACATCACCGCGCGCATCTGCGGCATCTGCCCGATGGCATACATCACCAGCGCCTGCAACGCGATGGAAGCGCTCTGCGGCGTCGAGCTCCCGGACGAGATCCGGCGGCTGCGCCGGCTCGTGTACTGCGGCGAGTGGGTCGAGAGCCACGTCCTGCACACCGCCATGCTCCACGCGCCCGACTTCCTCGGCTACCACGGCGCCGTCGAGATGGCGCGCGACCATCGCGACCTCGTCGAGACCGCCCTCCGGCTGAAGAAGGCCGGGAACACGGTCATGGAGGTGATCGGCGGTCGCGCGGTGCACCCGATCAACATCCGCACCGGAGGCTTCTACCGCGCGCCCGAGCGATCGGAGCTCACCGCGCTCGTGCCCGAGCTCGAGTGGGCGCTGGAGGCGTCGGCCGACTTCACTCGGTGGGTCGCCGGCTTCGAGTTCCCCGACTTCGAGCAGGACTACTGCTTCGTCGCGCTCCGCCAGCCCGGCGAGTATCCGATCGAGCGCGGGCGCATCGTCTCGAGCACCGGTCTCGACATCGACGTCGCCGAGTACGAGGAGCACTTCACCGAGCAGCACGTGGCGCGCTCGAACGCGCTCCATTCGACGCTCGCGGGGGTCGGGCACTACCTCGTCGGGCCGCTGGCCCGCTACGCCCTCAACGCCCACGAGCTGACCCCGCTCGCCCGGAGCCTGGCCGCCGAGACGGGTCTCGGCGACGTCTGCCGCAACCCCTTCCGCAGCATCGTCGTGCGCGCGGTCGAGACCGTGTACGCGATCGAGGAGTCGCTGCGCCTGATCGAGGCCTACGAGCCCTTCGACCCGCCCGCGGTCGAGCTCGTCCCGGTGGCCGGCAGCGGGCACGGCGTCTCCGAGGCGCCGCGGGGGATCTGCTGGCACCGCTACGACGTCGACGCGGACGGGTCGATCCTCGAGGCGAAGATCGTCCCACCGACCTCGCAGAACCAGAAGACGATCGAGGAGGACCTCACCGGGGTCGTGCGGCAGGCGCTGCACCGCTCGGACGGCGAGCTCTCGCGCCTCTGCGAGCAGACGATCCGCAACTACGACCCGTGCATCTCCTGCGCGACCCATTTCCTCGACCTGACGGTGGAGCGGGTCTGAGCGGCGCCGTCGCAGTGCTGGGGTCGCGGTATCGGGGTGACGACGCGGTCGGGCCGCTCGTCGGCGACCGGCTGCGCGAGCGCGGGATCACCGTTCTCGACTGCGGCGACGAGCCCACCCGGCTGATCGAGCCGCTCGCCGGGCTCGACGTGGCGGTCGTCGTCGACGCCGTCCGCTCCGGCGCCGCGCCGGGGACGGTGCATCGCGTCGAAGCGGTCGACGGCGCGCTGCCGCGTGACCTGGGGCTGGCCTCGAGTCACGCGTTCGGCGTCGCCGACGCGATCGAGCTCGCGCACGCGCTCGGCAGGGCCCCCCGGCGCGTCGTGGTGATCGGGATCGAGGGGCGGGCCTTCGGGATGGGCGATCCCGTCACCCCCGAGGTCGAGGCGGCCCTGGATCGCGCCGCCGACGTCGTCGACGAGGTGCTCGGAGGAGGAACCTGATACACGAGAAGGCGCTGATGGACGATCTGATGCGAGAGATCCTCGACGTCGCCGCGCGCGAGGGCGGCGGGCACGTCACCCGGATCACGGTGCGCCTCGGCGCCCTGTCGCACTTCACGCCCGAGCACTTCCGCGAGCACTTCGTGGACGCATCTCGCGGCACGCTGGCCGAGGGGGCCGAGGTGGACGCCACGCTCGACCCCGACCCGACCGATCCCGCCGCGCAGGGCGTCGTCCTCGAGAGCGTCGTCGTCGCCCGCTGACGAGCCTGGCCGCGGCGCAGAGGGCGCTCCGCGCCGCACGGTAAGGTCTGCTGCCGTGCCACAGCTCGTCGACACCACGATCCGCCTGCTCTCACAGGAGCCGCTCGCGGGCAAGGTTCCCACCGGCGACGTGCTCCGGATCGCGGAGATCCTCGATCGGGCCGGGTTCTCCTGCCTGGAGGTCTCGGGCGGAGGCGTGTTCGACGCCGCGGTCAGACGGGGTGTGGAGAGCCCGTGGGAGCGGATCCGCGCGCTCGACGCACGTACGACGACGCCCCTCGGCATCGCTCTGCGGGGGCGCTTCCTGACCGGCTCGCGTCCCGTGTCGGGCGACATCGTCCGCCGCTTCGTCTCGTGCGCGGCGGAGAACGGGATCGAGGTCTTCCGCCTGCACGACCCGCTGAACGACGTCGGGAACCTGCGCGAGGCGGCGCAGGCGGTCGTCTCCGCAGGACGGGTGTTCCACGCCGGGCTCGTCTTCAGCCGCGGGCGGCCGGGCGAGATCGACGCGCTCGTCGAGCAGGCGAAGCGGATCCCCGAGCTGGGAGCCGCGCGCATCATCCTCAACGACCCGACCGACGGCCTGCTCCCGCACCTCACGGAGGAGCTCGTCGAGCGGATCCGGGAGGCGACGGGTCTCCCGGTCGGGCTGTACGTGCAGGGCGCGGCCGGGACGGGCCTCGTCAACGCGATCGTGGCGACCCGCGTCGGAGCGGACCTGATCGCGACCGCCGTCTACCCGCTCGCGCTCACCCTGCACCGCGTCGCCGGTGAGTCGCTCGTCGAGGCGCTCGACGGCCTCGGTCGCGAGTCGGGCGTCGAGGTGGACGCCCTCTGGGAGGCCTCCGACGTCGTGGACGAGCACATCGGCGACGAGCCCGTGGCACCGGTCGCGCCGCGGATCGCCGTGCGCGCCGCCGAGTACGACCTCCCCGCCGGTCTCGTCGCTGCGCTCGACCTGCATCTCCGCGCCCACGCCGCGGGCGATCGCCTGCTGGACACGCTCTCGGAGGTCGGGACGATCCGGCGAGAGGCGGGCTGGCCGCCGCTCGCGGCGCCCATCGGCCAGATCCTCGCATCACAGGCGTTGCTGAACGTCCTCTCGGCGCGCCGCTACGGGTCGGTGCTCGACGAGTTCCGTCTGCTCGTCGAGGGAAGCTACGGGACGCCGCCGGCGCCCGTCGACGAGATGGTGCGGCGGGCCGTGGAGCTGCTCGGCGCGGAGGCGCCGGCACTCGGCGACGACCCGCCGAGCGCCGAGGACGTGCGCGAGGCGGCTGAGGGGCTCGCCGCGTCGGAGGAGGACCTCGTCCTCCTCGCGATGTTCGGCGAGGCGGCGCAGACACTGCTGCAGACCATCCGCCAGCGGCACTCGCGCGAGTTCTCGCTCCTCGCCGGGGACGTCGACGCGCAGCGCGGCGAGCGGATCCGCGAGCTGGTGAAGATCGTCCAGGAGTCGGGGGTCGGGGAGATCGAGATCGAGGACGAGGGCATGCGGGTCTCGGTGCGACGTGCCGACGAGCCTGCGTCCGCGGCGTCGGCCGGCCTGCAGACGGTCGTGGCGCAGGAGCACGGGCCCGCCGACGCACCTGCGGCGGCAGCCGTCGCGCGGGTCGAGTCGCCCATGGTCGGCGTCTTCTACCGGGCGCCGCAACCGGGAGCGCCGGCGTTCGTCGAGGTCGGGGACGTGGTCGTGGCGGGTCAGACCCTGTGCCTCCTCGAGGCCATGAAGCTGTTCAACGAGCTGAAGGCCGAGATCGACGGCAGCGTCCTGGCGATCCACGCCGAGAACGGCCAGCCCGTCGAGTTCGGCACGCTGCTCTTCGAGCTGGCGCCGGTCGTCGAGCCGCCGGCGGTCTGAGGCCGCGTGTTCGACCGCGTCCTCGTCGCGAACCGGGGCGAGATCGCAGTGCGGGTGATCCGCGCGCTCCACGAGCTCGACGTCGAGGCGGTCGCGGTCTACTCCACGGCCGACCGCGACGCGCTCCACGTCCGGCTGGCCGACCAGGCGGTGTGCATCGGGCCACCTCCGGCCGGCGAGAGCTACCTCCGCATCGCGAACGTCGTCGCTGCGGCCGAGACGACGGGCTGCGAGGCAGTCCACCCCGGGTACGGGTTCCTGGCGGAGAACGCGCAGTTCGCTCGCGCCTGTGCCGACAACGGCCTGGTGTTCGTCGGCCCGTCTCCCGAGGTGATGGAGCGGCTCGGCGACAAGGCCGAGGCCAAGGAGGCGATGCGCGCGGCGGGCGTCCCGCTCGTGCCCGGGAGCGTCGGGACGGCGTCGCTCGACGTGATCCGGGGCCAGGCAGCGGAGATCGGCTTTCCCGTCCTGCTCAAGGCGGCGGCGGGCGGTGGCGGGAAGGGGATGCGGCTCGTCGGGTCCGCCGACGAGCTCGACGCGGCCTTCTCGGCGGCCGCGGCGGAGGCGGAGGCCGCCTTCGGCGACGGCTCGCTCTACCTCGAGCTGGCGGTCAGACCCGCGCGCCACGTGGAGATCCAGGTGCTCGGCGACGCCCACGGCGGCGTGCTCACGCTCGGCGAGCGCGAGTGCTCGATCCAGCGGCGTCACCAGAAGCTGGTCGAGGAGTCCCCGTCGCCGGCGCTCACCCCGCAGACACGGGAAGCGATGGAGGCGGCGGTCGAGCGCGCGTGCCGCGAGGTCGGCTACACGAACGCCGGCACGTTCGAGTTCCTGCTCGGCCCCGACGGGGAGCCCTACTTCATCGAGGTGAACTGCCGCCTGCAGGTCGAGCACCCGGTCAGCGAGCTCGTCACGGGCGTCGACGTCGTCCGGGAGCAGCTGCGCATCGCCGCCGGGGAGGAGCTGTCGGCGACCGGCAGAGCCGCTCGGAGCGGGCACGCGATCGAGGTGCGGATCAACGCCGAGGATCCCACGCACGGGTTCCGGCCGGCGCCCGGCGTCGTCGAGCGGTTCCGTCCTCCGCTCGGCCCGGGCGTCCGCACCGACACCGCGATCGCCGACGGCGCCAGGATCCCGCCGTACTACGACTCGATGATCGCGAAGGTGATCGTCCACGACGTCGACCGGCCCGCCGCGATCGCGCGCGCGATCCGCGCGCTCGAGGAGCTCGAGGTGACCGGGATCCCGACCACCCGTGAGGTGGCGCTCGACGTGCTCCGCTCCCGCGGCTTCGCGTCGGGCGACTACTCGACCGGGTACCTTGAGGAGATGGAGCCCACCTTCCCGTCGCTGCGCCGGGTGTGACCACGCGGTGAGCACCAAGCCGCTCGTCCTCGCAGGCCCGGCAGGTTGCATCGAGATCGCCGCGGACGCGCTCGACGCGACCGTGACCGGCGCGGTCGAGGGTGTCGCCGGGGCTGCGCTGGCGCGGGGGCGCAGGGTGATCGAGGTGACCGCCGACGCGGACGGCGCGGAGGTGCAGATCGCGATCACGGCAGAGGCGGGACGAGTGCTGCCCGAGGTCGGCGAGCAGGTGCAGCGGGCGGTCGCCGAGGCCCTCACGAGGCTCACTGAGCGGCCCGCCCGGGTCGACGTGTCGGTGGTCGGGCTCACGTCGTGACGACGGTCACCAGCCGCCGCCAGGCGCGTCGACAGGCGCTCTTCCTCCTCTACCAGTGGGATCTCACGGGGCGCCCGCTGGCATCGCTCTTCGAGGGCGAGCCCGACGCGTTCGCGAGCACCCTCGCGGCAGCGGTCGCCGACGCTGCCGGCGCGCTCGACGAGCGGGTCACCGCCGCCTCCGAGGGCTGGCCGGCCGACCGCCTGGGTACGCTCGAGCGGAACATCCTGCGGATCGGCGTGTACGAGCTCGAGGAGGGAACGGTGCCGCCCGAGGTTGCGATCAACGAGGCCGTGGTGCTCGCCAAGCGCTACGCCAGCGAGGAGGCGGCACGCCTCGTCAACGGCATCCTGTCGCGGGTCCACCGGGAGACGGTGCGGCTGTGACGGGCTCGAACGAGTCGCTGCAGCGGGCGGAGGAGCTGCTCGAGCGACTGCGCGTGCGCGTCGACGCGCTCGAGGCGGCCACGGGGGAGGGCGGCGACGTCGACGCCGCCGTCGACGGCCTCGCCGAGATCGCCGAGATCGCGAAGGAGATCGAGGCGGAGGTGCAGCGGGCCCGGCAGGCCGCCGATGCTGGCGCCTGACGCGCTCCGCGACCTGGTCGAGCGGGGCCTGCAGGAGCTCGTGCTCGCGCCCGAGCTCGGTGAGCTCGATGCGGCGCTCCGGTACGCGCTGGAGGGGGGCGGGAAGCGGATCCGTCCGGTCATCTGCCTCGCGACGGCCGAGGCTGCCGGGGCGCCTGCCGCGGAGGCGCTGGCGGCAGGGCTCGCGCTGGAGCTGGTGCACACGTTCTCGCTCGTCCACGACGACCTCCCGGCGATGGACGACGACGACGAGCGCCGTGGGCGACCGAGCGCTCACGTCGCGTTCACCGAGGGCGTCGCGCTTCTCGCAGGAGACGCGCTGCTGGCCGAGGGGCTCCGCCTCGCGCTCTCGTACGAGCGACGGGAGGTGGCGCTCGAGCTCGTGGACGCGACACTCGGGATGATCGGCGGGCAGTACCTCGACATCACCGGACGCGACACCGACCTCGCCGAGCTGCACCGGCTCAAGACCGGACGGCTCCTCGCCGCCTCCGTCGGGCTGGGGCTCTGGGTCGCCGGCCTCGAGGCGGAAGAGCAGAGACCGTGGCGCGCGTTCGGCGAGGAGCTCGGGCTGCTCTTCCAGGCGGTGGACGACGTGCTCGACGGCGACGGCTACGCGGCGCGTCTCGGCGTCGAGGGCGCTCGCGGCGTCGCGCAGGAAGCCGCCCGACGGGCCCGCGCGCGCCTCGACGCGGTCGAGGCGGACACGGCCGTGCTCGCAGCCCTCGTCGAGGAGCTCGCCGTCAGGACGGCGTGAGCTCGTCGGGCCGGGAATCCCGGCAGCGATGGAGCCCACCGCGAGGCAGCAGGCGATGTACCTCGGTGCGGACGACCACGCCCCGCAGGCGTGCTCGGTCGAGGAACGGCCTGGAGTGAGCCCGGCCGGGGTCGGCGAACACCGCTTCGCCTCCCGTGTCGAGCACCTGCGTGAGGAGGCCGAGCAGCGGCTCGACGTTGCGCGCCTCGTACAGGAGGTCGGCGGCGAGGACGAGCCCGAACCGACGCCCACCGAGGATGGCGGGCTGGCGCCAGTCCACGCGCAGCGTCTCGAGCGACAGGTCGTTCCGCCGCGCGTTCCGGTCGAGCAGGGCGAGCGCCTCGGGCGCCCAGTCCGTGGCCAGGACCTGCGCTCCCCGCGCAGCGGCGACGAGCGACGGCACGCCCAGGCCGCAGCCGAGCTCGAGCACGTCCACGCCGTCGAGCGCGCGGCTCGCCACCGCCTCGCCGAGCGCCAGGCCGCTCGGCCAGAGCTCGGCCCAGTAGGGGAGGAACTCGTCGTCGGCGAAGCGGCGCTCGTCGAGGAGCTCCTCGGGTGCGGCAGGGCGCTCGAGCACGAGCTCGACCCCGCCGGCCGTCACCCTCTCGACGATCGTCCGAGCCCCGTCCACGACACCGACCTCCCACGGGAGATATATCTCGAGTCGATGCGCAAGCGCCTCGACATCGTCCTGGTCGAGCGGGGCCTGGCCGAGAGCCGCTCCCAGGCGCAGGCGCTCGTGCTCGCCGGGCTCGTGCCCGGGTTCGACAAGCCGGGCCAGCAGGTGGCCGAGGACGTGCCGCTCGTCGTCGAGCGCCCACCACCGTACGTCTCACGCGGGGGGCAGAAGCTCGCGCACGCCCTGGACGTGCTCGGCGTCGACCCGGCCGGACGGGACTGCCTCGACCTCGGAGCCTCGACGGGGGGCTTCACGGATTGCCTGCTCCAGCACGGGGCGGCGCGCGTGATCGCGCTCGACGTGGGCTACGGGCAGCTGCACCCGCGGCTGCGAGCCGACCCGCGGGTGATCGTGCTGGAGCGGGTCAACGCGCGGCACCTGGCGTCGCTCCCGTTCGCGCCGCAGCTCGTCACCTGCGACGTCTCCTTCATCTCCGCGACCGCGGTGCTCCGCCCGGCGCTCGCGCTCGCAGCCCCGGGTTGGGAGGCGCTCGTGCTCGTGAAGCCCCAGTTCGAGGCGGGTCGCTCCGAGGTGCAGAAGGGGGTCGTCCGCGACCGCGAGGTGCATCGTCGCGTGCTGGCGGCGTTCTGCGCCGAGGCTGCCGCATGGGGTGCGCGGGTGGCGGGGATCGTAGACTCCGGTCTCCCGGGTCCGAAGGGCAATCGGGAGTTCGTCGTCCACCTGGTCGCTGCCGAGGCCCTCACCGACACCGATGCCGACACCGATGCCGTCACCCGCTGGATCGACGCAGCCGTCGCCTGATCCGCCCGTCCGCAAGGCCGTCCTGCTCACGCACGGCCGCCCGGACCAGGTCGGCGACGGCGTCGAGCGGGTCGCAGCCGTGGCGCGCGCCGCAGGCGTCGAGCTCGTGATCGAGGCGGACGAGGCCGCGAAGCACGGTCTCCCGCAGCACGGCGACCCTGCGGGGGCCGACCTCGCGGTCGTGCTCGGGGGCGACGGGACGATGCTCCGCGCGCTCCAGCGATTCCTCGGCGCGGGCACACCGGTGCTCGGCGTCAACTTCGGCCGCGTGGGGTTCCTCTGCGCGATCGAGCCCGACGAGCTCGAGACCGGTGTCGCGCGGGCCTTCGCCGGCGAGCTCGTGCGCGTCGAGCTGCCCACGCTCGCCACGCACGCCAGCACGTCCGGCGCCCACGTCGCCGTCAACGACGTCGTCGTCACGAGCGCCGAGCTGGGACGCATGGTCGAGCTCGAGTGGGCGGTTGGCGGCGAGGACCTCGGCACGGTCTCGTGCGACGGCCTCATCTGCTCCACGCCGTCCGGCTCGACCGCGTACAACCTCTCGAACGGCGGGCCCGTGCTGATGTGGGGGATCGACGCGACCGCCGTGACGTTCGTCGCACCCCACTCGTTGCACGCCCGCCCGCTCGTCGTGCCCCGCGGTCGCGAGATCGAGGTGTGGAACCGCACGCTCGACGTCGCCGTCGCCGTGCTCGTCGACGGACATCGCGTCGGGGACGCGGGCCCCGGCGAGCGGGTGGCGGTGACGCTCGGCCCGAATCACTCCCTGCTCGGGATGCTGCCCGGGGCGACGTTCGTCGGGCGCTACCGGACGACGTTCGCGACCTGACGTGGTCTCCGGGACGATCAGACCGACACGCGCGGGGAGAGGCCTCGGGGATCCGGGCCGGGCAAGCCCGGCCCCTACAATCGCTGGATGCTGCGCGCGCTGAGGATCGAGAACCTCGCGCTCATCAGGGCCGCCGACCTCCGCCTGGGAGCAGGGCTCGTGGCCGTGACCGGGGAGACGGGCGCGGGGAAGACGATCTTCGCGCAGGCGATCGGCCTGCTGCTCGGGGTGAAGGGGGACAGCGCGGCGATCGGCTCGGCGGGGAGCGAGGCGTACGTCGAGGCGGAGATCGACGTGCCGGAGGGGTTCTTCGCCGAGGAGGGCCTGGAGCAGCTCGCCGAGCTGCGCCCCGAGGACGAACCGGGACTCGTGCTCGCGCGGAGGGTCTTCGCCGATGGCCGCACCCGGGCCTACGCCTGGGGGAGGGCGATCACGCGGGAGGACCTCGCTGCGGCGACCGAGCGACTGATCGCGATGTCGGGTCAGTTCGAGCAAAGGCGCCTCGCCCGCCCCTCGTTCCAGCTCGACCATCTCGATGCGTTCGCGGGGCCAGAGCAGGCGGTGCGACGCACCCAGGCGCGAGCCGCCTGGCGCACGCTGGTGGCAGCCCGCGCGGCGCTCGCGGAGCTCGAGCGGGATGCAGGCTCGGCCCGCGCACGGCACGCCGAGCTGCGGGCGCTCGTCGAGGACGCGGCCGACCTCGAGCCGGGTGAGGAGGATGCGCTGCGCGCCGAGCGCGAGCGCGGCCGGCACGTCGTCGAGCTGGTCGCCGGCGTCTCGACCGCAGCGGCGGCGCTCGACCCCGAGGACGGCGACGGCGCGGTCGCATTGTCCGGGATCGCCGAGCGCGCGCTCGCACCCCTCGAGCGGGTCGCACCCGAGCTCGGCCCGGCCGCCGACGAGCTGCGCGACGTCGTCGTGAGGCTCCGTGAGGTGGCACGTGACCTGCGCGGCTTCCTCGCCTCCGTGGACACCGACCCGGTGCGGGTCGAGGCCGTCGAGGCGCGACTGCAGCGGATCGCCGAGCTGCGCCGCCGCTACGGGACGGCGACGCTCGACGAGCTCCTCGCGCGGCGCGACGAGGCGCGATCGGAGCTGGAGGCGCTCGCCGACGGGCGGGATCCCGTCGAGGCCGCCCGCGCCGCCGTCGCGGAGGCCGAGCGCGCGTTCGGCGTCCTGGCCGACGAGCTCGCGGCGGCACGCGCCGACGCGGCGCCGCGCTTTGGCGCAGCGGTCGCCGCCGAGCTGCGCGACGTCGGCATGGGGGAGGGGGAGCTCGTGGTCGAGCTCCGCGGTCGCGAGCCCGGGCCGACCGGTCGCGACGAGGCCGTGTACCTCGTTCGCCCGAACGCCGGGCTCCCTCTCGCTCCCGTCGCAGAGACCGTGTCGGGCGGCGAGCTCTCGCGGATCGCGCTCGCGCTGGCCACCGTCGCGGGCGGCGAGACGCTCGTGTTCGACGAGATCGACGCCGGCATCGGCGGCGTGACCGCGCACCGGGTCGCCGACGCGCTCCGCCGGCTCGCCGGGCGGGCGCAGGTGGTGACGATCACCCACCTGCCGCAGATCGCCAGCGTCGCGGACCTCCACCTCCGGGTCGAG
The DNA here is from genome assembly GCA_964623875.1 of uncultured Gaiellales bacterium. Taxonomy (GTDB): domain Bacteria; phylum Actinomycetota; class Thermoleophilia; order Gaiellales; family Gaiellaceae; genus Gaiella. The sequence continues at coordinate 11,097 of CAZUVW010000066.1, forward strand.
AAGGTCCCCGGGGACCCGACGCACACGACCATCGAGGTGCTGGACGACGACGCGCGGCAGGCGGAGCTCGAGCGGATGCTCGGCGGGCGGGAGTTCGTCGCCGCGCTGACCGCGACGGACGGCGGCGCCTGAGCGTCGCCCGCGTCGCTCGCGCGACGCGGGCTCAGAACACCGTTCGGCCGCCGCTCGACAGCGCGATCTGGAAGGCCACGTCGGCCGGGAGGCCCTGTCGGCGAGGCGCGAGCGCGGCCTGGAGGTCGACGTCGAGGCGGCGCGCGAGCTCGGCGGCCTGCTCCGCGTCGTACCCCGCCCGCTCGAGCGAGGCGCGTCGCAGCTCGACGACCCGGCCCGGATCGGGAACGCCGTCGTGACCGCCGTTCGGCTCGTGGGGCACGCGCACCAACCCGCACGCTAGTCGCCGTGGGCCCCGGCCGTCGGGGTGAGACCGTCGCGGGACGGTCGTCCTGCGCGGCACCTACGATCTCCGAGGCGATGGCGGTCGAGCGGCGAGAGAGCGCCTGCAAGGGCGTGCTAGGTTGGGAGTCCGTGAGGCGTCTCCCGGGCCGCAGAGCGCAGGGCGTGACCGCTGGCCCCGCCGTCCCCGCGGACTCGTCCGACGGGTGCAGGGCGTGAACGAGCACCCGACCAAGTACGTCTTCGTCACCGGCGGTGTCGTCTCGGCGCTCGGGAAGGGGATCGTCGCGGCCTCGCTCGGACGCCTGCTCAAGGCTCGCGGGCTGCGCGTCCAGGCGCAGAAGTTCGATCCGTACCTCAACGTCGACCCGGGCACGATGAGCCCCTTCCAGCACGGCGAGGTGTTCGTGACCGAGGACGGCGCCGAGACCGATCTCGACCTCGGGCACTACGAGCGGTTCATCGACGAGAACCTCTCCCGGAACGCGAGCCACTCGGCAGGCGCCGTCTGGGACGCCGTCCTGCGCAAGGAGCGCAAGGGCGAGTTCCTGGGGGCGACCGTGCAGGTGATCCCGCACATCACGAACGAGATCAAGGCCCGCATCCGCCGTGGCGCGCAGGCGGCGCCCACCGATGTGGTCATCTCGGAGATCGGCGGCACCGTCGGCGACATCGAGTCGCTGCCCTTCCTGGAGGCGATCCGGCAGTTCCGGCGCGAGGTGGGGCCCGAGAACGTCGTCTACCTCCACGTCACGCTCGTGCCGTTCATCGACGCGGCCGGCGAGCTGAAGACCAAGCCGACCCAGCACTCCGTCAACGAGCTGCGGCGCATCGGCATCCACCCCGACGTGGTCGTCTGCCGCTCGCGAGACCTGCTCTCGGAGGAGATCCGCGACAAGATCGCCCTGTTCGCGGACATCGATCCGCGCGCCGTGATCTCCTCGCCCGACGTCGCGGACGTCTACACGATCCCGGAGCTGCTGATGGGCGAGGGCCTCGACGCGCTGGTCTGCGAGCAGCTCGGCCTCGACTGCCCCCCGGCCGAGCTCGGCGAGTGGAAGGAGCTCACCGCCCGGATCGCCCAGCGGCGCGAGGACGTCGAGATCGCGATGGTCGGGAAGTACGTCAAGCTCCACGACGCCTACCTGTCCGTCCACGAGGCGCTCAAGCACGCCGGCGTCCACCAGGGCGCCATGGTGCGGGTGCGGTGGGTCGATGCGGAGCACATGTCGTACGAGGAGGCGCTGCGCGAGCTCGACCAGGTCGACGGCGTGCTCGTTCCGGGGGGCTTCGGCAGCCGTGGCTGGGAGGGGAAGCTGCTCGCGTGCCGGGTGGCGCGCGAGGAGGGCATCCCGTACCTGGGCATCTGCCTCGGCATGCAGGTCGCCGTGTCGGAGTTCGCGCGCAACGTCTGTGGGCTCGTGGGCGCGAACTCGACCGAGATGGATCCCGAGACGCCCTACCCGGTGATCGACCTGCTGCCCGAGCAGAAGGGGATCGAGGACCTGGGCGGGACGATGCGGCTCGGCGCGCAGGCGGTCGAGCTGGCCGACGGCACGCGCGCGCGCGAGATCTACGGCGCGGCGACGATCCACGAGCGGCACCGACACCGCTACGAGGTCAACAACCACTACCGCGATCTGCTCGTGGAGCAGGGGCTCGTGGTCTCCGGCACGTTCCAGCAGGGCCGGCTCGTGGAGATCGTCGAGCTCGTCGACCACCCGTGGTTCGTCGCGAGCCAGTTCCATCCCGAGTTCAAGTCGCGGCCGACCCGTCCGGCGCCGCTGTTCCGCGAGTTCGTCGGCGCCGCCCTGGAGCGGATGCGCGCCCGCGCCGGAGTCGCGCTCGAGTCGGCGGGGTAGCGCCCACGGCGCGGGGAGGAGCCG
>CAZUVW010000067.1:0-13310 GCA_964623875.1 uncultured Gaiellales bacterium
GAGATGCTCCGGCGCGAGCTGGGCTTCGCGCGGATCAGCGAGAACTCCCTGGACGCGGTGTCGGATCGGGACTGGATCTGCGACCTCGCCTATGCGGGCGCGATGATCGGAGTGCACCTCTCGCGTCTCGGCGAGGGCGCACGCCGTGCAGCCGGCGGTCGCGGCAGCGTGGGAGCGGAGAGACTCGGCGCGCGCGGGGGCATCCACGGCGCGTGGAGTGTACGCGCGCCCGCGGACGTGGCTAGTGGCAGCCGCAGGAGCCGCCGCAGCAGCCGCCGCCCCCACCCGAGGGGCCGCTGAAGCTCGGCGTGGGCGAGGCTGCGCGGATGGCGAACGAGGAGAGCTGCTTCACGACCTTGGCCGCCCCGCAGCTCGGACACGTCACCACCTGCTCCGCGTTGCGGACGAGCTCCTCGAAGTGCTCCTCGCACTGCATGCATGCGTACTCGTAGATGGGCACGTTCGTCAGTGTAATGCTGCCGCCCGTGTCCAGGTGGCGGTCCCAGACGCTCGAGGGTCGGCTCGTCCGGCTCGAGCCGCTGCGGGCGGAGCACCTCGACGGCCTCTGGGCGGCCTCGCGCGATCCACGGACGTGGCAGTGGCTCTCGATCGCACGGCCCGCGACGCGAGCGGGGCTGGCCGCGTGGGCCGACGCAGCGCTCGAGGCTGCCGAGGCGGGCGCCGAGCTCCCCTTCGCGACGGTCGCCGACGGGCGCGTCGTCGGCTCGACGCGCTTCCTCGCGCTGCGCCCGGAGCACCGGAGCGTCGAGATCGGCTGGACGTGGCTGCATCCCGACGTGTGGGGCACCGGGGTGAACGTCGAGGCCAAGCTGCTGATGCTCACGCACGCCTTCGAGACGTGGGGCTGCCGCCGGGTGGAGCTGAAGACCGACGCCCTGAACGAGCGCTCGCGAGCGGCGCTGGAGGCGCTCGGCGCGACCTTCGAGGGCATCCACCGCCAGCACATGCTCGTGCGGGGCGGCGAGAGCCGCGACACCGCCTGGTACGCGATCCTCGACGGCGACTGGCCGACGGTGCGGTCGACGTTGCGCGAGCGACTGGCGGGTGCTTCTCGCTGACGCGAGAAGCACCTAGACCGGTGGTCTAGGTGTCTCCCGCGAAGCGGAAGACACCGCCGCAGCGGTGCGCCCCTTCGCTATGGTCCCGAACAGGCCCGGTATCCCGACGGAACTGGAGCACGGACTGATCGACAGCGTGAGAGTGATCGGCGCGCGCGGGCGCGTCGGCAGCGCGATGAGCGCACGACTCCGCGAGCGCGGGGTCAAGCTCGACGCGCCCTCGCCCGGGCTCGTGCTGCTCTGCGTCCCCGACCGGGCGATCGCGGAGGTCGCCGCGGGGATCGACCCCGGCCCCTGGGTCGCCCACGTCAGCGGCGCGACGCCGCTGGCGGCGCTCGACCCCCATGCGCGCCGGTTCTCCCTCCACCCGCTGCAGACGTTCACCCGCGCTCGCGGTCCTGAGCAGCTGGACGGCGCGTTCTGCGCGGTGACCGCGGAGACGGGCGACGCGCGAGCAGCGGCGCTCGAGCTCGCGGGACTGCTCGGCCTGACGCCGTTCGACCTCGCCGACGGCCGGCGCGTCCTCTACCACGCCGGCGCCGTGATGGCGGGCAACTACCTCGTCACCCTGCGACGGGCCGGCGGTGCCCTGCTCGCGGCGGCCGGCGCTCCGCCCGAGGCGCTCGAGCCGTTGATGCGCCGCGTGATCGAGAACGACTTCGCCCTGACGGGCCCCATCGACCGCGGCGACTGGGAGACCGTCGAGCGACACCTGGCGGAGATCCACGACGAGCAGCGCGAGGTCGAGGACGCCTACCGGGCGCTCATGCTCCTCACCGCGCGCCAGGTCGGGGTCGTCCCCGGGCGGACGGTCGACACGGAGCGGCGCGCTCCCCGGGTCTGCCGCACGGTCGCCGAGCTGCGCGACGCGCTCGCAGCACGCCGGCACGGCACGATCGGCCTCGTCCCCACGATGGGCGCGCTCCACGCCGGTCACCGGGCGCTTCTCGCCGCCGCGCGGGCGGCGTGCGACACGGTCGTGCTCAGCCTCTTCGTCAACCCGTCGCAGTTCTCCGACGCAGCCGACCTGGACGGCTACCCCCGCGACGAGGAGCACGACCTCGCGGCCGCGCGCGACGCGGGCGTCGACCTCGTGTTCGCGCCGGACGCGGCGGAGCTGTACCCGGCCGGCTACCAGACCTGGGTGGACGTGACCGAGCTCGGCTCGATCCTCGAGGGGGCGCACCGCCCCGGGCACTTCCGCGGCGTCGCCACCGTCTGCCTGAAGCTCTTCACGATCGTCCGGCCCGACCGCGCCTACTTCGGCCAGAAGGACGCGCAGCAGGTGGAGGTCGTGCGGCGGATGGCGCGCGATCTCCACCTCGAGCCGGAGATCGTCGTCGTCCCGACCGTCCGTGACGCCGACGGGCTCGCTCTCTCCTCGCGCAACGAGCGCCTCTCCGCGGCCGACCGCGCGCGAGCCCTCGCGCTGCCCCGCGCCCTCGCGACGCGCGACCCCGACGCCGCGCGCCGGGTGCTGGAGGAGGCGGGACTGGATCCCGACTACGTCGTCGTCGCGCCCTTCGACCCCCCTGTTCTCGCCGCTGCCGTCGAGGTCGGCGGCGTCCGCCTGATCGACAACGTCCCCCTGGAGGAGACCCCATGAGCACCCGCCCTCGCATCCCCGCCCCCGGCACTCCCGCCCCGGGGAAGCTCGCGCTTCCCGAGCTCGCCGACCTCAAGGCGCGCGCGCAGCCGATCGTGATGGTCACCGCCTACGATGCCCCGTCCGGCAGGCTCGCCGACGAGGCGGGTGTGGACGTGATCCTCGTCGGCGACTCCGCGGCGATGACGGTGCTGGGCCACGACTCGACCGTGCCGGCGACGATGGAGGAGATGCTCGTCCTCACGCGAGCGGTCACGCGGGGGGCGCGACGGCCGCTCGTCGTCGCCGACATGCCGTTCGGCTCGTACCAGGTCTCCGACGAGGAGGCGGTCACGAACGCCGTCCGCTTCGTCAAGGACGCGGGCGCGGACGCCGTCAAGCTCGAGGGCGCCGGCCCGATGCTGCCGCGCGTCCGCGCGATCGTCGGCGCCGGCGTGCCGGTGATGGGCCACGTGGGGCTCACCCCGCAGACGGCGACCATGCTCGGCGGCTTCCGGGCGCAGGGACGCACTGCCGAGAAGGCGGAGCGCCTGCTCGACGACGCGCTGGCGCTCGAGGCCGAGGGCTGCTTCGCGGTCGTCCTCGAGGCGGTGCCGTCGCCCGTCGCGACCCGGGTGTCCGAGGCGCTGTCGATCCCGACGATCGGCATCGGCGCCGGCGCGGGCACCGACGGACAGGTGCTCGTGTGGCACGACATGCTCGGCCTGTACGAGGGGACGACGCCGCGCTTCGTGAAGAAGTACGCCGACGTCGCCCCCGTGATCCGCGATGCGGTCGCGACCTACGCGGACGACGTGCGCGCCCGCCGCTTCCCGGAGGGCGTCCACACGTACGCGATCTCCGACGAGGAGCTCGAGGCCTTCGAGCAGGCGCTCGCCGAGCGCGAGGTGACCGAGGCCCCGTAGGGGCCGGGCTCGCCCGGCCCGGGCGCACCGCACCGCACTACCGTCCGCAGACCGGGTCGCGCGGCCGGGCGGGGCAAGCCCCGCACCAACAGGACGCCGGGGAGGACGGCGATCGCCGCCACGAGCACCGCTGCGAGCCCGAGCGCGCCCACGACGCCGCGCCAGGGCAGCCGGAACGTCGACCGCAGTCCGATCGCGACCAGCGCGCACGACCACACCCCGAAACCGAGGCCGATCGCGGTCACGGTGTCCCGCCCGATCCCCTCGTCCGACCCGCCCGTGCGGAACCAGTCGCTGCCGAACCCGAGCAGGATCGCCGGGAGGAGGACGGCGAGCGACAGCGCGAGCGGCAGAGCGGCGAACGCGACGAGCTGCCGGGCGATGCGGAACGGCGTCTCGACGCCGACCCCCTTTGCACCGAGCCAGAGCGCGAGGCCGAGCAGGAAGTACCCGGCCGCACCATAGAACAGCCCGCCGACGAAGGTGAGGACGGCGACGACGAGCCCGTCGATCGCAGGGTCGTCGAGCAGGCGGGCCCAGGTCGGGGTGAGCAGCAGCGCCGCGATGCCCGCGAGGATCGTGATCGCGAGCACGGGCTCCGCGCGCGCGTCGACGTCCGCGTCGTCGGTCTCCCCCAGAGCCTCGAACACCGCCCGCGGACGCGTCACCACCTGCGGCACGCGCCTCCACCAGGCGCGGGCGAGCGCCTGCGCCTCGTCGGCGCGCACCTCGGCGGCCGCGTCGGCGGCCTGGGCTGGCTTGAGCGGCTGGTCGGCCACGCGTCGAGCGTAGCCGTGTCGCAGAGGGCCAGAGACGAAGGAGGCGTCCCGCGCTGCGGTAGATTCGTCCTCGATGTGCATCACGGGCGTCGCACGGAGGGCAGGCGCGTGATCTGCAGCGCGTGCTCGTCCGCCAACGAGGCGGGCCGGAAGTTCTGCGGCGAGTGCGGCGCGCCACTCCTCCTCGCCTGCCCGGACTGCGGCACCGCCAACGCCCCGACCGCGAAGTTCTGCGGCGAGTGCGGGACGTCGCTCGTGGCTCAGAGCCACACGCCCGCCGACGCCAGGGCCTCGAACGCGGGGCCGGGTCACGGCATCCCGGTGCCGGTGGCGGAGCGACGGCTCGTGTCGGTGCTGTTCGCCGATCTCGTGGGCTTCACGACCGCGTCGGAGAGCCGGGACGCCGAGGACACACGGGAGCTGCTGACCCGCTACTTCGAGACCGCGCGCACCGTGATCGAGCGCTACGGCGGCACCGTCGAGAAGTTCATCGGCGACGCCGTGATGGCCGTCTGGGGCGCCCCGACCGCCACCGAGGACGACGCCGAGCGCGCCGTCCGCGCCGCCCTCGACCTCGTCGACGCCGTCGAGGCGCTCGGCACAGCGGTCGGAGCGCCACAGCTGCGGGCCCGCGCCGGTGTGCTCACCGGCGAGGCGGCCGTCACGCTCGGCGCAACCGACCAGGGCATGGTCGCCGGCGACCTCGTCAACACCGCCAGCCGCATCCAGTCCGCCGCCGAGCCGGGCACCGTCCTGGTCGGCGACGCCACCCGCCGCGCCAGCGACGCCGCCATCGCCTACGCGGACGCAGGCGAGCACCAGCTCAAGGGCAAGAGCGAGCCCGTGCTCCTCCACCGCGCGCTCAGGATCGTCGCCAGTCGCGGCGGCGAGGGCCGCTCCGTCGGGTTCGAGGCGCCGTTCGTCGGCCGCGATCGTGAGCTGCGGCTGATGAAGGAGCTGTTCCATGCCACTGCCGACGACCGGCGCGCTCACCTGATCTCGGTCGTCGGCGTCGCCGGCATCGGCAAGTCGCGGCTCGGGTGGGAGTTCGAGAAGTACGTCGACGGCCTCGTCGACTCGGCCTGGTGGCACAAGGGCCGCTGCCTGGCGTACGGCGAGGGCGTCTCGTACTGGGCGCTCGCCGAGATGGTGCGCATGCGGGCTCGCATCACGGAGGACGAGCCTGCGGAGGCCGCGACGACCAAGCTCCGCGCGACGCTCGAGGAGATCGTGCTCGACGCTGCCGAGCGAGCGTTCGTCGAGCCACGGCTGCTGCACCTGCTCGGGCTCACCGACCGCGTCGCCCCCGACCGCGAGGATCTCTTCTCGGCGTGGCGGCTGTTCTTCGAGCGGATGGCCGAGCAGGAACCGGTGATCCTCGTCGTCGAGGATCTCCAGTGGGCCGACAGCGCGCTGGTCGACTTCCTCTCCTACCTGCTCGAGTGGTCGCGCAGCCATCCGATCCTCGTGGTCACGCTCGCCCGACCCGAGGTCGTCGAGCGCCATCCGGGGTTCGGGGCGACCGTGCGCAACGCCGCCTCGCTCGCGCTCGAGCCGCTCCCCGACGAGGCGATCGACGCCCTGCTGCGGGGACTCGTGCCCGGGCTCCCCGACGAGCCGCTCGCACGCATCCGTGAGCGGGCCGACGGGATCCCCCTGTACGCCGTCGAGACGGTCCGCATGCTGCTCGACCGCGGCGCCCTCGAGCCAGGCGACGGTGGCTACCGGGTGGTGGGCGAGCTCGACGCGCACGCAGTGCCCGAGACCCTGCACGCGCTGATCGCCGCGCGGCTCGACGGACTCGACCCCGAGGCGCGGCGGCTGCTCCAGGATGCGTCCGTCCTCGGCAAGACGTTCGCGCCACGCGGCCTCGCCGCGCTGTCCGGTCTCGACGACCACGTCGTCGACGAGGTGCTCTCGGGCCTCGTTCGCAAGGAGCTCCTCTTCCTCGACTCCGATCCGCGCTCTCCCGAACGTGGCCAGTACGGCTTCCTCCAGGCGCTCGTCCAGCGCGTCGCGTACGACACGCTCTCGCGCCACGATCGCAAGCAGCGCCACCTCGCGGCCGCGCGTTACCTGGCCGAAGACGCCGGCCTGGACCCGGACGAGATCGCCGAGGTGATCGCCGCCCACTACGCGGACGCCGCAGCAGCCGACGAGTCGGCCGCCGACGCCGCGGAGATCCGCGCCCGAGCGCGCGAATGGCTCGAGCGGGCAGGGGAGCGTGCGACGTCGCTCGCGGCCACCGAGGAGGCGCAGCGCGCCTTCACCTCGGCGGCGTCGCTCACGGACGACGCGCCGACGCGCGCCGCCCTCCTCGAGCGCGCCGGGAACACGGCACGGGCCGGCGCGCGCATGGCCGACGCCGAGCGATTGCTCGTCGACGCGCGTGATCTCTACTCCGCGGCGGGTGACACGCATGCGGCGGCAAGGACGACCGCCGGCATCGCACGAGCCGTCTGGCAGCTCGGGCGGATCGAAGAGGCCGTCGCGCTCGGCGAGGAGGCCTTCGCGGCGCTGGCCGCCGACGAGCCCGACGCCGACACGGCGACGCTCGCAGCCGAGCTCGCGCGGATCCAGATCTTCACCGGGGAGTCGGAGCGCGCCCGCGCCCTCGTCGAGGAGGCGCTGCTGATCGCGGAGCGCGAGCGCCTGCCGGCCGTGCTCTCGAGCGCGCTGAACACCAAGGCGATCCTCCTGCAGGAGGAGCACGCCGAGGAGGCATCGGCCCTGCTCCGACACGCGCTCGCGATCGCCCTCGATCACGACCTGGCCTACGAGGCGCTCAGGGCTTACAACAACATCAGGGTGATCGAGGAGCGTCTCGATCGCGCGGACAACCTCGGGAAGGACCTCGAGGTCGCCCTCGAGCTCGCACGGAGGAGAGGCGACCGCGAGTGGACGGTCCGGTTCTCCGACGTCCTCGCGAGCGAGTATCGCGATGTCGGGCGCTGGGACGAGGCCCTGGCGCTCCACCGATCGGTCGATCGCAGCACGGAGCTCTACAACCCCTCCAACGACCTCGCGGAGGTGCTGTGGGAGCGCGGTCTCGACGCGGAGCTCGGCGAGCTCCTGACCGCCGCGTCGGCGCGCGCCTACGACGAGGCGAACCTCCAGGATCGGTACCTGCAGGCCGAGGTCGGGAAGCTGCAAGCGCTCGCGGCCGGCAGGCACGACGAGCTCGCGCGCCACGGCCGGGCGATGATCGAGACGCAGCTCGGCCCCCAGCGGGACGGGGACTGGCCGCTGGCGGAGGGCCTTCGCGCGCTGTGCCTGGCCCTGCCCCACCTCTCCGACCCCGAGGTGGCGGACGGCGTGCTGGCCGAGGTGCGCCCGCTCCTCGGACGCCATCCCTCGCGCGTCCTCAACTGCCAGTTCACGCGACTCGAGGGCGTCCGCGCCTCCCTCGCGGGCGACCACGACACCGCGGTCGACCGGCTCGGCGTCGCGCTCGCGGCGGCCCGGAGCCGCAACCTCGTGCCCTGGGTGGTCGAGATCCTCTGCGACTACGCCGACGCGCTGCTGCGGGACGACCGTGGTGCGGATGCTGCCCCGCTCGTCGCCGAGGCGCGCGAGATCTGCGAGCGCCTCGGAGCGCAGCGCTCGCTCGAGCGCGTCGCCGCGATCGAGGCCCGGCTACCCGAGACCGCGCGCACCGCGTGACCCCTATCCCTCGGCGGGGATCAGGGCGTCGATCCCGATCGACGCCGCCGCCTGCGCGAGCCGCTCGTCGGAGACGACCATCACGTCGCCCTCGTCGAGGATCGCCTCGGCGGAGGCGAGGTGGATCGCGTCGTAGCCGCGCAGCCCGCACCGCTCGGCGAGCTCGCCAGCGCGGTGCGCCAGCGATTCGGTCAGCTCGAGCCCCTCCAGCTCCGGCCACAGGTCGAGAAGCCTCCGGACGGCCGCGTCGTGCTCCGCTCCGGTCAACCGAGCCAGACGGCGCGCGCGCGAGAGAGCAGCGCGCGCCTCCGCGAGCAGAGCGACGGAGGCGTGACACGAGCCCGCGCGCCGCCAGATCCGCCGCGCCTGACCGGACCCAGGCTCGGGTAGCACGAGCTTGACGAACGCCGAGGTGTCGAAGTACGCGCTCAGTCGCGCATCTCGAGGACGATCTCGCTCAGCCTCACGTCACCCTTGACACTGATCGCCTCGGGGAGCTCTCCCTTCGGCCGCCGCGCAGGGATCAGCACCCCTTCGCGGATCAGCCTGTCGCGCTTCCGCTCCCCGTTCATCGGCACGATCCGCGCCACCGGTCTGCCGTGCTCGGTGACGACGATCTCCTCGCCGGCCTTCACCTGCTCGACGTAGCGGCTCAGGTGCGCGCGGAGCTCGCGGATGCCGACGTCCATGTGCGAAAATTGTAGCGCCTTTCAAGGCTGTTTTGTAGCGTTCTATCGGAACACCGCTCGATCGGCGTAGCATCGCCCCATGCTGTGTGGCGCGTGTGGCACCGAGAACGGCGACGCTGCAAGGTTCTGCTCGCAGTGCGGCACGCCGTTGACGCGCAGCTGCCCGTCGTGCGCCGCGGCCGTCGAGCCGGGCGCGCGCTTCTGCTCGGCGTGCGGGACAGCGCTGGTGGCTCAGAGCCAGGAGTCGACTTCGGCGGGTGGGCAAACGGGCACCGCAGTGCCGGTGGCGGAGCGACGGCTCGTGAGCGTGCTGTTCGCCGATCTCGTCGGCTTCACCACGGCCAGCGAGGGACGCGACGCCGAGGACACACGGGAGCTGCTGACCCGCTACTTCGAGACCGCGCGCACCGTGATCGAGCGCTACGGCGGCACCGTCGAGAAGTTCATCGGCGACGCCGTGATGGCCGTCTGGGGCGCCCCGACCGCCACCGAGGACGACGCCGAGCGCGCCGTCCGCGCCGCCCTCGACCTCGTCGACGCCGTCGAGGCGCTCGGCACAGCGGTCGGAGCGCCACAGCTGCGGGCCCGCGCCGGTGTGCTCACCGGCGAGGCGGCCGTCACGCTCGGCGCAACCGACCAGGGCATGGTCGCCGGCGACCTCGTCAACACCGCCAGCCGCATCCAGTCCGCCGCCGAGCCGGGCACCGTCCTGGTCGGCGACGCCACCCGCCGCGCCAGCGACGCCGCCATCGCCTACGCGGACGCAGGCGAGCACCAGCTCAAGGGCAAGAGCGAGCCCGTGCTCCTCCACCGCGCGCTCAGGATCGTCGCCAGTCGCGGCGGCGAGGGCCGCTCCGTCGGGTTCGAGGCGCCGTTCGTCGGCCGCGATCGTGAGCTGCGGCTGATGAAGGAGCTGTTCCATGCCACTGCCGACGACCGGCGCGCTCACCTGATCTCGGTCGTCGGCGTCGCCGGCATCGGCAAGTCGCGGCTCGGGTGGGAGTTCGAGAAGTACGTCGACGGCCTCGTCGACTCGGCCTGGTGGCACAAGGGCCGCTGCCTGGCGTACGGCGAGGGCGTCTCGTACTGGGCGCTCGCCGAGATGGTGCGCATGCGGGCTCGCATCACGGAGGACGAGCCTGCGGAGGCCGCGACGACCAAGCTCCGCGCGACGCTCGAGGAGATCGTGCTCGACGCTGCCGAGCGAGCGTTCGTCGAGCCACGGCTGCTGCACCTGCTCGGGCTCACCGACCGCGTCGCCCCCGACCGCGAGGATCTCTTCTCGGCGTGGCGGCTGTTCTTCGAGCGGATGGCCGAGCAGGAACCGGTGATCCTCGTCGTCGAGGATCTCCAGTGGGCCGACAGCGCGCTGGTCGACTTCCTCTCCTACCTGCTCGAGTGGTCGCGCAGCCATCCGATCCTCGTGGTCACGCTCGCCCGACCCGAGGTCGTCGAGCGCCATCCGGGGTTCGGGGCGACCGTGCGCAACGCCGCCTCGCTCGCGCTCGAGCCGCTCCCCGACGAGGCGATCGACGCCCTGCTGCGGGGACTCGTGCCCGGGCTCCCCGACGAGCCGCTCGCACGCATCCGTGAGCGGGCCGACGGGATCCCCCTGTACGCCGTCGAGACGGTCCGCATGCTGCTCGACCGCGGCGCCCTCGAGCCAGGCGACGGTGGCTACCGGGTGGTGGGCGAGCTCGACGCGCACGCAGTGCCCGAGACCCTGCACGCGCTGATCGCCGCGCGGCTCGACGGACTCGACCCCGAGGCGCGGCGGCTGCTCCAGGATGCGTCCGTCCTCGGCAAGACGTTCGCGCCACGCGGCCTCGCCGCGCTGTCCGGTCTCGACGACCACGTCGTCGACGAGGTGCTCTCGGGCCTCGTTCGCAAGGAGCTCCTCTTCCTCGACTCCGATCCGCGCTCTCCCGAACGTGGCCAGTACGGCTTCCTCCAGGCGCTCGTCCAGCGCGTCGCGTACGACACGCTCTCGCGCCACGATCGCAAGCAGCGCCACCTCGCGGCCGCGCGTTACCTGGCCGAAGACGCCGGCCTGGACCCGGACGAGATCGCCGAGGTGATCGCCGCCCACTACGCGGACGCCGCAGCAGCCGACGAGTCGGCCGCCGACGCCGCGGAGATCCGCGCCCGAGCGCGCGAATGGCTCGAGCGGGCAGGGGAGCGTGCGACGTCGCTCGCGGCCACCGAGGAGGCGCAGCGCGCCTTCACCTCGGCGGCGTCGCTCACGGACGACGCGCCGACGCGCGCCGCCCTCCTCGAGCGCGCCGGGAACACGGCACGGGCCGGCGCGCGCATGGCCGACGCCGAGCGATTGCTCGTCGACGCGCGTGATCTCTACTCCGCGGCGGGTGACACGCATGCGGCGGCAAGGACGACCGCCGGCATCGCACGAGCCGTCTGGCAGCTCGGGCGGATCGAAGAGGCCGTCGCGCTCGGCGAGGAGGCCTTCGCGGCGCTGGCCGCCGACGAGCCCGACGCCGACACGGCGACGCTCGCAGCCGAGCTCGCGCGGATCCAGATCTTCACCGGGGAGTCGGAGCGCGCCCGCGCCCTCGTCGAGGAGGCGCTGCTGATCGCGGAGCGCGAGCGCCTGCCGGCCGTGCTCTCGAGCGCGCTGAACACCAAGGCGATCCTCCTGCAGGAGGAGCACGCCGAGGAGGCATCGGCCCTGCTCCGACACGCGCTCGCGATCGCCCTCGATCACGACCTGGCCTACGAGGCGCTCAGGGCTTACAACAACATCAGGGTGATCGAGGAGCGTCTCGATCGCGCGGACAACCTCGGGAAGGACCTCGAGGTCGCCCTCGAGCTCGCACGGAGGAGAGGCGACCGCGAGTGGACGGTCCGGTTCTCCGACGTCCTCGCGAGCGAGTATCGCGATGTCGGGCGCTGGGACGAGGCCCTGGCGCTCCACCGATCGGTCGATCGCAGCACGGAGCTCTACAACCCCTCCAACGACCTCGCGGAGGTGCTGTGGGAGCGCGGTCTCGACGCGGAGCTCGGCGAGCTCCTGACCGCCGCGTCGGCGCGCGCCTACGACGAGGCGAACCTCCAGGATCGGTACCTGCAGGCCGAGGTCGGGAAGCTGCAAGCGCTCGCGGCCGGCAGGCACGACGAGCTCGCGCGCCACGGCCGGGCGATGATCGAGACGCAGCTCGGCCCCCAGCGGGACGGGGACTGGCCGCTGGCGGAGGGCCTTCGCGCGCTGTGCCTGGCCCTGCCCCACCTCTCCGACCCCGAGGTGGCGGACGGCGTGCTGGCCGAGGTGCGCCCGCTCCTCGGACGCCATCCCTCGCGCGTCCTCAACTGCCAGTTCACGCGACTCGAGGGCGTCCGCGCCTCCCTCGCGGGCGACCACGACACCGCGGTCGACCGGCTCGGCGTCGCGCTCGCGGCGGCCCGGAGCCGCAACCTCGTGCCCTGGGTGGTCGAGATCCTCTGCGACTACGCCGACGCGCTGCTGCGGGACGACCGTGGTGCGGATGCTGCCCCGCTCGTCGCCGAGGCGCGCGAGATCTGCGAGCGCCTCGGAGCGCAGCGCTCGCTCGAGCGCGTCGCCGCGATCGAGGCCCGGCTACCCGAGACCGCGCGCACCGCGTGACCCCTATCCCTCGGCGGGGATCAGGGCGTCGATCCCGATCGACGCCGCCGCCTGCGCGAGCCGCTCGTCGGAGACGACCATCACGTCGCCCTCGTCGAGGATCGCCTCGGCGGAGGCGAGGTGGATCGCGTCGTAGCCGCGCAGCCCGCACCGCTCGGCGAGCTCGCCAGCGCGGTGCGCCAGCGATTCGGTCAGCTCGAGCCCCTCCAGCTCCGGCCACAGGTCGAGAAGCCTCCGGACGGCCGCGTCGTGCTCCGCTCCGGTCAACCGAGCCAGACGGCGCGCGCGCGAGAGAGCAGCGCGCGCCTCCGCGAGCAGAGCGACGGAGGCGTGACACGAGCCCGCGCGCCGCCAGATCCGCCGCGCCTGACCGGACCCAGGCTCGGGTAGCACGAGCTTGACGAACGCCGAGGTGTCGAAGTACGCGCTCAGTCGCGCATCTCGAGGACGATCTCGCTCAGCCTCACGTCACCCTTGACACTGATCGCCTCGGGGAGCTCTCCCTTCGGCCGCCGCGCAGGGATCAGCACCCCTTCGCGGATCAGCCTGTCGCGCTTCCGCTCCCCGTTCATCGGCACGATCCGCGCCACCGGTCTGCCGTGCTCGGTGACGACGATCTCCTCGCCGGCCTTCACCTGCTCGACGTAGCGGCTCAGGTGCGCGCGGAGCTCGCGGATGCCGACGTCCATGTGCGAAAATTGTAGCGCCTTTCAAGGCTGTTTTGTAGCGTTCTATCGGAACACCGCTCGATCGGCGTAGCATCGCCCCATGCTGTGTGGCGCCTGCGGCACCGAGAACGGCGAGGGCGCGCGGTTCTGCTCGGCGTGCGGGACAGCGCTCGTGGCTCAGAGCCACGAGCTTCCCTCCGCCGGCCCGGTGCTCGCAGAGGCACGCCCGATCCTCGAGCGGCTTCGTGCGGCGCCGAGCCTCGAGCGCGTCGCGGCGCTCGAGGCGGCCGGCACAGAGGCGT
>CAZUVW010000068.1:0-2309 GCA_964623875.1 uncultured Gaiellales bacterium
GATCGCGCTCGTCCCGATCACGACGGCCGGCGATCGAGACCGCTCGCGACCGTTCGGCGAGATCGGCGCCCGTGGGGTGTTCGTGAAGGAGCTGGAGGAGGCGCTGCTCGGGAACCGCATCGACGTCGCCGTGCACTCGGCCAAGGACATGACGTCCAGCGACGCGGAGGGGCTCTCGGTCGGCGCCTACACCGAGCGCGAGGATCCGCGCGACGCGCTCTGCGGCGCCGACGCGATCCGTCCCGGCATGCGAATCGGGACGGCGTCGGCACGACGGCGCGCGCAGCTGCTCGCGCTCGACCCGACGCTCTCGATCGAGCCGCTCCGCGGGAACGTGGACACGCGGCTGCGCAAGCGGGGGGAGCGCGGCCTCGATGCGGTCGTCCTCGCGGCATGCGGTCTCGACCGCCTCGGCCTCGCCGACGAGATCGGCCTCAGGATCGACCTCGACACGATGCTCCCCGAGGCCGGCCAGGGAGCCCTCGCGCTCCAGGTGCGCGCCGGCGAGGAGGCGCTCGTCGCCCGCGCCGACCACGCGGAGACCCGACGACGCGTCGAGGCGGAGCGACGTTGTGTCGCGACGGTCGGCGGCGGCTGCCTCGCACCCGTCGCGGCGCACCACGACGGCGAGCGGCTCGTCGGCTTGATCGCGGCCGAGGACGGCAGCTGGCTCGAGCGCCTCGAGGGCGACGATCCCGTCGCGCTCGGACGCGAGCTCGCCGGGCGCGCGCGGTGACGCGGTCGGCCGCGTCACTCGGCACACAGCTGGCACGAAGTCGGTGCAGACACGCGCGTCCGGCGCTGCGAGGATGGGCTACCCCGCGGGTGGGTGGGGGCTAGGGATGGGACCGGCACCACGTCCGCCGCGCGTCGTCGTCACCCGGCCGTCGGGGCAGGAGGGCGAGCTGACCGCCCGGCTGCGCGCGCTCGGGTGCGAGGTCGTCCACGTTCCCCTGATCGCGATCGAGCCGATCGGGGACGAGCCCATCGACGTGACGCCCTACGACTGGGTCGTCGTGACGAGCCCCAACGGGGCGCGGGAGCTGGCTCGCCGGATGCGGGGGCGGCCGCGGCAGGTGGCGGCGATCGGCGAGGCGACCGCCGACGCGCTCGGCGGGGCGGATCTCGTCCCGCGCGTCTCGACGCAGGAGGGGCTGCTCGAGGAGCTGCCGCACCCGGCCGGCAGGGTGCTCTTCGCTGCCGCGGAGGGAGCGCGCCGCCTGCTCCCGGACGCGTTGGGGGCGGACACGGTGGTGCTGTACCGCACGGCCCCGCTTCGTCCGTCTCGCCTCGAGGGCGATCTCGTCGTCCTCGCATCGGGCTCCGCCGCCCGCGCGCTGGCAGCACTCCCCGACCCTCCGCCCGCAGTCTCGATCGGTCCGGAGACGACGAGGGTCGCGCTCGCGGTCGGGCTGGTCGTCCTGGGCGAGGCGGAGACGCACGACGTCGACGGCCTCGTGGCGGCCGTCGCGCAGGTGCTCGGCTCGGACTCGTAGACTCGGAGCGATGGTCGTGTGCTTCCTCACCGACTTCGGGCTCCAGGACGACTTCGTCGGGGTCTGCCACGGCGTGATCGAGCGGATCGCGCCGGGAACGCGCGTGATCGACGTGACGCACGGCATCCCCGCCCAGGCAGTGCTGCAGGGCGCCCTCGTGCTGTCGAGCACGCTCCCGTTCATGCCCGTGGGCGTCCACCTCGCGGTCGTCGATCCCGGGGTCGGAGGGATCCGAAGGCCCGTCGCCCTACGCGACGCCGATGGGCGCCTCTTCGTCGGCCCGGACAACGGACTGCTCGTCCCTGCCGCCGAGCGGGCCGGCATCACGGCCGCCGTCGAGCTGGCGAACCCGCGCTTCGCGCTCGAGTCGATCTCTCGCACCTTCCACGGCAGGGATCTCTTCGCGCCCGCGGCCGCCCATCTCGCGAACGGGATCGAGCTGGAGGAGCTCGGGCCGCCGCTGCATCCCGACGCGCTCGTCCGACTCGACCTCCCGTCCCCGGTCGTCCGGCCCGGCGAGCGCGAGATCTCCGCCACGATGCTCTACGTCGACAGCTTCGGCAACATCGCGCTGAACCTCACCCGTGAGCACCTCGAGGCGGTCGGCGCGGTCCCCGGCACGCGCATCGAGCTGGATCTCTCCGGCGAGCGGTACTTCGCGGTCGCGACGCGCACCTTCGTGGACGCGCGACCGGGCGACGTGATCCTCTACGAGGACAGCTACCGCAACATGTCCCTCGCGATCAACCGCGGCAGCGCGGCGGCGATGCTCCATGCGACGCCCGGCCGGGAGGTGACCGTGCGCGTGCTCGA
>CAZUVW010000068.1:2409-13294 GCA_964623875.1 uncultured Gaiellales bacterium
GCCGCGGCTACAGGATCGTCGAGCCGAGCGCGCTCGCGGCGAGCTCGACCGCCGTCGCGGCCGTCCGGTTCTCGCTGTCCAGGATCGGGTTCGACTCGACGATCTCGAGCGATCCGACCAGGCCCGACTCGGCGGCGAGCTCACAGGCGAGATGGGCCTCGCGGTACGTCAGCCCGCCAGGGACGGGTGTCCCGACCCCAGGCGCGAGCTCGGGATCGAGCGCGTCGAGGTCGAGCGAGACGTGGACGAAGCCGGGCCCGGCGACGCGACCGAGCGCCTCGCGCATCGCGCGCTCGATCCCGATCCGGTCGATCTCGCTCATGGTGATCGCCCGGATCCCGCTCGTCCGGATCCGCTCCCGCTCGGCGGGGTCGAGCGACCGTGTCCCCAGCAGGACCACGCGGGCCGGATCGACCGCGGGCAGGGTCAGCCGAGGGTGGGTGAAGGCGGGCCCCGCGAGAGCCAGAGCCGCCGCGAGCGGCATCCCGTGGACGTTGCCGGTCGGCGACGTCTCGGGCGTGTTGAGGTCGGCATGCGCATCGATCCACAGGACGCCCCCGGGCCGGCCCGCGGCGGCGGCGAGGCCCGCGAGCGTGCCCAGCCCGATCGAGTGGTCGCCGCCCAGGACGAGTGGGAACCCGTCCTCGCGCACGGTGTGCTCGACAGCGGCCGCCAGGTCGGCGCACACCTCGAGAATGTCGGGCAGGAACCGTGCGCGAGCGTCGGCGGGGTCGAGCGACTCGAGCACGGGTGTCCGGACGTTGCCGCGGTCGATCGTCTCGCAGCCCGTGGTGGCGACGCGCTCGGCCAGCCCGGCGTAGCGAATCGCAGACGGCCCCATGTCGACGCCCCGCCGACCCTGCCCGAGATCGAGTGGTGCGCCGATGATCGACACGACCCTCCGGTTGGCGACCATGGCGCGGAACGCTACCCGCCCGGCGGATCCGGCTGCCGGCTGTCGCACGGGGGCGGCTGCGGGGACTACTGCGCGGCTCGCGGCGAGGTAGCTCAGCTGGCGGTAGCTCAGCTGGTAGAGCACACGGCTGAGAACCGTGGTGTCGTGGGGCGGGTGAACCCATGGTTCCCCCGCCGGCCCCCTCCTTCGCGGTCGTGCACGGGTCGCCCGGTGTGTGCCTCCCGGCCGGCGGAGCCGGCCTCCGGCGGCAGCGGCTGGCGCAGGGGTCTGGCCGGTACACTGCGCGGCTCGCGGCGAGGTAGCTCAGCTGGTAGAGCACACGGCTGAAAACCGTGGTGTCGCCGGTTCAAGTCCGGCCCTCGCCACTCCCCTGGGGCATCGATCCGTCGCGGTGACCCGAGCGGTCAGGCTCGACGGACCGCGAGCGCGACCCGCGCCGCGCCCGGCACGGCGAGCGTGCCGTCTTCCGCGACGAACGCCTCCAGCGACTCGTGCGCGGCGTCGCGCAGGCGCTCGACGTCCGTCGCGTCGAGACGCCGTGCGAGCTCCGACAGCGTGCGCGACGTGTCGAGCGAGATCTCCCACCATTCGTCCAGCGACGCCGCCCGCCACGTCACGTCGACCTCCTCCTCGTGCGCCGTGGCGAGCCCGCCCTGGCGGAGCACCTCGTCGAGCCGGCCGGGCGCCGACAGCCGGAACGGCCCCGGAGCGTCGAGGGCCGACGGCTCCGCGAAGCCGAGGCGCGTCGCCGCCCGGCCGACGACGCCGATCCACGGGTTGCGCTCCGGCTCGGCCCACACCGCGACCACCGCGCGACCGCCGGGGCGGAGCACGCGCGCGAGCTCACGAGCGGCCGCCACGCAGTCCGGCACGAGCATCACGCCGAACCGGCAGAGCGCGCCGTCGAAGGAGGTGTCCTGGAAGGGGAGGTCGGCCGCGTCGCCCACCACGAACTCGACGTCGTCGACACCGAGCTGCGCCGCCCGACGGCGTGCCGCTGCGACCATCTCCGGTGCGGCGTCGGTGGACACCAGCCGACCTCCGGGCCGGAGGCGCTCCGCGGCGAGCAGGCCCGTGTCCCCCGGCCCGGCCGCCACCTCGACGACGTGCTCCCCGGGCTGCGGCTCGAGCAGCTCCACGAGCCGCTCCGAGACCGCCCTGGTCGACTCCCAGACGACGTCCCGGCGTCGCTCCCAGCCGGTGGCGACCGCGCGCCAGGCCTCGATCTGCGCAGACCGCTCGTCGCCTCGGCTCACGCGCGCGCCGCTCCGAGCGCGGGGATCACGTGCTCCCCGTAGGCCTGCAGCGTGTCCTCCTGGCCGTGGGTCATGAGGTAGATCGAGAAGTGATCGACGCCGATCGACTCGAGCTCGCGCAGCTTCGCCGTGATCTGCTCGACGTCGCCCAGCACCGAGAAGCGGTCGCAGATCTCGTCCGACACGAACTCCCCGTGCGCCGCGCCCACGCGCGAGTGGTCGTCGTAGTCGTAGAACTTCCGCGCTTGGACGTAGTCGGTCAGCGCGCTCGGGATCACCGAGCCGTCCGTCCCGTAGCGCTCGATGAGGTCCATCACGTGGTTCGAGACCATCGCCGGGAACCAGCGCGTCTGCTCGCGTCCCTCCTCGATCGGCCCCACGTGGCTCGGCGCGCAGACGATGCACTTGAGCGCGGCGGGGTCGCGGCCGGCCTCCTCGGCGGCCGCACGGGCGGTGCCCATGATCCACTGGATGATCTCCGGGTCGGCGAGCTGGATGATCACGCCGTCCCCGACGCGGCCGGCGACGCCGAGCGCCTTCGGCCCGTAGCCGGCGACCCACATCTCGATCGGCGGCAGCTCGGGCCGCACCCATTTGAGCTGCAGGTCCTTCTCGTTCCAGCGCACCTCCTCGCCGTTCATGAACGGCTTGATCATCCGGAGCGCCTCCTCGAACTGGGCGACTCGAACGGGCTGCTGGCCGATGTAGCGACGGGCGGAGTCGCCGCGGCCGATCCCCATCACCATCCGTCCGTCGGAGATGTCGTGCAGGGTCGCGTAGAGGCTCGCGAGCACCGTCGGCTCGCGCGTTCCGGGGTTCGTGACGAGGTGACCGAAGCGCATCGTCGAGGTCGCCTGGATCGCCATCGTCAGGAGCGGGAACGACTCCTGCCAGAGGACGTGCGAGTCGTAGGTCCACCCGATCTCGAAGCCGTGGCGCTCACCGAGCTGCATCAGCTCGACGAGCCGGCTCGCCGGGGGGTCGGGCAGGACGGTGACGCCGAAGCTCAGGGCCATGGCTCTCTCCTCGCGGTCGTGATCTGCGCAGTATCCCCGTTCCCGCGCTGCGCGTCTCGCGTCCCCGCGAGCGGTGCGTGACGCACCGCCGGCAGCGCGGCCAGGGCCGCGAGGCCGAGCAGCGCGAACGCGGTCGAGCCCCCTCCGGGCAGGGCGAAGCCGAGCCCCACGAGCGGTGTGCCGACCATCAGCGTGAGCACCGCCCAGCTGTTCACGAACGCCAGTGCCGCGCCGGGCGCATCCGGCCGGAGCCGTTGCGCGCCGCCGAAGACGAGCGCGAAGGGGATCCCCCCTGCGACGCCGAGCAGGAGCGCCGCGAGCGCGGCCGCCACGAGCCCGGCCTCGAGCGCGAGCAGCAGGCAGCCGGTCGAGGCCGCCACCACGGCCCCCGCGACGATGTGACGGACGTGGGGCGGGAAGCGCGCACCGAGCGTCCCCCCGAGCGGGCGGGTCGTGATCCCGCCGAGCAGCACGAGCGCACCCGCGATCGCCGCGTCGCGACGCGTGAGGTCGTGCCGTTCGAGCAGCGGCACGACCCATGCCGCCGCGATGAAGGTGAGCGCGAAGGTGGCCGAGTGGATCACCCCGAGCGGGACGAGACGTCGATCGACGAGAAAGCCGCGGCGGTGCCCGCCCACCGGCGTCGGGCGCGGAGCGAGCAGCAGCGGGATCGCCGTCAGTGCCGCGACGACGATGCCGGACCAGTACGGCGCGCGCCACCCGAGCTCTCCGACGAGCTGTGGGGTGATCAGGACCGCGAGCCCGCCACCGGCCATCGTCGCGGCGCCGTAGGTTCCCTGCCACGTCATCGAGAGGCCCGTGGAGCGCATCGCGTCGGCCCCTGCGACGAAGCCGGCGCCGGAGCCGAGCCCGGTCACCAGCCGACCGAGCAGCCCCAGCCACGGTGACGGCGCGAGGACGGCGATCGCGTTGCCCGCCAGGCAGAGTCCGACTGCGGCGAGGGCGGCTGCGCGCCAGCCCCGTCGGTCGATCTCCCGACCGGTCGGCAGCTGCGCGAGCAGCTGGCTGAGCAGGAGCGCCGTCGTCAGCAGGCCGACGAAGGCGAGCGAGACGCCGTACGCCTCGGCGACCGGGTCGGCCACGGAGCCGACGCTCGACATGTTCCAGGTCACCCCGGCTCCGACCGCGAGGCTCGCGATCGCGACCCGCCGGACGGCCAAGGCTCAGCCGGCCGAGGCGACGCGCTGCAGCGTCTTGTCTGCGAGGCGGTCGAGCGCGGCCACGGACAGCTCGATGTGCTCCGTCCGCGTGTCCTCGAGCTTCGTGTGCGAGAGGCCGCGGAGGCTCTGGACGAACATCATCACCGTCGGCACGCCGGCGCGCGCCACCTCCGCCGCGTCGTGCAGAGGCCCCGACGGCAGCCGGTGCGAGCGTCCCGCGACCTCGGCGATCGCCTCGTCGCAGAAGTCGATCAGCGTGTCGTCGAAGAGGATCGGCTCGATCGACCAGATGCGCTCCCAGGCGACCTCGATCCGCTCCTCGTCGGCGAACCTGCGGGACAGCTCCTGCGCGCGGCCGAGCATCGCCGCGAGCTTCGCCGCGTCGAGATGGCGCTGATCGAGCAGCTGCTCGGCGGTCTCGACGACCGAGGTGACGATGCCGGGCCGGCAGACGACCCCGCCGGACGTGCACACCGCGCCGTCGCCGGTCTCGTGGGCGATGTCGCGGATCGCGAGGGCGAGCTTCGCCGCGCCGGCCAGCGCGTCGCGGCGCTCCGACATCGGCGTCGACCCCGCGTGCGCGGCCTGGCCCGTCCAGGTGATGCGGTGCCGCTCCACGCCGAAGGTGCCGAGCACGGCGCCGAGCGGGAGGTCCAGCGACTCGAGCACCGGGCCCTGCTCGATGTGCAGCTCGAGGTAGGCGGCAGCGGTTGCGAGCTGTGCACGGGCGTCGAGAGCGCGGTCGAGATCGACCCCGAACGCCCCGACCGCCTCGGGCAGGCCGATCCCGTCACGGTCGCGCAGCTGCCTCAGCTCCGCCTGGTCGGCCATCGAGCCCGAGGCCGCGGACGAGCCGAACAGCGACCGGCCGAAGCGGGCGCCCTCCTCGTCCGCCCAGTCGACGAGCCGCACCGTCACCGGGGGCGTGCCATCCTCGGCGATCCTGCGCAGCACCTCCGCGCCGGCGAGCACGTTCAGGCACCCGTCGAGCCAGCCCCCGTTCGGCACGGAGTCCATGTGGCCGCCGAGCAGCACCGCGCGCTCGGCGTCGCCGCGCAGCGTGTACCAGTCGTTGCCGGCGGCATCGCGCTCGATCTCGAGCGGGAGGTCCGAGAGCAGGTCGGCGAGCCACGCGCGGCCGCGTGCCCAGGTCTCCGTCCACGCGACGCGCTGCGCGCCGTCGGCATCGCCGGTGAGAGCGCGCAGCTCCTCGAGCTGACGGACGACGCGGGCCGGGTCGAGAGCCACGAACCGACACTACTCCCGCTCTGCCCCGGCTGCAAAGCGGATCGGGACGTGGTACGGATTGGCGGTGGCACTCGCCCTGCTGAAGCGCGTCGGCATCACCATCGCCGTGCTCGCAGCGCTCTGCGCGCTCTACGGCGGGTACCGCTGGCTCTGGATGACCACGGGCTGGACGTGGCCGTTCGTCGTCGACGACATCACGATGCCCGCGCTGACCGACATCGTCTCTCGGCTGTTCGAGTCCAACCAGCCAGGCGGCCCCTGGCTCGTCACGCTGCTGCTGGAGGCGGCGCTCTTCACGGCGAAGGAGGCACTGGCAGGCTTCGTGATCGGCGCGGCGATCGGGCTCGTGATCGGGATCCTGCTCCACCTCTGGGGTCTCGCCCGCCGCGCGACGCTGCCCTACGTCGTCGGCTCGCAGACCGTTCCGATCCTCGCGATCGCGCCGATGGTCGTGATCTGGATCGGCCCGAGAGGGCCGGACTGGTTCCCCGTGAGCGTGATCGCCGCGTTCCTCACCTTCTTCCCGGTCGCGATCAACACGCTGCGCGGCCTCGACTCCGCCGAGCCGCGCGCGCTCGAGCTGATGCACTCGTACGCCGCGGGGAGCTGGACGACGCTCGTGAAGGTCAAGCTCCCGTCCGCGCTGCCCTACGTCTTCTCGGCGCTCCGGATCGCGGCGACGGCGTGCGTCGTCGGCGCGATCATCGGCGAGCTGCCCTCGGGCATCCAGGACGGGCTCGGAGGGGCGATCCTCAACTACAACCAGTACTACTCGATCGACCCGTCCGCGCTCTGGGCGACGAACATCGTCGCTGCGGGGCTGGGAATCGCCTTCTTCGGGCTCGTGGTGCTCGCCGAGCGCCTCGTCGTCCGCCGTGCCCCCGCCAACGTCGCCTGAGCCCGAGCCGGATGACCCATCTCGACCAACCCGCCGCCGTGTCGATCGCCGGTGTGACGAAGATCTTCGAGCAAGGCAAGACGCATGCCCTCGACGACATCACGCTCGATCTGCGTCCCGGCGAGCTCGTGTCGCTGATCGGGCCCTCCGGCTGCGGCAAGTCGACGCTGCTGCGAGTGATCGGCGACCTCACCGAGCCCACGCAGGGCACGATCTCGATCGGCGGCAAGACCGCGCACCAGGCGCGGCTCGACCACGACTACGGCATGGTCTTCCAGGAGGCGGTGCTGTACGACTGGCGGACCGTCGCGAAGAACGTCGCCCTGCCCCTCGAGATGCTCGGCTGGGATCGCGGCCGGCGCACCGCCCGCGTGCAGGAGATGCTCGACCTGGTCGAGCTCACCGGGTTCGAGAAGCACCACCCGTGGCAGCTCTCCGGCGGGATGCAGATGCGCGTCGCCATCGCGCGCGCCCTCTCCTTCGACCCGGCCCTGCTGCTCATGGACGAGCCGTTCGGGGCGCTCGACGAGATGACGCGCGAGCGGCTCAACCTCGAGCTGCTGCGGATCTGGGAGCGCTCGAGCCCGACGATCGTCTTCGTCACGCACTCGATCTCCGAGGCGGTGTTCCTCTCCACGCGCGTCGTCGTGATGTCGCCGCGACCCGGGCGGATCGCCGGGATCGTCGACATCGACCTGCCCCGGACCAGGACGCCGGACACACGAGAGGAGCCGCGGTTCTTCGAGCTCGTGACCGAGGTGCGTGAGCTGTTGCGCGGCTACCTGGACGCGCACGGGAGCGTCGCCGAGGAGACCGCGTGAGCCGGCTGCGGCGCCTCCTGTCCGAGGCGCTGCCGCCCCTCGTCTTCGGGGGGCTCGTGCTCGTCGTCTGGGAGCTCGGCGTCGAGGCCCTCGAGATCCAGCGGTTCCTGCTGCCGAAGCCGAGCGCGATCGCCGAGGCGTTCTGGGAGCAGCGCGAGGAGCTCTGGAACGCTGGGCTCTACACGTTCACCGAGGCCGTGTGGGGGTTCGTGCTCGGCTCCAGCGCCGGGATCGTGGTCGCGGTCGTCCTGGCGCGCTTCCGCCGCGTCGGCGGTGCGCTGCTGCCGTACTTCGTCGCGGCCGGGGCGATCCCGATCGTCGCGTTCGCGCCGATCGCGAACGCCTGGTTCGGGATCGAGAAGGGCTCGAAGATCTTCATCGCCGCCGTGCTCTGCTTCCTCCCCGTGATGGTCAACACGCTGCGCGGGCTGACCTCGGTGCGGCCGGCGCAGATCGAGCTGATGCGCTCCTACGCGGCCAGCGACCTCGCGATCTTCCGGCGCGTGCGCGTGCCCGCGGCGCTGCCGTTCGTGTTCGCCGCCTTGAAGGTCGCGAGCGTGTTGGCCATGATCGGCGCCATCGTGGGCGAGTACTTCGGCGGCTCCCAGGAGCAGCTCGGGATCGTGATCAAGAACGCAGCGGCGCTGTTCAACTTCGAGACCGCCTGGGCCGCGATCGTCGTCGCGTGCATCCTCGGCGTCTCGTTCTACCTGGCCGTCGTGCTGCTCGAGCGGCTCGTGATGCAGCGCTACCCGGCGCGGGAGGGCGCGGCATGAGAAGGTTCACGGCAATCGACCAGAGGAGGGACCCTGGCATGAAGGGGCGCAAGCTGGTGCTCGCCGCGGCGACGGTCGCGGTCGGCGCGCTCGTCTTCGCATCGCTCGGCACCGCGAAGCCGGCTGCCGCGAAGGCGGACAAGGTGTCGGTGCAGCTGAAGTGGGTCACGCAGGCCCAGTTCGCAGGCTTCTACGCGGCGGCTGCGAAGGGCTACTACAAGCAGTTCGGCCTCGACGTGACGATCAAGCCCGGCGGGCCGGACATCACGCCCGAGCAGGTCGTCGCCGCGGGCCAGGCGGAGTTCGGCGTGGGCTGGCTGCCGGCGCTGCTCGCCGTGCGGGACAAGGGCACCGACCTCGTCAACATCTCGCAGGTGTTCACACGGTCGGGGATGACCGAGATCAGCTGGAAGGACAGCGGCATCACGACGATCAAGCAGATGAAGGGCAAGAAGGTCGGCGTCTGGTGCTGCGGCAACGAGAACGAGCTGTTCGCGGCGCTCGTCAAGAACGGTCTCGACCCCAAGAAGGACGTCACGATCGTCAACCAGCCGTTCGACATGAACCTCTTCCTGCAGCGGAAGATCGACGCGGCGGCGGCGATGACCTACAACGAGCTCGCGCAGGTGCTCGAGACGAAGAACCCCAAGACGGGCAAGCTCTACACGCTCAAGGACCTCAACGTGATCACCATGGAGAAGGCCGGCACCGCCATGTTGGAGGACGGCCTGTACGCCCGCGGTGACTGGCTGCAGGACAAGGCGAACCAGGACATCGCCACGCGGTTCCTCGCGGCCACGATGAAGGGCTGGGCGTACTGCCGCGACAACGTCAAGGCCTGCACGAACATCGTGCTGAAGAACGGCCCGACGCTCGGGGCGGGTCATCAGCTCTGGCAGATGAACGAGATCAACAAGCTCATCTGGCCGGCGCCGCTCGGCGTCGGCGTGATGAACCCGGTCGCGTTCGCGCGGACGGCCAAGATCGCTCAGCAGTTCAAGGTCACGACGAAGCTCCAGGGCCGCTCGTCGTACCGCACCGACCTCTCCCGGAAGGCGATCGCGCTGCTGCGCAAGCAGGGCGTCAACGTCACCGGCAAGGGGTACAAGCCGATCGTCGTGAAGGTGACCGAGGGCGGCAAGTAGGCGACGGGTTCGCTCCCGTCCGGAACGAAACGACGAGCCCGGGCCGCTCCGCCGGCCCGGGCTCGCGACAGCACAAGGAGGGTCTCGATGTCGGTGTTGATCAAGGGCGGCAGGATCGTCACGGCCGGCGACGCATTCGTCGGGGACGTCCTCGTCGACGGTGAGCGGATCGCGCAGGTGGGCGCCGATCTCGGCCGCGAGGCCGACGCCGTGATCGACGCGACCGGCAAGCTCGTGCTCCCAGGGGCGGTCGACCCGCACACGCACCTGGACATGCCGTTCGGCGGCACCGTCACCGTCGACGACGTGACCTCCGGGCACACGGCGGCGGCGTTCGGCGGCACGACCTGCCACGTGGACTTCGTGATCCAGGCGCCGGGCTCGTCCTTCGCGTCGGCGCTCGAGGAGTGGCATGCCAAGCGCGACGGCAAGGCGATCATCGACAACGGCTTCCACATGGCCGTCACCGACCTGCACGAGGGTGGCTCGCTCGAGGAGCTCGCGACGCTGCCGGCGCAGGGCGTCACCTCCTACAAGCTCTTCATGGCGTACAAGGGCGCGCTGATGGTCGACGACGAGACGCTCTTCCGCACGATGCAGGTCGCAGCCGAGACCGGCGCGCTCGTGATGGTGCACGCCGAGAACGGCGACGCGATCGACGTTCTCGTCAAGGAGGCGCTGGCCGCGGGCAACACCGCACCCGTGTGGCACGCGCGCACGCGGCCGCCCGAGCTCGAAGGCGAGGCGACGAACCGCGCGATCCAGCTCGCCCGCATCGCGGGCGCGCCGCTCTACGTCGTCCACGTCTCCTGCAAGGAGTCGGTCGACCCGATCGCCAAGGCGCGGCGGGCCGGCTGGGACGTGTGGGGCGAGACCTGCACGCAGTACTTCTTCGTCGACGAGACGTTCCTCGAGCGGCCCGACTTCGAGGGGGCCAAGTTCGTCTACACGCCGCCCCCGCGTGCGAAGGCGAACCAGGCCATCCTCTGGGATGCCGTGCGCACCGACGTCCTGTCGGCGATCTCCACCGACCACTGCGCGTTCCTGTGGGACGGCCAGAAGACGATGGGCCGCGACGACTTCTCGAAGATCCCGAACGGCGGGCCGGGCCTCGAGGATCGGCTCAGGATGATCCACCACTTCGGCGTGGGCTCCGGGCGGATCTCGCTCAACCGGATGGTCGAGCTGCTCTGCACGAGCCCGGCGCGGCTGTTCGGCCTCTATCCGCGCAAGGGCACGATCGCGCCGGGGTCCGACGCCGACCTCGTGATCTTCGACCCCGAGCGGCGCACGACGATCAGCGCGGCGAGCCAGCACTCGAAGTCCGACTACAACCTGTACGAGGGCACCGAGGTCGTCGGCGACGTCGACACGGTGCTGATCCGCGGGACGGTCGTCGTGGACGAGGGCGAGCTCAAGGTGGAGCCGGGGTTCGGGCAGTTCGTCGCGAGGTCTCGCTTCGGCGAGGAGCTCGTCTGACGTCGCGACTGCGTCTCCGCGCTGTCGAGCGCCTCGACGGTCTCGTCGACGGGTAGCCCCTCAGGGGACGAGCACGAGCTTGCCGCCTGCGCCTTCGGCCTGGCGGCGCCACGCGTCGGCGACGTTCTCGAGTGGCACCCGCTCGACCT
>CAZUVW010000069.1:0-13038 GCA_964623875.1 uncultured Gaiellales bacterium
CCGGCGGGCCCTGCGGTCCGGCCGGCCCCGGGGGGCCCGGCTCGCCAGCCTGACCGCCGGCGCCCCAGGAGATCCGGCGCTCCGTCCTGCGGCAGTCGACGCCCTCCGACACGATACGGACGAGGCCCGTTCGCACGTGACGACACGCCTCGATCCGCTCGTCCTCCCCGGCCGCGCTCGACGCGGCCACCGCGGTCACGCCTGCCAGTGCCCCCAGCAGCGCGACCGCGATCACGGTCGGTCTCCGATCCACGCTTCCTCCTTCTGCTCGATGTCCCGCCGAGCGTCGCCGGGCCCGGGCCAGAGCGAAAGTGGCCCTTCCGGACACCCCCGCGTGTCCACGCGCCGCTGGGGAGCGATCGGCATCGAACCGGCACAGGGAGGTCACCGTTCCGTCACACGACGGCCGTGGCCGGCCAGCTCCAGGGACGTGCCCCGTGGCCGCCAGCGCGATCGGTGGTCTAGGATCGGGTGATGGCGACGATCGCCGACGTGATGAGCCGCGACCTGCTCGTCGTCGAGCGGGGCGTCTCGCTCCTCGACGCAGCGCGGCAGATGCACGAGCGCAAGGTCGGCGCCGTGGTGGTGCTCGACGAGGGCAGGCTCGTCGGCATCCTCACCGAGCGCGACGTGCTGCGCGCGGTCGCGACGGACGGCGTGGGACTCACCGTCGGCGAGTCGATGACGCACGCCCCCGACACCGTGGAGCAGGATGAGAGCTCGGGCCACGCTGCGGCGCTGATGATCCACGGCGGGTTCCGGCACCTTCCCGTCGTCGACGGCGACGCCGTGGTCGGGATCGTCTCGATCCGCGACCTCATGCGCGTCCACCTCCAGGACGAGGCCCCCCGGG
The DNA here is from genome assembly GCA_964623875.1 of uncultured Gaiellales bacterium. Classification (GTDB taxonomy): domain Bacteria; phylum Actinomycetota; class Thermoleophilia; order Gaiellales; family Gaiellaceae; genus Gaiella. Next base: position 854 of record CAZUVW010000069.1, read on the forward strand.
GCGCGTGACCGCGCTCGGGGTTCGGCTCACCTGCGGTGAGCCGAACCTAGGACCCCGAACGACGCTCGGAGCCAGACCCTAGGTGCGGCTCACCGAAGGTGAGCCGCACCCACGCCCCGCTGGGTCCGAGCTGCGGCTTGGAGCTAGTAGCGGTAGTGCTCGGGCTTGTAGGGCCCTTCGACCGGGACGCCGATGTATGCCGCCTGGTCGGGCCGGAGCTCCGTCAGCCGTGCCCCGAGCGCCGCGACGTGGAGCCGCGCGACCTTCTCGTCGAGGTGCTTGGGCAGCACGTGGACGCCGACCGGGTACGCCTCGGTGCGCTGGAACAGCTCGATCTGGGCGATCGTCTGGTTCGAGAACGAGTTGCTCATCACGAAGCTCGGGTGCCCCGTCGCGTTGCCGAGGTTCAGCAGCCGGCCCTCCGAGAGCACGATGATCGCGTGCCCGTCGGCGAACACCCACTGGTCGACCTGCGGCTTCACCTGCTCACGACGGACGCCCGGCTCGCGTGCGAGACCGGCCATGTCGATCTCGTTGTCGAAGTGGCCGATGTTGCCCACCACGGCGTTGTGCTTCATCCGGCGCATGTGGTCGACGGTGACGATGTCGCGGTTGCCCGTGGCGGTGATGATCACGTCCGCCTCGCCCACCACGTCGTCGAGCGTGACGACCTCGTACCCCTCCATCAGTGCCTGGAGCGCGCAGATCGGGTCGATCTCGGTGACGACGACGCGAGCGCCCTGCGCCCGCAGCGACTCCGCCGAGCCCTTGCCGACGTCGCCGTAGCCGCAGACGACGCAGAGCTTGCCGGCGAGCATCAGGTCGATCGCGCGGTTGATCCCGTCGACGAGCGAGTGCCGACAGCCGTAGAGGTTGTCGAACTTGCTCTTGGTCACGGAGTCGTTGACGTTGATCGCCGGGAAGAGCAGCTGGTTCGCCTCGGCCATCTGATAGAGGCGGTGGACGCCGGTCGTCGTCTCCTCGGTCACGCCCTTGATCCCGGCCGCGACGCCCGTCCAGCGCTCGGGGTCGTGCTCGAGCGAGCGAGCGAGCAGCTCGAGCACGATGCGGAACTCCTCGGAGTCGGCCGTGGCAGGGTCGGGCACGGCGCCGGCCCGTTCGAACTCGACGCCCTTGTGGACGAGCAGCGTCGCGTCGCCCCCGTCGTCGAGCAGCATGTTCGGGCCGCCCTCGGGCCAGGTGAGCGCCTGCTCCGTGCACCACCAGTACTCCTCGAGCGTCTCCCCCTTCCACGCGAAGACCGGCACGCCGCGCGGCTCCTGCGGGGTGCCGTCGGGACCGACCGCCACGGCGGCCGCCGCGTGGTCCTGGGTCGAGAAGATGTTGCACGACGCCCAGCGGACCTCGGCGCCGAGCGCGACGAGCGTCTCGATGAGCACGGCGGTCTGGATCGTCATGTGCAGCGAGCCCGTGATCCGGGCCCCCTTCAGCGGCTGCTCGGCCGCGTACTCGCGACGGAGCGCCATCAGGCCGGGCATCTCGTGCTCGGCGAGCAGGATCTCCCTGCGGCCCCACTCGGCGAGCGAGAGGTCCGCGACCTTGAAGTCGGTCGCGGTCAGCGTGCGCACAGCTGTCTCGGTCATCGTCTCTCCTGGCGTTCGATCGGGTTCGGCAGTCCACGACGCGTCAGGCGACGCGCCGGTCGAAGTCGTCTGGTCAATGGTACGCGCGCGGGGGTGTGCCCGCGTGGCCGCAGGCGCCCGTCAGCGGGCCGCGACGAGCGCCCTACCGCGGTCTTCCTGGCTGAGGAGCGTCGCGAGCGCGTGCCAGCGCCCGAACATCCAGACGTGCCCCCCCTCGAGGCTCAGCTCGCGGTGGCGCGCGCCGAGGTGGACGGCGGCTCTCGCGCACTGTGCCGGGGAGGTCAGCGTGTCGGTGTCGCAGCTGACGACGGTGACGGGCACCCCCGCGTCGCGGACGCGCTCCATCTCGGTGCGCAGGTCGAGCGCGCGCAGTCTGCGGACGAGCCTGAGCGCCGCCCGCGGTCGGCGGACGAGCTCGAGCGCCGAGGCGGCGACGTCGTCGGCGCGGTGGCGCCCCGAGCCGACCTGGCGCACGAAGTCGGCCGCGCTCGCACGGATCGGCTTCGACAAGGGGAGGCCCGCAGGTGCGATCAGGACGAGACCCGCGACGAGGTCGGGGCGTCGAGCCGCGACGAGGATCGCCAGCGCACCGCCCATCGAGTGCCCCGCGACCAGGGTCGGGCCCGAACGGCGGGCGAGCTCGCCCTCGAGCCAGTCGGCGTACCGGACGAGGGGGTCCTCGCCGCGAGGGGGAGGTGGCTGGAGCGCGGTCCACGCCGACGGCAGTCCGGCCGCATAGGCACGCGCACGCGCCCCGAAGCCGGGCAGGAAGATGCGCGTCCGCACGACGGGCATCGCACCAGAGTGCCAGGAGCGCTCAGGCGGCGGCGGACGTCACGCGGCGGCGCGCTCGACGGTGGCGAGTCGAGGCGCTGCGAGCACCTCGAGATAGGCGTCGCGGAGCTCGCGCAGCGAGCGCTCCCACGTGCGGTCCAGGGCCGCGTGCCTGCCGCCGACCTGCAGGCGCCGCCGCAGCGCCTCCGACCGAGCGGCCTCGACGAGCGCGGCAGCAAACGCACGCGGGTCGTCGGGGTCGACGAGCAGCCCCGTCGTGCCGGGTCGCACGAGGTCGAGCGCGCCGCCCGCGGCGACCGCGACGACCGGGAGCGCGGATGCGCCCGCCTCGAGCAGCACCTGGCCGAAGGTGTCGGTCGTGCTCGGGAAGCAGAACACGTCGGCGCTCGCGTACACGTCGGCGAGTCGGGCGCCGTGAACCTCGCCGAGGAAGGCCACACCGTCCCCGGCCCGTGCCTCGAGATCCGGCCGAGCGGGGCCGTCACCCACGACGACCAGCCGGAGGCCAGGAGCCTGCTCGCGTGCGATCGCGACGGCGTCGAGCAGGACGTCCACCCGCTTCTCGGGGGAGAGCCGACCGACGGAGAGCAGCAGGAGGTCGCCGTCGCCGAGGAGCTCGTCCCTGAGCGCATCGCGGCGCCGGAGCGGCGTGAAGTGGTCGGTGTCGACCCCGCGACTCCACACGGCGACGCGTGCGGCGACCCGCCGCTCGACGAGCGCGTCGGCGACGGCCTGGGTCGGCGCGACGACGCGGTCGCACAGGCGGTAGAACCAGTCCACGTAGACGCCGGTCGCCTCGGCCACGAGGAGGTCGCGCGTGAGGTGGAGCGCGTACGGCCCGAGCTCGGTGTGGTACGAGCCGACCACGGGGATCCCGAGCAGCTTCGCGGCCGCGAGACCGCACAGCCCGACCGGACCGGGCGTCGAGAGCTGGATCACGTCGGGGTCCTCCTCGCGCACGCGGTGCACCACGTCGAGCAGGCTCGGGAAGCACAGCTCGATGTGCTCCGAGGTGGGCAACGGGCACGACCACTCGGGCTCGAGGTCGATCACGCGTGGCTGGTCGATCCGACTCGCGGTCGAGGTCACCACGCGCACCTCGAACTCGCCGACGCCGTCGAGCGCCGCGATCCGCCGCATCGTCCCGGCGACGCCGTTCGTCTGCTCGAACGTGTCCGTGAAGACGAGCACCTTGCGCTGCCCCCGCTCCGGCAGCGTCCCGAAGAACGCGACCCGCAGCTCGTCGAGCTCCGCGCGCCCTCCCGCCTGGTGCTGAGCAGTCGCCAGGAAAGGGGCCTGGAGCAGCCCCGCGAGCAACAGGCGCGTGACGCGCGACCCGGCGTGAGGCAGCGCGTCGAGCCCGAAGCCCCCGTCGCGCGCCTGCGCAGCGAGCGTGCGCGCGAGGGTCGTCACACCGGCGCTGATCTCCGCATGCCGCGCGTCGGCGTCGGACGCGTCGTCGTCGAAGAGGTCGCGGACGATCGCGTCGAACGGCGCCGGCAGCTCCGCCCCACCGGCGCGGTAGGCGTTGACGAACAGCGCGAGCACGGCATGCGCGAGCTTCTCGGGCGAGCCGTGGGCGCCGGCTGGGGACGCCTCCCCCGACACGGCGCACCGCAGGAAGTCTGCGACGTCACCTGCGTCCGCCTCCGTCCAGGTGGTCGCGATGTCCAACGCGCCGTGGTCGTCCGATCCGCCGACGAGCGCGATCGTCCCTGGATGGCGGGGTGCCAGGTCGTGCCGATCGGCGAGTCGCTCGAGCAGCTCGGGCGTGACGAGCGCCGCCAACGAGCACGCGAGCTCGTTGTGCGGGCGCGGCCTGGCGCCGTTGCGCCCCTCCCACACCCCGAACAGCAGCATCAGCCGCTCGATGTGGGACGGCGTCAGCGTCGGGCCCATCCGGTAGAGGGGGTGCGCGAGACCGTGCGCGAGGCCTCGGTCGGCGAGGAACGCCTGGAGCTCGTAGACGGAGCCGCGATAGGGCTGGAGGTCGCGATGGTCGGTCTCGTCGAGGTTCCAGACGAGGACGTGGAGGACGACGTCGTCCTCCGGGAAGCGCGTCGTCACCTCCTCCGACAGGAAGGTGTCCGGCAGCTCAGCGATGCGGAGCGCCCCCTCGAGCGTGTTGTGGTCGCTGATCGTGACGAACCGCATGCCGCGGGTGCGGCAGACGTCGTAGAGACGCCGGGGATCGGTGTACGACTCGCCGAGGCGGGCGCGGCGGAGAGCGAAGCTCCCGCTGTCGGTCGAGAAGCGACTGTGGACGTGGAGGTCGCACCTGGCGCGTCCCATCACTCCGGCTTGTAGCGTCGGGCTCGGACGAAAACCCCCTCTCCGCAGGGATATTCCGCCATCGGTAGGCGATCGTCACCACACCCGCACCAGCACTTCACCGGATCGGCGCGCGGTCGGCACCCGAGCCCCGGGGGGAGCGCCCCGACGGCGCTCCCCCGGCTGCGGGGAGGTCAGCCGCCCGCGGGGATCGGGTGGTTGGCCCGGAAGAGGTTCTCCGGGTCGACCGAGGCCTTGACCGCGCGAAGGCGGCGGTAGGCCTCGGGGGTGTAGAAGCGTGCCGGGTCGGTCCTCTCCTCGGTGAAGTTGAGGTACTGCCGACCGGAGTCGTACGGTACGAACGCCTCGGCGAGGCGCTCGAGCTGTGCGCGATTCGCGCGATACGTCTCGTCGTCGAACACCATCCCCAGCTGGAACGTGAGGTACGGGGCGTCGAACGTCGCGAGCGCCCCGTGGTGCGGCGCCGACCGCATGAGCGCCCCGCCGAGGTGACGGATCTCCGCCGAGACCAGCGGCGAGCCCGACGCGGGGCCTGCGGCTGCGACGAACGCGTCGATCGCGGCAGCCGGGAGCGTGCTCAGCATGTGACCCTCGCCCGTGTAGGGGACGGGCTCGGGCGGATCCATGTGCAGCTCCGCGATGCCGACCGGCGGCACCATCGCGAACGTGTCGATCGCCGGCCCGAGCTCGCGGAGCGGGCGCAGGAGCTCCACGCCGTCCTCCTCGCTGCCCATGAAGACAGCCTCGACGACCACGAAGTCCTGGCCGCGGAGGACGTCCGGCAGCTCGGGCAGCGGCGGGAACCGCAGGATGCGTCCGACCGAGGTGACCTCCTCGGGAACGGTCTGCGTCCACTCGTTCCAGGCATGGAGCACCTCCGACGACCGCTCCCAGGGGAAGAAGAGCACGCCCGCGTAGATCTCCGGGATCTCGTACAGCTGCACCTCGAGCGCGGTCACGAGCCCGTAGTTGCCGCCGCCGCCGCGGAGCGCCCAGAACAGCTCGGGCTCGTCGTCCAGGTCGACGCGCCGGTGCACGCCGTCGGCGGTGACGAGCTCGATCGCCGTGACGCTGTTCGTCGAGAGGCCGAGCTTCCGCGCGTACCACCCGACGCCGCCGCCGAGCGAGTAGCCGGCGACGCTGACGTCAGGGGTGGAGCCGTGCAGGGCTGCGAGACCGAGGTCGGAGGCGCGGGGGACGACGTCACCCCACTTCGACCCGCTGGCCACACGCGCGACCTTCCGCTCGAGGTCGAGCTCGACGCCCTGCAGACGATCGGTCCTGACGAGGATCAGGTCGTCCATCGCGCCGAGCGGCTCGGCGTTGTGGCCGGTCCGCTGCGGCGCGACCTGCAGGCCGTGCGCGCGGGCGAGCTCGACGACCGCGATCACGTCGGCGACGGTCTCCGGCACGACCGTCAGGGCCGGGCTCTGCACGAAGGCGAGGTTGAAGGCCTGCGTCGCGGCGTCCCAGCCGCTCTCGCCCGGCTCGATCACGGCGCCCTGCACGCGCCGGCGAAGGGCCTGTGCGGCGCTCTCGGTGAGCATGGTGGTCATCTCGGGTCCTCCTCCGGTCGGGTCGTGAGGCTCGTCGCCTCGTCCCGGCACCCTCTCGCGGAGACGGTCCGACCGCCCTGCGGTGGGCTGGTGTCCTGCGGTGCGGGAAGCCGCACCGTGCGCGTCGCCGTCGAGGCGCGGCGGAGGAGTCGGTCAGCGTCCGGTGACAGCGCCGCGGCGGGCGGCCGCTGGCCGTACCTCGCAGAGCAGCGCCTTGAACACGGGGAACCCGGAGATCGGATCGACGTTCGCGGGGTCGGTGAGCTCGTTGACGTTGGCCGCGCGCCAGGGCTCCGGGCCGAGCGGGCCGCCCCCGCCCATGTTCGCCTCGACGACCCCGCGGACGACGTCGTCCGACACGGCGGCGCGGAAGCGCACCGAGCCGCGCCGCGTGACGAGGTCGACCTCGTCGCCGTCGGCGATGCCGCGGGCCGCCGCGTCGTCGCGGTGGAGGTGTGCCAGCGGCCACGGCTGCAGCGCGACGAGCGAGGGGACGTCGTGGTGCTGGGAGCGAAAGTCGTACTTCGTGCGTGCGCCCGTGCTCAGGACGAGCGGGTGCTCACGCGCGAGAGCGGGAGCTGCGAGAGGCCCCTCGCTCGGCTCGGTGTAGACGGGCAGCGGCTCGTAGCCGTGGCCGCGCAGCCACTCGGAGGCGATCTCGAACCGGCCGGTGGGCGTCGGGAAGCCCGGGCGACCGTCGGCGCGGAGCTCGCCGGTCTCGTACTTGCGGTAGCGCGTTGGCGGCGTGGGCAACGGGACGCCGTCGGGGCTCGCGACCAGCTCCTCGTACTCGATGCCCGTGCCCTCGAGCGCGCGCTCGACGATCTCCCGCTCGCTCTGCGGGAACCGGTCGCCGTAGCCGAGCCGCTCGGCGAGCTCGGCGAAGATGAGCGCGTCGTTGCGGGCCTCGCCGATCGGCTCGATCACCCGGCGGCGGTGCTCCACCCGCCCGCCGACCTCGACGTACGACTCGATCTCGAACATCGTCGTGGCGGGCAGCAGGAGGTCGGCGTAGGCCGCGTCCGCGGTGGGGAAGCGGTTGACGACCACGAGCAGGTCGAGCGCGGCCAGCGCTCGCCGCCACCGTGCGGGGTCGGGCCAGGCGGTGAGGATCGAGGCGCCGCTGACGATCATCCCGCGCACTGCGTACGGCTCACCCTCGAGGATCGCGGCCGGCAGCGCCGCGGCGTGCGCCTCCTGGCGGAGCTCGTGGAAGGCGGGGTACGTCGCCGCGCCGAGCGCAGGGCGGCAGCCGACCGGGGCCGGGGTCGGGTTGCGCCCGAGCCGGACGCGATCCCGCGACCGGAAGAGCTTTCCGCCCGGTGCGTCGAGGTGGCCCGTGACCGCCTGGAGCACGAGCGCGGCGCGGATCGCCTGCACGCCGGCGTTCGAGTACTCGAGGCCCGTGTACATGAGGATCGAGCAGCCGGCCGCCGCGGCGATCTCGCGGGCCAGCCTGCGCACGGTCTCGGCGGGCACGCCCGTGATCGTCTCCACGCGCTCGGGCGGGAACCGCGTGACGTACGCCGCGAGCTCGTCGAAGCCGTGGGCGAAGCGATCGACGAAGGCGTGGTCGATCCGGTCCTCCGCGATCACCACGTTGAGCATCCCGAGCGCGAGCGCACCGTCGGTGCCCGGCCGGATGCCGACCCACTCCGCGCGCAGGGCCCGCGCCGTCTCCGAGCGACGGTGGTCGATCACCACCACCCGGCCGCCGCGCTCCTGGATCCGCTTCAGGCGGACGAGGTTCGCGGGCGGCGACGCGGTCGCCGGGTTGGCACCCCACACGAGCGCCAGGTCGGCATGGTCGAGATCTTCCTCGAGCTCGCGGTAGAACGAGCCGAAGCAGGCGTACGGGGCGATCATCCCGTAGGAGACGAAGCAGAGCGACCCGACGCCGGTGGCGTTGGGCGAGCCGAACGGGAAGAGGACTGCGTTGGCCGAGGACTCGACCGGGCCGGCCGGCGGGAACATCTCGTTCAGGCCGTGCTCGAAGTTGCCCCGCCCGGTGTAGACGGCGATCGCTTCCGGGCCGTGCTCGGCGGCGATCGAGCGGAGCCGCTCGACGAGGAACGCGTACGCCTCCTCCCAGGAGACGCGCTCGAAGCGCGCGTCACCTCGCTCCCCGACGCGGAGCTGCGGGTGGAGGAGCCGGTTCGGCGAGTAAACGATCTCCGGCGCGCGTGTTCCGCGCGTGCAGACGATCCCGCGCGGATGGCCGCGCCGGGGTCGGAGGCGCGCGATGCGACCGTGCTCGAGCACGATCTCGACGGCGCACCCCGCCGGGCACACACCGCACAGCCCCTCGACGATCGACGTGCCCCGACGGGTCCTCCCGTCGAGCCGGGCCGTCCGCGGGACGGTGTGGGCTGCCTGCCCGTCACGTGCGTCCATGCTTCCATTATCGATCATCTGGTGAGCAGCATGCAAGTCACTGGATGATCGGATAGACGGGCAGCCGGCTGCCTGCGCGGGCGCCCTGCGGATGACGATCGCGCGAGGTGAGCCGGCGCCCGGGGGCGCCTCAGCGCGTCCAGGGCGGAGCGAGCTCGGGGTCGATCCCGTAGCGCTCGATCGCCTGCTGCACCAGCGCAGGCTCGGTCGCGCCCTCGTCGGCGAGCGCCTTCAGCGCGGCGACGACGACGTGGTGGCGGTCGACCTCGAAGAACCTGCGCAGCTTGCGCCGGTAGTCGCTGCGGCCGAACCCGTCGGTGCCGAGCACGACGTAGCGGCCCGGGACGAACGGCCGGATCTGGTCGGCGAACGTGCGGACGTAGTCGGTGGCCGCCACGAACGGGCCTGTGCGACCCTCGAAGCAGCGCTCGACGTGCGCGCGGCGAGGCTCCTCCGTCGGGTGGAGCCGGTTCCAGCGCTCGACCTCGAGACCCTCCCGGCGCAGCTCGGTGAAGCTCGTCACGCTCCACACATCGGAGGCGACGCCGAAGTCGGCCTCGAGTAGCTCCGCGCCGGCGAGCACCTCGCGCAGGATCGCGCCCGAGCCGAGCAGCTGGACGCGCACTCCGTCACCGACGCCCTCGCGCAGGAGGTACGACCCGCGCAGGATCCCGTCCTCCACGCCCTCCGGCAGCGCCGGCTGGACGTAGTTCTCGTTCATCACCGTGAGGTAGTAGAACACGTCCTCGTGCTCGCTCATCATCCGCCGCATGCCGTCGCGGACGATCACGGCGAGCTCGTAGCCGTACGTCGGGTCGTACGCACGGCAGTTGGGGATCGTCGCGGCGAGCACGTGGGAGTGGCCGTCCTCGTGCTGCAGCCCTTCGCCGTTCAGCGTCGTGCGACCCGAGGTGCCGCCGATCAGGAACCCCCGCGCCCGGCTGTCGCCCGCGGCCCAGGCGAAGTCGCCGACGCGCTGGAAGCCGAACATCGAGTAGAAGACGTAGAAGGGCACCATCGTCACGCCGTGGTTCGCGTACGCCGTCGCGGCCGCGATCCAGGAGGCCATCGCGCCGGCCTCGTTGATCCCCTCCTGCAGGATCTGGCCGGTCTGGTCCTCGCGGTAGAACATGAAGTCGTCGGCGTCCTCGGGCTGGTACAGCTGCCCGACCTGGGAGAAGATCCCGAGCTGGCGGAACATCCCCTCCATCCCGAAGGTCCGTGACTCGTCCGGCACGATCGGGACGACGCGAGGGCCGATCACCGGGTCGCGGACGAGCGCGTTGAGGATCCGGACGAACGCCATCGTGGTCGAGTTCTCCCGCTCGCCGCTGCCCTCGAGCACGCTCGCGAACGGCTCGGGGACGGGCAGGCGGTCGCTCTCGGCGTGCCGAGCGGGAAGCGGGCCGCCGAGCGCGGCGCGGCGCTCGAGCAGGTAGCGCAGCTCCGGGCTGTCGTCGGCGGGTCGGTGGAAGAAGGCCCCCGTCGCCTGCTCGTCCGTCAACGTCAGCCCGAGCCGGTCGCGAATCGCGAGCCGCGCCTCGTCGTTCATGGACTTCTGCTGGTGCGTGATGTTGCGGCTCTCACCCGCCTCCCCCATGCCGAAGCCCTTGATCGTCTTGGCGAGGATCACGGTCGGCCGACCGCTCGCCCGCATGGCGCGGAGGTACGCGTTGTAGACCTTCTGGGGGTCGTGCCCGCCGCGGCGCAGCGCCCAGATCTCGTCGTCCGTCCAGTCCGCCACGAGCGCCCGCGTCTGCGGATAGCGACCGAAGAAGTGCTCGCGGACGTACGCGCCGTCCTTCGCCTTGAAGGTCTGGTACTCGCCGTCGACGCACTCCGCCATCAGGTAGCGCAGCCAGCCGTCCTCGTCGGCCTCCAGCAGCGGATCCCAGCTCGAGCCCCAGATCACCTTGATCACGTTCCACCCGGCGCCCCGGAAGTCGCTCTCGAGCTCCTGGATGATCTTGCCGTTGCCGCGGACGGGCCCGTCCAGCCGCTGCAGGTTGCAGTTGACGACGAACACGAGGTTGTCGAGCCGCTCGCGGCCGGCGAGGACGAGGGCGCCCGTCGCCTCCGGCTCGTCCATCTCGCCGTCCCCCATGAACGCCCACACCTTGCGGTCTCCGGGGTCGAGCAGTCCCCGAGCCTGCATGTACTTCATGAAGCGGGCCTGCTGGATCGCCATCATCGGCCCGAGCCCCATCGAGACGGTGGGGAACTGCCAGAAGTCGGGCATCAGCCACGGATGGGGGTACGACGAGAGGCCGCCGCCGTCCACCTCCTGCCGGAAGCGCCGCAGCTGATCCTCGTCGAGGCGCCCTTCGAGGAACGCGCGCGCGTACATCCCGGGCGACGAGTGGCCCTGCATGAACACGAGGTCCGGCCCCTGCTCCGCCCCGTGGCCGCGCCAGAAGTGGTTGAAGCCGACCTCGTAGAGGGTCTCCGCGGACTGGTACGAGGCGATGTGCCCGCCGAGCTCCGTCGACTCCGCGTTCGCCTGGAGCACGATCGCCATCGCGTTCCAGCGGACGAGCGCCGAAGCGAGGCGCTCGAGCTCGGGATCTCCCGGGATCGGCTCCTCCTCGTCGGGCGGGATCGTGTTGACGTAGGGCGAGCTGAGCGCCGCGTGCACCGGGACGCTCTCGCCCTGAGCGTGGTCGATCACTCGGTCGAGCAGGTACGCCATCCGCTCGCGACCGTCGTGCTCGAGCACGGCGTCCACCGACTCGAGCCACTCCTTGGTCTCGACCGGGAGCGGATCCTGGGACTCGTCGATCACCGGGTCAGCGTAACGACGCGCGGCGCCCTCCGGCTGCCGCACCGGAGCGCAGGGCGCCGGTGCGGCAGCGGTGCAGGGCCTGTCGCCGGCCCGGCGGGCGACGCCAGCGGGGACTCAGCCGGTCGGCGCCGGCACGATGCGGATGTAGGGGCGCGGCTCTTCCCACCCGTCGGGCCACAGCTCGCGGGCCTCCTCGTTCGAGACCGAGCCGGCGATGATCACGTCCTCGCCCGGCTGCCAGTTGACGGGCGTCGAGACCTTGTGCTGCGCGGTCAGCTTGAGCGAGTCGATCACGCGCAGCACCTCGTCGAAGTTGCGGCCGGTGGTCATCGGGTAGACGAGGATCAGCTTCACCTTCTTGTCGGGGCCGATCACGAACACGTTGCGCACGGTCTGGTTGTCCGCCGCCGTCCGGTCGGTCGGATCCCCGGAGACGTCGGCTCCGAGCATCCCATAGAGCTTCGAGACGTTGAAGTCGGCGTCGCTGATGATCGGGTAGTTGGGCCGGTGCCCCTGGGTCTGCTCGATGTCGTCGAGCCAACCCTCGTGACGCCCCAGGGGATCGACCGACAGCCCGATGATCTTCACGCCGCGACGGTCGAAGTCCGGCTTGACCTTCGCCATGTACCCGAGCTCGGTGGTGCAGATCGGGGTGAAGTCCTTCGGGTGCGAGAACAGCACCGCCCACGAGTCGCCGATCCACTCGTGGAACCGGATGCGCCCCTCCGTCGTGTCAGCCTCGAAATCCGGGGCCGTATCGCC
>CAZUVW010000070.1:0-4035 GCA_964623875.1 uncultured Gaiellales bacterium
TCGAACTTCTCGACGGCGCGGATCAGGCCGAGCGTGCCCTCCTGGATCAGGTCGAGGAAGGGCAGCCCCTGGTTGCGGTAGTTCTTCGCGATCGAGACGACGAGGCGGAGGTTCGACTGGATCATCCGGGCCTTGGCCTCCGGGTCGCCGCGCTCGATCCGCTTCGCGAGCTCGACCTCCTGCGCGGCCGTGAGCAACGGGTGCCGGCCCGCCTCGCGCAGGAAGAGCTGCAACGCGTCGGTCGTCGACTCGGCCACCGCGATCGGCGCAGGCTCCGGCGCCGCGGGCGTCTCGACGATCTCGATCCCGCGCTTGTCGAGCTCGCGGACGAGCGCCTCGTGCTCGAGGGCGGTGAGCTCGTGCAGCTCGGCGAGCTCGGTGAGCTCGCCGCTCGGAATCCGACCAGCGGCCTCGCACTGCTCGAGCAGCACGCGGACGTCGTCCGCCGCCAGCAGCCCTTCGATGTCGACGGTCGTCACGCCTGGACGCCTTTCGTGCGCAACGTCACCAGACGAGTCTCTCGCGCCGGGGCCCGCTTGTCCAGCCCTCGGACGGTGGATCGCGGCTCATCGCGCGGGTTCGGACGCGCGCACGATAACGCGTGTTATGTCAAGTCGGCAGAGATCGAGGGGCGGCGAGCCGACGACGCTTCCTCCCTCCCGCGCCGCCGGCGTCGCGGAGCGGTGCGTGGGACGTGCTCGACGGGGGCCGATCAGGGCGCCCGCGGAGCGGGATCCGCGTCGCCCCGGATGCCGGCGGTGCGGGCTGCTGCGAGCGTGCGGCGTGGATGACCGAGCTGCGCGAGATCACGATCCACGACTCCACCGCGAACCCCGCCCCGCTCGGCCTGATGGGCTTCGGCCTGACGACGATCCTGCTCAACATCCACAACGCCGGGTTCACCGAGCTCGACTCGATGATCCTCGCGATGGGCGTCTTCTACGGCGGGCTCGCCCAGGTGATCGCCGGACTGCTCGACTTCCGCAAGGGGAACGAGTTCGGCGCGACCGCGTTCTGCTCGTACGGCCTCTTCTGGCTGTCGCTCGTCGCGCTGATCGTGTTCCCCGGCTGGGGCATGGGCGACGAGCCCTCCGACCGGGCGATGGGCTGGTACCTGTTCTCGTGGGGCGTCTTCACCGCGATCATGTTCGTGGGCTCGCTGCGCACGACCACGGCCCTGCAGGCGGTGTTCCTCGCCTTGACGACGCTGTTCCTGCTGCTCGCGATCCGTGACTGGACGGGCAGCGAGACGATCGGCGAGGTCGCGGGCTGGGAGGGCATCCTCACGGGCCTCCTCGCCGTGTACACGGCGACCGCGCAGATCTGGAACGACGTGTACGGCCGCACCGTGCTGCCGCTCGGCCGCGCCCGCGTCCGCGCCTGAGCGCTCCTCAGACGCGCGCGAGGAAGCGACGCACCGCCGTGAGGAACTCCTCGGGCTCCTCGTACGGCAGGAAGTGGGCGCTGCCCTCGAGCACGACCTCCTCCCCGGCCCGCAGCACCGAGGCGAGCGCGTGGGCCGACGCCGCCGGCGTCGTGCGATCGTGGGCACCGCTGACCACGAGCACTGGGGTGTCGCTCCGCGCGAGCGCGGTGCGCTGATCGACGAGCCCGTAGTCGCCCCCGCTCGCGAAGTGGCGGAGCACCTCGGGACGGTAGACGACGGCGTCCTCGGCGATCAGCCGAGCGAGGAGCGGCCCCTCCGGGTCGGCGAGATGGAACGGCAGCTGGTCGTGGATCAGCGCGGCGAGCTCGGCTGCGGTCTCGACGGTCGCCTCCCGCTCCCACGACGCGGTCACCTGCGCGCGCAGGTGCGACGGCTCGAACGACGCCAGCCGGTCGCCCACCCCGAGCAGCGCGCCCGGCTCGGCGACGGTGCCCACGAGGACGTAGCCCGCAGCGCTGTCGTGCCGTGCCATGTGGCTCTGTGCCACGAACGAGCCGAAGCTCCAGCCCATCACCACGGGCTCGACGAGGTCGAGCGCGACGACGAGCGCCTCGACGTCGTCGGCCATCTGCGGCACCGTCCACCGTGCCGGGTCGCCGCCGTCGGAGCGCCCGTTGCCGCGCAGGTCGGGCGCGATCACCCACCACCCCTCCGCCGCCAGGGGCTCCAGCGCCGGGAACCACACCGACCCGTCCAGACCGGGGCCGCCGTGCAGCGCGACCAGCGGGCGGCCCGACCCCCGCTCGTGGACGTGCAGCTCGAGGTCGCCGACGTCCACGCGCATCGCATCAACCCTACGGCGTCACGGTCGACGCGTCCACTGCCTCCCGCACCCGCGCGTCAGAACGTGGCCTCGCGGGCGCCCGACACGATCAGGAGCACGATCACCGCCGCCACCACGAGCCGGTACACGACGAAGATGCCGTACGTGTGCCGCCGGACGTATCCCAGCAGCCACTGGATCGCGAGCAGCCCACTCCCCCAGGCAGCCAGCACGCCCACGAGGAACGGCCCCTGCCAGCCGGGCGGCAGGTCGCCGAGCAGCACGTCCTTCACGCCCTTCAGCACGACGGCACCGAGCACCGTCGGCACCAGCAGCAGGAACGACAGCCGGGCCGCAGCATCGCGGTCGAGCCGGAGGAACCGACCCGCGGAGATGGTGATGCCCGAGCGCGACACCCCCGGCATCAGCGCGAGCGCCTGCGCCACGCCGACGAACAGCGCCTCCCGCAGCGACAGGCTCGCGGCCTCGCGCGTCGTCGGCCGCTGGTCGGCCCACCAGAGCACGAGGGCGAACACGGCGAGCAGGATCGCGATCTGCCAGGGCTCGCCGAGCTGCGTCGTGATCACGTCCTCGAGCGCGAGGCCGACGATCGCGGCGGGGACCGTCGCGACGACGACGATCCACGCCAGGCGCTCGTCCTGGGTCTCGATCCTGCGCGTGCGGAACGTGCGCAGCCATCCGCGCAGCATGGCCAGCAGGTCGGGCAGGAAGTAGCCGCCGACTGCGAGCATCGTGCCGAGGTGGAGCGCGACGTCGAACGTGTGGTTGAAGGAGTCGTTCTCCTCGAGGAACGTCCACCCGCCGAGCCAGGGCGCGAGGACGAGGTGGCCGGAGGACGAGATCGGCAGGAGCTCGGTCGCACCCTGGACGAGGCCGAGCACGAACGCCTGCCAGTTCGGCAGTCCCGACGGCTCCTCGCCGACTCCGGCGAGGGCCAGGAGCACCGAGAGCCCGAGCAGGAGCGCGGCGAGGGCGTACACGCGTCCGCTCCGCATCCGCGGCAGTGTAGTCGCGGGCGGCCGCCCCACCGCGCGCGTGCGAACGTGTGCAAATTGCGACCTTTTCGTGTCCATCCGGTCTTGACCCGGCCGCCTCGGGGCCGTAGGTTGGTCTTGCACCGAGCACGGGGCGCGAGTAGGTCGAAGCCCGTCACGCAGGCTCTACGCGGAAGCGGAAAGTCGACGTGGCAGGTGGACGAAAGCGCCACCGGCTCGGTGAATTCTTTGTGGACCACCGCTCCGGGTGGGAGTGCCGGAGGGTGCCGGGTCGCGCGAGGCGGTCAGGGCGGCGTCGACGGTGACCGGTCCCCCGTGCGACACCTCCGCCGGCTGGAGTAGGATCGCCCCGATGCACCTGCGCTCCCCGAGCGTCGACCGTGGCGTCCAGAGCTTCATCTGGGCGGTCGTGTTCTTCCTGTTCCTCTACTTCGGGATGCTGGCGATCCAGGTCGCGAAGGGCCCGGCGTTCGTCGTCTCGCTCGTCGCCGCCTTCCTCATCTTCCTCGTCGTGCGCACGCAGGGCGAGCAGCACCCCGCCGATCGGCGCGACGACTAGCGGCGCGAGCCGGCGGTGAGCCCGGCGAGCAGCCGCCGTGTCAGCTCCGGTCCCAGCGTCGCGTCGAGCCGCTCACGGGCCGTGGGCCGGGTGACCGTCAGCGCCCCCACCGAGAGGCACGCTCGCAGGAGCAGGTGATCGGGCGAGCAGCGAGGTCGGGCGGGAGTCGTGGCGGCGGCCTCCATGCTGCATGGCATAGGCCGCCGCCGCAGCCCGACGGGCGTCAAGGTCGCGAGCGCGGCCGTGCCTT
>CAZUVW010000070.1:4045-12886 GCA_964623875.1 uncultured Gaiellales bacterium
GAAGCGCCCGTCCCGGCGCCCGCCGAGTGGCCCCACGACGCCTGCGAGCGCCCGATCTCAGTACGCGATCAACGCGTGCACGTCGGTTCCGGCCAGGCGGTCGCGCCCGTGCAGGAACGACAGCTCGACGACGAACAGCGCCCCCACGACGGTGCCGCCGAGCTGTTCGACGAGCTCGACCTTCGCGGCCGCCGTGCCACCGGTCGCGAGCACGTCGTCGAGCACGATCACGCGTGAGCCGGAGCCGAGTGCGTCGGCGTGCACCTGGAGCGTGTCCTGGCCGTACTCGAGGTCGTACGTCGCCTCGACGGTGCGCCACGGGAGCTTGCCCGGCTTGCGAGCGGGCACGAAGCCGCAGCCGAGGGTGTACGCGAGCGCGCCACCGAAGATGAACCCGCGCGCTTCCGCGCCCAGGATCACGTCCGGCGAGCGCGGACGCGCCCAGTCCGCGAGCAGGTCGACGGACGCCCGCAGGGCGGCCGCGTCGGCGATCAGCGGCATCATGTCCTTGAAGACGATGCCCGGCTGGGGGAAGTCCGGGACGTCGCGGATGAGCCCGCGGAGGTCGTCGCTCGTCATCGATTGGCCGCCTCTCGAAGGTCGCGGATCAGCAGGAGCTGCGCCAGCTCGATCGCGACGGCGGCGAGCTCCTCGAGCTCGGCGATCGCGGCACGACGGCGCTCGGTGTCGCGCGAGCGAAGACCCGTGGCGACGAGCTGCTCGAGCAGCGCCGACTGCCGTCCCGCCGCGGTGCGAAAGGCGCGCAGATGCCGCGCGTCGAGCCCGTGTCGGGCGATGTGGCCACACGCTGCCGCGACCTCGACGTCGCTCGCGCGGTAGTAGCGCTCGCCGCCTGCGAGCCGGGCCGAGACGAGGTCGTACTCCTCGAGCCGCCGAGCGAACTCGGGTGTCACACGCGCCTCGCGGCAGAGCGTCGCGAGATCGACCTCGTCCCCCTCCTCGTGGAGCGCGCCCGACCGGCGCCGGGGCCGATCGGTGCGGGGCGACTCGAGCTCGTCGCGGATCACCTTGAGCGGCAGGAACTCGTCGCGCTGGAGTCGCAGGACGGTCGCGAGCCGTTCGACGTCGGCCTCGGAGAAGAGCCGGTAGCCGGCAGGGGTGCGCTGGGGGCGCACGAGGCCCTGGTCCTCGAGGTAGCGGAGCTTCGAGATCGAGACGTCGGGGAACTCGTCGCGCAGGCGCTCGCAGGTCTCGCCGATCGTCAGCGCTCTGACGCGGCCCGTGGGCTCGGTCGTGGCGCTCATCGCAGCAGGAACGTCAGCCGGTACTTGCCGATCTGGAGCTCGTCGTCGTCGGCGAGCGTCGCTTCCTCGATCCGGCGCCGGTTGACGAAGGTCCCGTTGAGGCTGCCGAGATCACGGATCGTGACCCGCTCGCCGTCGCGCACGAGCTCGGCGTGGCGGCGCGACACGGTGACGTCGTCGAGGAACACGTCGCACTCGGGGGAGCGGCCGATGAGCGTTCTCGGGCCGATCCGCTCGAACACCTCGCCCGCCCGTCCTCCGCCCGACCGAACGACGAGCACCGGGCCGCGAAGGGCCTCCGACGAGCCGGCGGGCTCGCCCGTCTCGACCTCCTCGGGCGACAGGGTCAGGGTGTTCTCGTCGTGGTCCCCGACGAGGTACGCCCCGCACCGCGAGCAGTAGTTGGCGGCCTCCGGGTTCTGGAAGCCGCACTCGGGGCAGTAGACGTGGCTCAGGATCCACCGCCGAGGATCGCGCCGAGATCGTCCGGCCCGATGCTCGGGCCCCCTCCCTGCCGGCGCGCGCGCTCCGCGCGGAGGATGTCGATCTTGCCCTGCAGGACCCGCCGCTGCAACGAGACGTCGTCCTCGAGCCGCTCCAGCTCGCGGATCGTCGCGCGGAGCTCCTCCGTCGACATCGCCTCCGTGTCCGGGATCGCGCCGAGGTCGAGCTCGAGGGGATCCTCGTCGCCGGTGCCGCGGTAGATGCCGCGGCCGGGAGCGCCGGGATCGACGGACGGCATGCCGCCGGCAGCGACGAGCTCCTCGAGCCGCGCGACGAGCAGCGGGCGGAGGAGGTCGATGCGCCCGTGCAGCATCCTCCGCTGGAGGGAGACGCGGGTCTCCTGCTCGGTGAGCGCTGCGATCGCGGCGTCCAGCTCGTCGTCGCTCAGCTCGTTCAGATCGGGGAAGGGATCCACGCGCGCCTTTCGGTCGGAGCCTGTGATTGAACCGGAGGCCGACGCAGGGGTCAACCTCAGGTTGAGACTTGACCACTCGTTCGGCGCCGGTCGCCGCCTCCCTGCCTCTCGTCGTCGAGCGCCGTGTCGATCGTCGCCAGCACCTCACGAGCGAGCGCGAGCGACTCGACCCGCGTGCGTCCCTCCGCGAAGACGTGGATCAGCGGCTCGACCTGGTCCGGGATCGCCTGCACGGAGCCCCGCTCGTCGTACGCCTTCACGCCGTCGAGCAGCTCGAGGCGCCGATCGGCGAGCCGCTCTCCCAGCACCCGCATGACGCCCCCCTTGCTGCCGAGCGGACACGGCGCGCTCTCGGTCACGAGCGTCGGTCGGGGCAGCTCGGCGACCACGGACGAGAGGGTCCCGCCGACGATCGCGAGCAGCTCGAGGAGCTTGCAGAGCGCGCCGACGGCGTCGTAGCCGGCCACGACGTCCGGGAACACGAAGCCGCCCGTGGGTGCCGCCGCGCAGAGCACGTCGCTCTCGGCGGCGGCAGCCGTGAGGGCCGCGATCGAGTGACCCGTGCGACGCACGCTGACGGCCGATCCCTCGGCGACCGTGTCGACGAGCGAGGACGCCGTCACCGGCACGGCCACGACGCCTTCGCGACCAGCGAGCACGAGCAGGCGCACGACGAGCAGCAGCGCCAGCTCCGGTGCGATCTCCTCCCCACGCTCGTCGACGATGCGGAGACGCTCGGCTGCCCGGTCGAGCACGACCCCGAGATCGGCTCCGACCGCCGTGACGATCCGGCGGACGTCCTCCGTCTCCAGCTCGGGCAGATCGGGCGCGTCGGCGAGGAACCCGTGCAGACCGATCGCGTCCACTCCGAGCGGGCCGAGCACGAGCGGCAGGGTGAACGACGCGGCCGAGTGCCCGAAGTCGATCGCCACGCGGAAGTCGCGCTCGCGCACGCGCGCCGCGTCGATCCCGTCGAGGAGGTCCTGCGCGTAGCTCTCGCGCACGCGGGCGGGGTAGGTCGTGGTGCCGACGTCGCGCGCGGCGGCCCGGCGCAGCTCCTGACGGCTGAACTGCCGCTCGACCTGCGTGCGCAGCCGGTCGCTCATCTGCATCCCCGGCGGCTCGAACACGCGCACCTGGAGCCGCTCCGGGTCGCTGCCTGCGCGGCCGACGTGGACGCCCGCCGCGAGCGCCTGCGTCTTGAGGACGTGCCGGGTGACGGCGGACGGCGACACGCGCAGGTCGGCGACGTCGATGCCCGTGGACGAGAGCCCTGCGATGATCGCGCGCTCGATCATCCGGCACGCGTCCGAGGCGTCACGGCTCGCGACGACGCGCGACCCGACCGGCAGGGCGGTGCCCAGCGCCGCCGCGATCCGCACGGCGAGCTCCGGCGTCAGGTCGACGTCGACGCGTCCGAGCACGCCGTCGCGGCCGAAGACGCTCGCGGTGCCCCTGCTCTCCCACACCACGCTCTCGTGGATCTGGGAGCCGGCGTCGATCCGCTTGAAGGGGTACACCCGGACGCCCGGGAAGACCGTCGTCTCCGCCCCGATGGTGACCTGGTCGCCGATCGCGACGTCCTCGTGCACCAACGTGTGGTCGCCGAGATCGACGTCGTTGCCGATGATCGCGCCCTCGACGAGCGCGCCGCGGCCGACGTGCACCCGCGCGCCGAGCACGCTGTGGCTCACCTGCGCCCCCGGCCCGAGCACGACTCCGCCCGACAGCACCGTGTACGGCCCGATCGAGCCAGGCTCGGCGACTCTGCAGTTGGGGCCGACGAAGGCCGGGCCTCCGACGGGCTCGAGGTCGCGCAGCGCGGCGTCCTCGGCGACCCAGACGTCGCCGGGCAGGCGCAGCCCGGGGATCTCGAGTCGGACGCGGCCGTCGAGCGCGTCGAAGTTCGCCGTGCGGAGCTCGGCGAGCGTGCCGATGTCGTGCCAGTAGCCGTCGAGGAGGTGACCGTGCAGGGGGACGCCCGTCTCCAGCAGCAGCGGGAAGAGGTCCTGGGAGAAGTCGAACGGCCGCCCCTCCGGCACGTTGGCGAGCACCTCCGGCTCGAGCACGTAGATGCCGGTGTTGATGGTGTCCGTGAACACCTGTCCCCACGAAGGCTTCTCGCGGAAGCGCTCGACCCTTCCCCCGTCGCCGGTGACGACGATCCCGAACTCCAGCGGGTCTGCGACGGACTTCAGGCCGAGCGTGACGGCTGCGCCCGAGCTGCGGTGGGATGCCACCAGCGCGCCCAGGTCGACGTCGCACACCGCGTCGCCGGAGATGACGAGGAAGGTGTCGTCGAGCCGCTCGCCGGCGAGCCGCACCGAGCCCGCGGTGCCGAGCGGCACCTCCTCGACGGAGTACTCCAGCTCCATCTCGAGCGCCTCGCCGTCGCCGAAGTACGTCCGGATCGCCTGTGGCATGAACGCGAGCGTGATGATCACCTCACGCAGGTCGTGCCGCCGCAGCAGCTCCAGCACGTGCTCGATGCAGGGCTTGCCCACGATCGGCACCATCGGCTTCGGCTGACTCGACGTGAGCGGGCGCAGGCGCGTCCCCTCGCCACCGGCCATGACCACGGCCTTCACGCCCGCCTGCCCTTCAGAGCGTCGGCCACGTACTGGGCCCCCGCCACGACGGCGAGGCCGAGCGCGATCCAGAACAGCACGAGCGGCCACCGCGTTCCCTGCTCCGTCACGAGCACGAAGCCGAGCGACGCGAACAGACCCCACGTCGCGATCTTCCCCAGCCGCGACACCTGCAGCTCGTAGCCGCGGGGGGCGAGGAAGCGGTAGCCGCCCAGCAGCACGACGTCCCGGAGCAGGATCACGAGCGCGATCCACGGCAGGCGGTCGTACACCACGAGCAGGACCACGCAGGTGTCGATCATCAGACGATCGGCGAGCGGGTCGGCGACCTTCCCCCACTCCGACTCCACGCGCCAGCGACGCGCGAGGTAGCCGTCCACCTGGTCGGTGATCGCGGCTGCGGCGAACACGATGCCGGCTGCCCAGCTCGGGCCCTCGCTCTCGCGCACGAGCAGCACCACGAACAGCGGGATCGCCGCGAACCGGAGCAGCGTGAGCGCGTTGGGGAGGTGCTGGAGCGGCGGGGAGACGGTGCCCGGCGGCATTCGCCCGTAGGTTAGTGTCGTCGACGGTGTCGCGAACGCTCTCGCTCCCCGGCTTCGTCAACGCGCACAGCCACGCGTTCCAGCGGGCTCTCCGCGGCAGGGCTGCGGGGCGGGACTTCTGGGCCTGGCGAGACGGCATGCTGGAGGAGGCCGACCGGCACTCGCCGGCGACCGTCCGGGAGCTGTACGAGGTCACCTACCGCGAGATGCTCGACGCGGGGTTCACCGCCGTCGGCGAGTTCCACTACCTCGGGATCGAGGAGGCGTTCGCCGCGGCCGAGGCGGCCGCCGCGGCGGGCATCGGCTTCGTCTGCCTCCATGTCGCGTACGGTCGCGGCGGGCTCGACCGGATGCGCCAGCCCTCGGTCGAGTCGTACCTGCACGAGGTGGAGCGGCTGCGGGAGGCGGGCATCGCCGTCGGCGTCGCCCCCCACTCCGTGCGGGCGTGCCCCCGCGACTGGCTCGAGGAGCTCGGCCGCTACGCCGTCGCCGAGGGGCTGGTGCTCCACGTGCACGCCGACGAGCAGCCGCGCGAGATCGAGGAGTGCCTCGTCGAGCACGGCCTCCGGCCGATCCAGCTGCTCGCGGAGACGGGCTGCCTCACCGCGCGCACCACGGTCGTCCACGCCACGCACGCCGACGGATCCGAGCTCGATCTCCTCCGCGACAGCGGCGCGACCGTCTGCGCCTGCCCGACCACCGAGGCCGACCTGGGCGACGGCTTCATCGCGGCGGTGCGGATGCGTCACCGCGGGATCCCGCTCTGCATCGGCTCCGACTCGAACGTCAGGATCGACCCGCTCGAAGAGCTGCGCGAGCTGGAGGGGATCGCCCGCCGCCAGAGCGGTCAACGCGGCGTCTTCTCCACGGCCGACCTGCTGGCGATCGGCGCAGCCAACGGCGGGCGCGCGCTCGGGATCGACTCCTGGTCGGGCGCGTCGATCGACTTGCAGCACCCCTCGCTCGCGCTCGTCGAGGCGGACGATGTGCCCGCCGCGCTCGTCGCGGGCTGCGCAGCGGACGTCTTCGCCCGTCCAGCCTAGGCCGCGGCGCGCTCGATCGGAGCGCCCGCGGGAAGCGCGCGACCGTCGAGCATGCGCACGACGCGATCGGCCCGCGCCGCGATCCCCGCATCGTGGGTGACGACGACGAGCGTGGCGCCGCGCTCGGCGCGGATCCGCTCGAGCAGGTCGAGCACCCCGGCGCCCGCCCTGGAGTCGAGCGCGCCGGTCGGCTCGTCCGCGAGCACGATCGGCGCCTCGTTGGCGAGCGCACGGGCGATGGCGACGCGCTGCCGCTCGCCGCCGGACAGCTCGGCCGGCCTGTTGCCCTCGCGCTGCTCGAGTCCGACGAGAGCGAGCAGATCGCGGGCGCGCTCCCCGCGCTCCCTGCGCCCCACGCCGAGCTCGAACATCGGGATCTCGACGTTCTCGAGCGCGGTGAGGGTCGGCAGGAGGTTGTGGAGCTGGAAGACGATGCCGACGTGCCGGGCGCGAAAGTGGCTCAGGTCCGCCTCGCGGGCGAGATCGTGGCCGGCGACGACCAGCCTGCCGGCGTCCGGTCGGTCGAGGGCAGCGACGAGGTGCAACAGCGTCGACTTGCCGCACCCGGACGGGCCCACGATCGCGACGTGCTCGCCCCCGGCGACCGCGAGGCTCATCCCGTCGAGCGCGACGATCCTCCCCTCGTCGTAGCGCTTGACGAGGCCCTCGGCGACGACCACGGCGTCACTCATGGCGGAGCGCCTCCATGGGCGAGAGCCGCACCGCGCGGAAGGCCGGATAGAGCGCTCCCGCGATCGCGACGCCCACGGCGACCACGAGCGCGCGAGCGAAGATCTCCAGGGGGTACTGCGGCGTGAGGAACGAGCTCACCACGGGGACGAGCAGCACCGCGCGAGTGGCGAGCAGGCCGAGCACCGTGCCGAGCACCGCGGCGAGCAGGCAGAGGACGAGAGACTCGCCGAGCACCATCTTCACGACCCTCGACCCCTTCCACCCCACCGCGCGCAGGATGCCGATCTCCCGTGTGCGCTCGAACACCGACATGATCATCGTGTTCATGACCCCGATCGCCCCCAGCAGCACGGCGAGGAGCGAGATCGCGGTGTTCGCGGCATCGAGCACCTCGATGCCCTGGTCGACCTGGCCGTACTCCTCGGCCGTGCTGATCGTGACGAGCCTGTCCGAGGCCCGCTCGACCCGCGCCTTCAGCGCCTCGGGGTCGACCCCGTCCCGCGCACGGACGTAGACGACGGTGAGGGTTCCCGGCTTCCGCCCCACGGCCCGTACCGTCGCGAGCGGAGCGTAGCCCCCATTCTGCTCGAACCGGCTCGCGCCCTCGTACGTCCCCACGACGGTGAAGGGCCGTCGCTCGATCGTCAGCGAGTCGCCGATCGTCACGCCCTGGGCGCGTGCGCTCTCGATGCCGAGCACGATCTCCGCTGGTCCCGTCGGCAGACGACCCGACGCCAGCCCGAGGCCGAGGTCCTGGAGCGCGCCGGGATCGACGCCGAACGTCAGGAAGTACGGCTGCGAGCCGACCTTCGAGACCAGCAGCAGGACGCCCCACGCGCGCTCGACGCCGTCGATCCGCGCCACGGTCGCCAGGTCGGCGTCGGAGAGCGTGCTGAACGAGAGGTCCGAGGCTCCCTTCTGGGCGACCATGAAGTCGGCACCGTTCGCGTGGGCCATGGCGATGGACGTCGCGCGCAGGCCGCCCGTGACCGAGCCGAGCGCGATCACCGTCGTCACGCCGATCGCGATCCCGAGCACGGTCAGGACCGTGCGCGTGGGCTGCCGCAGGACGTTGCGCGCGATCAGGGCCGCAAAGCTCACAGCCCAAGGGTCGGCCCGGAGTGGGCGCCCCGCATCGGGGCGCCCACCGATCCGCCCGCGGCAAGCGTGCAGGGCCGGCTACGTGAAGATGATCTCTGCCCCGGCCGCCTTCTCGTAGAACTCACCGACGGTGATCACGCCGTCCACGTCGGGGACGAAGTCGGACTCCGTCAGCCCGAACATGTCAACGGTGGCGCGACATGCCCAGATGCCGCCGCCCGAGTCGTGGATCATCTCGATGAACTCCGGGATCGGCGGGATGTCGAGCTTCTCCATCTGCCGGCTCATCATCCTCGTGGCGATCGCGGACATGCCGGGGATCGCCCCGAGCAGCGTCGGCAGGTGCATGCCGGGGTTGCCGACCGTCGCGACCTTCATCTTCCCCGCGCGATCCTTCCGGAGCGCGTCGAGCGCGAAGAACGTGAAGAAGACCTCGGCCTCGATGCCCTCCATCCGCGCACCGTTCGCCATGATCAGCCCCGGATACACACCCTCGAGCGAGCCCTTCGAGATGACGATGCAGACCTTCTTGATCGGCTCCGGGGCCTGCTCCGTCTCCTCCGCCGCCGTCGCGACGGGAACGTCCATCAGCTCGGTCATCGTCGCCTCCTAGATGCAGCCGCGGGGCTTCGGGATCCCGCCGATCTTGGCGGCGAGCTTCGCCGGCCCCTTCGGGAACAGCTGGTA
>CAZUVW010000071.1:0-9577 GCA_964623875.1 uncultured Gaiellales bacterium
GCTCGGCGCCGCGCTCTCGGCGGAGCTCGGTGATCGGGAGCCGCTGCTCGTCGCACCGGTCAAGTCGAGCGTCGTCTTCCTCGCCGACCTGTCGCGTGCGATCGACTGCGCGCACGGCATCGACACCGTCGAGCTGTCCCCCTTCGGCAGCGGCGGCCCGGGCGGCGGCGTTCGCCTCCTGAAGGACCTCGACGCCCCGATCGCCGGTCGCGACGTCGTGCTCGTCGAGGACGTCGTCGACACGGGCCTGACGCTGGCGTTCCTCACCCGCTGCCTTCGCGAGCGCGGGCCGGCGAGCGTCTCCGCGGTGACGCTGCTCGACCGGCCGTATCGCCGGCTCGTCGACGACCTTCCCCTGCGCCACGTTGGGTTCACCGTGCCGGATCACCTGTTCGCCGGCTACGGGCTGGGGTTGGAGGAGAGCTGGCGCGCGCTCCCCGACCTGCACGTCGTGGACGCCGACGCCCTGCCGGCCGCGCTGGGAGCCGCGTAGGGGCGGGGCTTGCCCCGCCCGCCGCACCGCATCCGGACGCCGACCGCCGGGCCGGGCAAGCCCGGCCCCTACGATGCCCAACGCAGGCAATGCGTCAACGCGGGACGCCGCCACCGCGGAGCCGTCGGGCCCCACCGCCGCACCGCGTGCGGACGCCGACCGCCGGGCCGGGCACGCCCGGCCCCTACAGGTAGCCGAGTGGATCGACCGCGCTGCCGCCGACGCGCACCTCGAAGTGCACGTGCGGCCCGCTCGAGTTGCCCGTGTTCCCCGACAGCGCGATCGCGGTGCCCGTCCCGACGGACGCCCCGACCGGAAGGAGAAGGGACGAGTTGTGCGCGTACGCCGTCGAGAGGCCGTTGCCGTGGTCCACGACCACGAGGTTCCCATAGCCGCCGAGCCAGCCCGCGTAGATCACCGTGCCGGGCGCGGAGGCGCCCACGGGGGTGCCCGTCGGCACGGCGATGTCGATCCCCTCGTGCATCCGACCCCAGCGCGGGCCGAACCCGCTCGTCACCGGCCCGCTCACCGGCCAGCGGAGGATCCCGTTCCCACCGCCGACGACCGGAGCGGCGACCGCCGCCCCCGTCTGCGAGGCTGCTTGCGCCTGCGCCGCCTGGATCGCGGCTGCGAGCGCGGCGCTCTGCGCCTCGAGCGCGTCGATCTCCGCGAGCACCTCCTCCCTGCTCTCGACGATCGAGCCGAGGGCGGTGCGGCGCTCCGCCTGGGCCGTGACGAGCGCGTCCCGACTGGCTGCGAGGCGCGCGACGACCGCGCGCTGCTCGCTCGCCCGGGCGGCGACGCCGCGCTCGAGCCTGGCGGCCTCGTCGCGCGCCGCGACCGTCCGTCGGCGGGCGTCGGCAAGCCCGGCACGGGCGGACGCGACGCGCTCCACGATCCGCTTGTCCTGCCGTCCGATCCGTCCGAGGAGCTCCAGGTTGTCGATCAGGTCGGTGAACGACGTCGCGCCGAGCACGAACGAGAGCACGTTCGGCTCGTCGGCGAGGTAGATGGCGCGGACGCGCCGTTCGAGCGTGCCGATCGCCGCACGGTGCTCCCGCCGCAGGCGCTCGAGCCGCCGGCTCTGGTCGCCGAGCGTGAGGTCGAGCGTCGCCAGCCGCGCACGGGCCGCCGCCAGCTCCTCCTCGAGCACGTCGAGCCGAGCCTCCTGACCCTGCACGCCGGCCTCCAGCTCCCGCACGCGTCCGGCGACGGCGCTCAGCTCCTCGGTGAGGATCCCCTCGCGCGCCTCCTGCTCCGCCGCGCGCTCGCGCAGGGCGCCGATCCGCTCGTCGACTCGCTGCTTCTCCGCCCCGGGATCCCCGGCCGCCGACCCAGCCGCGAGCAGGGTCGCGAGCCCCGCGGCGACGATGACCAGCCGGAGGATCATTCACGCGGTCTTCGCCGCGTCTGCCTTCGTCCCTGCCGCAGCGTCGAGGGCTCGGAGCGCCGTCGCCGCGTCGCGGCGCAGCGCCCCCACCACCGCCCGGTAGTCCTCGTCGGAGATCTTCCCCGCGCGGTGGTCTGCCTCGAGCTCCTTGAGGGCTGCGAGCGCCCGGTCGCGCTCCTCCTGGAGCGCGAGCACGTGCAGCTGCTCGTCGGTGAGCCGCACGAGCTCGTCCGTCGCGGGCTCCGGCTCGCGCAGGAACGGCAGCGCGACGACCACGACGCACGCGACGGCCAGCGCCGCGGCGAGCGCCAGCGCCGCGCTCACGGCGCCGCGGCGGCTTCGTCTCCGCGACCGACCTGCGCGTAGCGCGCCGCGAGGCGGCGCTCCTCTCGGGCGTCCGGCCAGAGCGCGATCAGCGACCCCAGCACGAAGACGAGACCTGCCAGCCAGATCAGGTTGACGAGCGGCTTGACGAAGACGCGGAAGACGACCGAGCCGTCGTCGTTCACCTGCTCGGCGATCACGAAGAGGTCCTCGCCGGTGAGCATGTCCGAGCGGATCCCGACCTCGTTCGAGACCTGTTGCTCGACGGCGTACGCGTTCTTGCCCGCCTCGACCGAGCCCAGGCTCGCCCCTCCGCGCTCCACGTCGAGCCGGGCGCGGATCTCGAGCGCGTTGGCGGCCTCCCGCTCGGTGAGCCCGGTGTAGGTCAGCGTGTAGCCGCCGACCTCCAGCGTCTCACCCTTGGCGAGCCGACCCTCCGCGACCGAGTCGTACGCGCTCGAGCCGGCGATCCCGATCGCGAGCAGCACGATCGAGGCGTGCACGACGTAGCCGCCGTAGCGCCGCCGGTTGCGCGCGACGAGCTGCCCGAACGCGCGTGGGACCGGCTCGCCGGTGAGCGACCGCCGTGCAGCCGTGCCACGCCAGAGCTCCTGGCCGATCGTGACGAGCACGAAGGCCGAGAACGTGTACGCGATCAGGCCCGGGATCGACGAGCCGGCCCCGAGCACGACCAGGACGACGCCCGCCGCGAGCGACACGCCGGCCGGCCAGGCGAAGACGCGTGCGAGCCCTCGCAGGGAGGCCCGTCGCCAGGCCACGAGCGGGCCGATGCCCATCAGCAGCAGCAGCGGGAGGCCGAAGATGCGGAGGAAGAAGTCGTAGTAGGGCCTGCCGACGACCACGGCCTCGCCGCGGACGGCCTCGGAGACGATCGGCCATGCGGTTCCCCACAGGATCGTCAGACAGAGCGCGACGAGCAGGAGGTTGTTGTAGAGGAACACGGCCTCGCGGGACACGAGCGACTCCAGCCGGGTCGTGGCCCGCAGCTGCGGCAGCCGCAGCCAGATCATCGCCACCGAGAAGACGACGGTCACGATGATGAAGGCCAGGAACCACGGCCCGATCGAGCTCTGGGTGAACGAGTGGATCGAGCTGACGACCCCGGAGCGGGTGAGGAACGTGCCGAACAGCGACAGGCAGAACGCGCCGCTGACGAGCGCCATGTTCCAGACCTTCAGCATCCCGCGCTTCTCCTGGATCATCACCGAGTGGAGGAACGCGGTCGCGGCGAGCCACGGCATCAGCGCGGCGTTCTCGACCGGATCCCAGGCGTAGTAGCCGCCCCAGCCGACCTCCTGGTAGGCCCAGTGGGCCCCGAGCAGCTGACCGACGCCGAGCGCGGTCCACGCGACGAGCGTCCAGCGGCGCGTCGCGACGATCCAGCGCTCGTCGGTGCGACCGGAGAGCAGCGAGCCCATCGCAAAGGCGAACGGGACGGCCAGGCCGACGTAGCCGAGGTACAGCAGCACGGGGTGCGTGACCATGTACGGGTTCTGGAGGCTCGGGTTGAGGCCGCGCCCGTCGGCCGCGGCGGGGATCACCTCGAACGGGCTCGAGACACCGACGAGCAGCCAGGTGAACCCGACGCAGATCCCCCCGAGGACGGGGGTCGTCCAGGCGACGAGGTCGGGGGCGCGGCGGCGCGCGAACCAGACGGCGGCGGCGGCATAGCCGGTGAGGATCAGCAGCCAGAGGAGCAGCGAGCCCTCCTGACCACCCCACAGCGCGGAGACCTTGTACGGCGTCGGCAGCGCCTCGCTCGAGTGCCCGGCGACGTAGGCGAGCGAGAAGTCGTCGCGCAGGAAGCCGCCGACGAGCACCGCCGTGGCGACGAGCGTCGAGCCGAAGGCGGCGATCAGCGCGTTGCGGGCGGAAGCGGCGAGCCGACGGCGCCCGCGATAGGCGGCGTAGCCGCCGGCCACGAGCGCGTAGAGCGACAGCCCGAGCGTGACGGCGAGCGCCGCGCGGCCGAGCTCGGCCATCTCAGCTCGGGGTCGGCTCGGCCGCCTGGTACTTCGACGGGCACTTGGTGATCATCGAGCCGGCCTCGGCGACGAACACGCCGTCCACCGCCGCGCCGTCCACCACCACGTGCCGCCCCACCCGGAACTGATCCGGCACCGAACCCGTGTAGACGACCGTCACCTGCGTCTTCGCCTCACCCTCGATGTCCTTCAGCCGGAAGCGCATGCCGCCCTCGTACGGGTCACCGGTCACGGGGCCGACCACCATGCCGGCGAGCGCGACGGTGCCGTCCTTCCCCGCGAGCTCGCTCGGCGAGACCGACGGCGTGCCGCCACCTGCGATCGAGGTGTACAGCAGGAACACGGCGAGCACAGCCGCGACCGAGAGCGCGATCACGAGGCGTGCCGGGGAGCTCTTGCGTGCCACTGTCCGACAAGTCTAGAGAGAGCGGCGCGCCCCGCGTCTGAACGAACCGTTACGCCGCGCGGGCGTCGCGGTCCGCGAGACGGGCGCGGCGGGCGGGGATCTCGTACCCGTGCTCGATGCAGAGCGAGCCCGGGGCATCCTCGGTGAGAGCGTCGCAGTAGCCCTTCCCGTAGGCCGCCCGCATGAACGCCGACACGACCTCGAGGTTCCACTCCGACACGTCGGCGGCCTCCCGCCACAGGTCGGTGAGGCGCAGGTCGATGTCGAGCTCGAGCAGGTCGATGCGATTGACCCCGTTCATTCGGCGCTCAGGGTAGAGAGGCGGTCGGACGGCATCCGCGCTGTGCAGGGGAAACCCAGCCAGCGCCCACCCGGGCCACGCACAGGGCCACAGCGGTGGACGGCCAGGCTCGCCCCGGCCCGGGGCAGCACCGCGCCGCGCTGGCCCGAGTAGGCTGGCGCCATGGGCCGCATCCGCGTCGGGCCAGCTCGAATCCCCTCCCGCGACAGCCCCGAGCAGGCGGTCGAGCTCCTCGTGCAAGGAGGCTACACCGCGTGCGAGATCGACTTCGAGGGCGGCTTCTGGATGGACTACCCGTGGGCCGAGCGACTCGGAGCCGTCGCCCGCGAGCACGACGTGGCGCTGTCGGTGCACGCGCCGCTGTTCGGCTGGGTCGGCCATCTGGAGGCGAGCGGGCGCAAGTGGTCGTCCGCGCTCGGAGCGCTCGACCGGAGCGCCGGGATCGCGACCGCCTGCGGTGCCGAGCTCGTCGTCTTCCACCCCGGCTTCCTCCTCGGCCGCTCGCGGGAAGACGCGATCACGAGCGTGGTCGCGCAGCTCGCGCTCGTCCGCGAACGGCTCGAGGCCAAGGAGCGCGCGGTGCCCTTCGGGGTCGAGGTGATGGGCCGGGTGCGCGAGCTCGGCTCGCTCGAGGACTGTTGCGCCATCGCGGCGCAGACCGGGTGGGTGCGCCCCGTCGCCGACTTCGCCCACATGCACGCGACGAGCGACGGCGCCTTCCTCGACGCGGAGCCGTTCCGCGTCGCACTCGAGCTCGTCGATGCCGTGCTGCCGCCAGGCGCCCCCTTCCACATCCACTTCTCGGACATCGCCTTCGCGAACCGCAACGAGAAGCACCACCTCCCCTACGGCGAGGGGACGCTCAGGGCAGATCCGCTCCGGCAGGCGCTCGACACGTTCAGCCGGGCCGCGACGGTCATCTCGGAGTCGCCGGACGAGGCCTCCAGCCAGGCGATCCGCGCCGTGCTCGAGGCGTAGGCGGGTGCCAGGCGCGCGTCGTCTAGCGCGACCAGAGGTACCGGCTGATGGTGCTGCCGGTGTCGACGAACCCGATCCGACGGTAGACCGGCGCGCCCATCTCGGTCGCGAAGATCACCGCCCGGCTCCAACCGTCCTCGAAGGCGGCACGGAACGGGGCAAGCGTGATCGCCGCGCCGATCCCTCTCCCCCGCGCCTCCGGCAGCGTGGCGACACCGTAGACGCTTGCGACGCCGCCGCCGCAGAACAGCATGGTCGTTGCGACCGGCTCACCGTCGAGGAGACCGAGGTACGGATGGATCGGGCGCGAGCCGGGACCGTGCGCCCGGAAGAACGCGGCCCACGAGGCGCCCGCCCAGGCCGGGACGCCGAGACCCGCGGTGAACGTGTCGGCGAACGCGTCGAGCTGCGCCTCGTCGTCGAGCCGCTGGAGCGTGAAGCCGTCCGGCACGCGCTCGAGCGCGCCCCAGTCGAGGTCGCCGAGCTCGGCGACCATCGTCGGCGCGTCGAGCTCGAACGGGACGGCACCGCGCTCGGCGAGCGCCTCGGCGAGCCCTTCGGGCCGGGCTCCCTCGGCGAGCCAGACGAAGACGAGCGGCGCGTCGCGGGACACGAGGGTGTCCAGGGCTGCGAGGGCTCCCTCCGTCGTCCGCGCGTCCCAGACGCCGCAGAACATCGGGTTCGTGTATGGCGCGTGATGCCACCGCGCCCCCTCGCACGTGCCCGACGCGCACTCGGGGAGCGCGGACATTGCCTCGAACAGCGCCCAGAGGTTGTCGCGCGCGCTCGTGTCCATCGGCTCCGGGCGGACTCTACTCTCGGGGTGCGCCGCTGCCCAGCGCGTCGCTGCGCCAGGTCGTCGGCACGGCAAGGCGGTCGCTAGGATCGCGCTCGTGCTCGACCCGAAGGTCTTCAAGGCGTACGACGTCCGCGGGATCCACCCGACGGAGCTCGACGAGGAGGGCGCATACGCGATCGGGCGCGCGTACGTCGAGCACTTCGAGCCTCGCTCCATCGCGGTCGGCCGCGACATGCGCGTCTCGGCGCCCACCATGGCGGCCGCCGTGATCGAGGGGGCGGCCGACGGGGGCGCGGACGTGCTCGACCTCGGGATGGTCGGCACCGAGATGATCTACCACGCAGTCGCGTCCCTCTCCCTCGACGGCGGCATCTGCGTGACCGCCTCGCACAACCCCAAGGAGTACACGGGGATGAAGATCGTGCGCCGCGGGGCGCTGCCGGTCGGTGGCGACTCCGGCCTCGAGGACGTGCGGCGGCGCGCCGAGGCGGGCTTCGGCCCGGTGACGCGCCGCGGCGCGGTGCGCGAGGAGGACGTCTGGCCGTCGTTCGTCGACAAGGTGCTCTCCTTCGTGGACGTCGACGCTCTTCGACCGCTCAAGGTCGTCGTCGACGCCGCGAACGGGATGGCGGGCGTGATGCTCCCGCGCGTGCTCGAGCGCCTGCCGCAGATCGAGGTCGTGCGCTGCCACTTCGAGCCGGACGGGACGTTCCCGAACCACGAGCCGAACCCCCTGCTCCCCGAGAACCGGGAGTTCATCGTCCGCACGACCACCGAGCAGGGCGCCGACCTCGGCGTCGCGTACGACGGCGACGCCGACCGCTGCTTCTTCGTCGACGACACCGGCTGGTTCATCCCCGGCGACTTCGTGACCGCGCTGCTGGCGGAGTCGATTCTGGCGAAGGAGCCGGGCGGCAAGGTGATCTACGACGTCAGGGCCAGCTGGGCCGTCCCGCGCACGATCGAGGCCGCCGGCGGCGTGCCGCTGATCAACCGCGTCGGGCACGCGTTCATCAAGCACCGCATGCGCTCCGACGGCGCCGTGTTCGGCGGCGAGGTGTCCGCGCACTACTACTTCCGCGACTTCGCACAGGCCGACACCGGGGTCGTCCCGTTCCTGCTGATGCTCGAGCTGCTCTCGACGCGGGGCGTCAGGCCCTCCGAGCTGCTCGCGCCCTTCCGCGCGCAGTACTTCCTGACCGGGGAGATCAACACGCCCGTCGCGGACGTCGCCCTGAAGATCCAGGAGCTGAAGGAGCGGTACACCGCCGAGGGCGGGCGCGTCTCCCACCTCGACGGGGTCTCGGTCGAGTTCGACACCTGGCACTTCAACGTCCGCCCCTCGAACACGGAGCCCCTCCTGCGCCTGAACCTCGAGGCCCTGTCCGAGCAGGAGATGGAGCGACGGCGGGACGAGGTGCTGGGGCTGATCCGGGCATGACCGAGCGGCAACCGGCTCCCGAGGCGACGCTCGCCGACACCGAGCACGGCCGGACCCCGACGAGCGAGGGGTGGTTCGTCGTCAACCTCCGCGACGCTTACGGGGTCGGCAACCCGAGCTCCGGCGCCGTCCTCCCGCTCGAGGGCGACGACCACCGCTTCCCCGAGGTCGGGATCAACGTCCACGTGCTCGAGCCGGGTCAGCAGTCGTGCCGCTACCACGAGGAGACCGGGCAGGAGGGCTTCCTCGTGCTCCAGGGCGAGTGCGTGCTGCTGGTCGAGGAGCAGGAGCGGCGCCTGCGCCAGTGGGACTTCTTCCACTGCCCCGGTGGCACGCGACACGTCTTCGTCGGCGCCGGCGACGGGCCGTGCGCCGTCCTCATGGTCGGAGCCCGGCCGGCCGAGGAGCGCATCCACTACCCCGTCAGCGAGGTCGCGGCGCGGCATGGAGCGTCGGTGAGCCAGGCCACGGATCGCCCGGACGAGGCCTACGCCGACTGGCCGGGGCAGTGGGAGCCCGTGCGCCTGCCGTGGCCGCCACGCTGACCGGCGCGTGACGCGCCCGCGATACGATCGCATCGACGCCGACCCGAGGAGGACGCGATGCCGACGCTCGTGCAGTTCGACTTCCCGATGCAGGGCCCGTGGGGCGACGAGATGGCAACCGTGTACCGCGAGCTCGCGGAGCTGATCGAGCGCACTCCCGGCCTGCGCTGGAAGATCTGGACCGAGAACGCGGCGACGGCGCAGGGCGGCGGCATCTACCTCTTCGACGACGACGCGTCCGCCGAGGCGTACATCGCCGAGCACACCGCTCGTCTCGAGGGGTTCGGCGTGACCGACGTCCGCGCCCGCCTGTTCCACGTGAACGAGCCGCTGACCGAGGTCACGCACGGCCCGCTCACCCCGGCGTGAGGACGGCTCCCGAGCTCGGGACGGTCACCGAGCGGCGCCCGCCGTTCAAGTACGCCGCGCTCGCGCGGGTGTGGTTCTCGGACACGGACGCGCAGGGGGTCGTCTACTACGGGCGCTACCTGCCCTACTTCGACAACGCGCGCACCGAGTACCACCGCCACCTCGGCACGGTCTCGGTCGAGGGGGCCGAGTTCGTGATGCGGGCCTCCCACGTCTCGTACCACGCCCCGGCCCGGTTCGACGACCTGCTCGAGTGCTTCGTCCGCATCTCGCGGATCGGCGGCTCGAGCGTGACGTACGAGTGCGCGGCCTACCGGCTGCCGGACGACGTCCTGACCGTGACCGCCACCCAGACCCTCGTGCTGATCGACCGCGACACGCGGCGGCCGCGCACCGTGCCCGCGGAGGTGCGGGTCTACGACCGCCTGTTCAGGACCGAGACGCCAGGCGAAGGGGACGCGAGCGACTGGAAGGCCGAACTGAACCCCGATTCCCTCCAGGTGATCGCCGCGGCCGTCGTCGGCG
>CAZUVW010000071.1:9587-12803 GCA_964623875.1 uncultured Gaiellales bacterium
GACACGCGGCGGCCGCGCACCGTCCCCGCGGAGGTGCGGGCGCAGGTGCGGGCGTTCGAGGGCGACGACCTCGACGCATGAGCGGTGGTGCGCTCGAGCGCCTCGACCTCGCCCTCGAGCGGGCGGAGGAGCCCGACGACGCGCTGCGCGACGCGGTCTCCGCGCTCGCGGCGGAGCCCGGGATCTCCTGGGCGGGCGTCGCGTTCGTCGAGGGCGGCGAGCTCGTGCTCGGCCCCTCGGCCGGCACGCCCGACGAGACACGACGGACCCGCGTGCCGGTCGTCTTCCAGGACGTGCTCGTCGGCGAGCTGTGGGTCGACGGCGATGCCGACCCCGGTCTGCTCGACCAGGTGGCGACGCGCCTCTCGGCCCACGTCCTGCTCGGCTGGGACACGGGCGGCGAGGGCTGGGAAGCCTGAGCTCGTCCCGCAGGCGGGAATCCACCGAGTGGATTCCCGCGCGGGGATCCCGGGCCCGCCTGCGGCGGACGCAGGGCACATCCCTGGAGTCTCGTGATGCGCTGGAGCGCTGGTTGGCGCTCGGCCGGCGTCGCCGGCCTCGGGTGTCGGTTGCTGCGGCAGCGCGGCGCCGGCCCCTGCGCTCGGGCCGATCTGGGGCGCCGACCGGCGCAGCACGGCAGCCAGCCGGGAGCCCGGCTGAAGCCGGGCACCGGTCTCGATCAGAGCGGATTCAGCGCATGCGAAACGAGCTCTCCCCCGAGGGCGGCGCAGCCGCCCGAGCACCAGCCAGCGCTCCTCGGCCCCACGAAGCTTCAGGGATGTGCCCTCACGCCTGGCGCAGCCAGGCACGAGGGATCCCCCGCGCAGGGATCCACTCGGTCGATCCCTGCCTGCGGGCGCAAGCCCAGGGTCGTGTCGGTCGCGCGCCCGGCCCGGTGCGACCGGTCCGGGCTGCGCGTCCGACCGACCCCTCCCCCCGGACGGATGCTCGTCCCGAACGGGGGATGCCGCCATCGCTCGAACGAGGGATTCCTCTCCCCCGCGCGATGCCCCGGTGCGACGACGGGCCGCTGCTCAGCCGCCGGGCGTCATCCGGTACGCGTCGAACACCGCGTCCAGGTTGCGCAGCGCGGTCAGCAGCGAGCGCAGGTCCTTCACGTCGCCGAGCTCGGCGGTGTACCAGTTGCGCGCCATCCCGTCGTCGACGGTGCCGCCGTAGGCGACGATGTTCGCGCCGTGCTCCGAGAAGGTGCGCGCGACGTCCTCGAGCAGCCGAGCCCGATCCCATGCCTCCACCGAGATCTGGACGCGGAAGCTCGCCGTCGCCTCGGTCTCCTCCCACGCGACCGGCGTGAAGCGCTCAGGGTTGCGCAGCAGCGAGCGCGCGTTGGGGCAGTCGGCCCGGTGGATCGTGATGCCGCGCCCGAGCGAGATGTAGCCGAGGATCTCGTCCCCCGGCACGGGGGTGCAGCACTTCGCGAGCCGCACGAGCACGTCCTCGACGCCGGGCACGACGACGCCGAGCGACTCGCCGCTGACCGTGCGGCGCCGCTGGGACGGCTTGAGCGTGACGACCGGCTCCTCCGCGACCTGGTCGGTCTTCAGCCGCTGCAGCACCTTGTTCACGACCTGGCCCGCGCCGACCTTGCCGGAGCCGAGCGCGAGGTAGAAGTCCTCGGCCTTCTTGAACCCGAGGTCGCGGATCACCTGGGCCAGCACGGTCGAGCCCTGGAGCTTGCGGTAGGGCAGGTTCTGCGCCTTCAGCGCCTGGTCGAGCGCCTCGCGGCCCTTCTGCTCGGTCTCCCCGCGCGTCTCGCGCTGGAACCACTGACGGATGCGGTTGCGCGCGCGCGAGGACGCTGCGAGCGACATCCAGTCGCGTGACGGCCCGCGCCCCGACTTCGAGGTCAGGATCTCGACGAACTCCCCGTTCTTCAGCCGGTAGTGGAGCGGGACGATCCGGCCGTTGACCTTCGCCCCGACCGTCTTGTGCCCCACGTCGGTGTGCACCGCGTAGGCGAAGTCGATCGGCGTCGCGCCCGCGGGCAGCGTCTTCACCTCGCCCTTCGGCGTGAACACGTAGACCTCGTCGTCGAACAGGTCGGTGCGCAGCGTCCGCATGTACTCGGACGCGTCCTGCTCGTCACCCTGCCAGTCCAGCAGGGTGCGCACCCAGGCGAGCCACTCGTCGTCGGCCTTCGTCTGCCGTCCGCGCTTGTAGAGCCAGTGCGCGGCGACGCCGAGCTCGGCCTCCTCGTGCATCTCCCGCGTGCGCACCTGGATCTCCAGCGGGGTGCCCGTCGGCCCGATCACCGTCGTGTGCAGCGACCGGTAGCGGTTCAGCTTCGGCATCGCGATGAAGTCCTTGAAGCGCCCGGGCAGGGGCTTCCAAAGGGAGTGGATCATCCCGAGCGCGCCGTAGCAGTCGCGCGTGCCCTCCTCCCCCGAGCGCTCGACGATCACCCGCATCGCCGTGAGGTCGTAGATCTCGTTGAACTCGCGGCCCTTCTTGGCCATCTTCTCGTAGATGGAGTAGAAGTGCTTGGCGCGACCGGCGATGTCGGCCGGGATGTCCGCCTTCTCCAGCTCGAGCTCGAGGATCGTCGCCGCCTGGTCGACCTGTGCCTCGCGGTCGGCGCGCCGGTCGGCGACCATCGCCTTGATCTCCGCGTACTTGCGCGGGTGGAGGATCTGGAACGACAGGTCCTCGAGCTCCCACTTGAGCGTGTGGATGCCGAGGCGGTGGGCGAGCGGCGCGTAGACCTCCAGCGTCTCCTTCGCCTTCTGCACCTGCTTCTGGCGCCCCAGGTACTCGATCGTCCGCATGTTGTGGAGTCGGTCGGCGAGCTTGATGAGGATGACCCGCACGTCCTGGGCCATCGCCACGATCATCTTGCGGTAGTTCTCCGCCTCGGCTTGCTCGCGACTCGAGAACTGGATCCGCGTGAGCTTGGTGACGCCCTCGACGAGCTGCGCGATCTCCGGGCCGAACTCGGCGCGCAGGTCGTCGGGCGTGGTCGAGGTGTCCTCCACGACGTCGTGGAGGAGCGCCGCGGCGATCGTCTGCTCGTCGAGGTGCAGCTCGGCGCAGATGCGCGCGACGCCCCACGGGTGGCGGATGAACTCCTCCCCGGAGCGACGGAGCTGACCCTGGTGCTGGCGAGCTGCGACCTCTAAGGCCCGCCGGATCTGATCGCGGTCGTCGCCGGGGTTGTTCTCCTCGAGGCTGGCGATCAGCTCCTCGACGAGGCTGTCG
>CAZUVW010000072.1:0-12803 GCA_964623875.1 uncultured Gaiellales bacterium
GCCGGCGCTCCTCGGCCCCGACGCACCGCCAGCGATGCCTGCGAGGCGGGGGAGCACGGGACGTCGGGCGATCCGTGTCGGCACGCGCCGTCCGAGACTGGCGCACAACCGGCACGAATCCGGCACACACCCGTGCGCAGCACGCCGGAAGACTGCGGTCCCCGCGGGCGGGTGGGGGTTTGGGATGGGACCAGGGGCACCTCGACCGCGCGTCGCTCCTCTTGCCCGGCGGCCGGTGGGCTGGTGCGGGTGCGTGCACCTGCGCCAATGCGCCGAGCGCTACGCGAGCCGGCGCCGGTCGCGTTGCGCCAGGTCGGGCACGCGAACGTCCCATGCCAGGCCCACGCGCTCCAGCGCGCGGATCGTCCACCACGACGGATCGAGCTGGAAGCGGTCGAGGCCGTGACGCGCCGAGCTCGGGAACGCGTGGTGGTTGTTGTGCCAGCCCTCCCCGAAGGTGAGGGCTGCGACCACCCAGTTGTTGCGGCTCTCGTCGCGGGAGCGATACGCGCGGCGCCCGAACATGTGGCAGATCGAGTTCACCGAGAAGGTCGCGTGCTGGTAGGCGAAGATCCGCACGAGCCCGCCCCACACGAGCGCCTGGAAGCCGAGCGAGAGGCTGAGCCCGCCGGCGAGGTAGCCGACCGCGAAGGGGATCGCGAAGGTCAGGACCACCCACAGGAAGTAGAGCCGGTCGACGCGACGCACGACGCGGTCCGCGTACAGGTCCTTTCCGTAGTCCACGCCGCGCTCCATGCCCTTCAGGTGGAACAGCCAGCCGGCGTGGGCGTGCAGGAACCCCTTGAACGCGTTCCACGCGCCGGGCTCGCGCCCGGCGTGGGGGGAGTGAGGGTCGCCCTCGACGTCCGAGAAGGCGTGGTGCTTGCGATGGTCCGTCACCCACTGCGTGACCGGCCCCTGGATCGTGAGCGAGCCGAGCACCGCGAACGTCCCCCGCAGCCAGGGCGTCGTCTCGAAGCTGCGATGGCTGAAGAGGCGGTGGTAGCCGACCGTGATCCCGAGCCCGCCCAGCACGTAGAACGTCGCGAACAGGACGACGTCGACCCAGGACAGCGCCACGCCCCACAGGATCCCGGCGACCGACAGGAGGCCGAGTGGCGGCACGATCACGGCCAGCAGCGTCACCACCTGGCTCGCCCTGCTCGTGCGGTCGCGCACCGTCGCGATCTGCGGGGCGGCGGGTGCGTCCGTCACCCGGTCCAGTGCCTCCGACATGATCCGGTCATCCGGCCCTTGCTCGACGGCGAACCATCCGGGATGAAGATAGCGATCATCGGTTCGGGCATCGCAGGCCTGTCGGCCGCGCACGTCCTCGCGCGCGCACACGAGGTGGAGGTGCTCGAGGCGAACGACTACGTCGGCGGGCACACTCACACCGTCGACGTCGGCCGCCTCGCCATCGACACCGGCTTCATCGTCCACAACGAGCACAACTACCCGCTGCTGACGCGGCTCTTCCGCGAGCTCGGCGTGCGCACCCAGCCGACGGTGATGAGCTTCGCGATGACGTGCGGCTGCGGCCTCACCTGGTCGAGCCGGCGACCGTGGCGCGCCGGGCGCCTGCTCGGCGAGGTGCTCCGCTTCCTCCGCACCGCCGGCGACGCCGACGTCGAGGGCAAGGACTTCGACCGCTTCCTGCGGGACGAGGGCTACTCGGACTCCTTCCGTCGCCACTACCTCGTCCCGATGACGTCTGCCCTCTGGTCGACCGCGCCCGAGGACGCGCTCGCGTTCCCCGCGGCGTTCGGGATCCAGTTCTTCCGCAACCACGGGATGCTCGGCCTGCGGCGCCACCGCTGGCGGACGGTCGTGGGCGGCAGCCGCGAGTACGTCCGCCGGCTGGTCGCGCGGCTGCCGGCTCCCGTCGCTGTCTCCCGCCCCGTCCGGTCGATCGCTCGGGACGGGGACGGCGTCCGGATCAGGCTGGCCGACGGCGAGACCAGGCGCTACGACGGCGCCGTCGTGGCCACGCACGCCCCGACCGCGCTCGCCCTGCTCGAGCGTCCGACAGCCGACGAGCGGCGGCTGCTCGGTGCGTTCGCCGTGACCGAGAACGAGGCCGTGCTCCACTGGGACGAGCGGCTGCTGCCGGCCCGTCAGGACGACCGCTCGGCGTGGAACTACGCGTCCGCCTGCTGCGGCGGCAGCCCCGCGCTGCCGACGGTCACCTACTCGATGAACCGCCTCCAGTCGCTCGTCGCCGATCGCGAGTGGTGCGTCACGCTCAACCGCACCGCGGAGATCGACCCTGCGAAGATCGTGCGGGTGATCCGATACGACCACCCGCGGATGACGTTCGCGGCGCTCGCCGCGCAGCAGCAGGTCAGGCGCCTCGACGTCGACCGGCTGGCCTTCGCCGGAGCGTGGCAGGCGTTCGGCTTCCACGAGGACGGCATCCGCAGTGGCGTCGCCGCCGCGGAGAGCCTGGGGGGCGTGCGCTGGTGAGGTCTGCGCTCTACGTCGGCACGGTCATGCACGCGCGACGCGAGCCGGCCGAGAACGTCTTCCGCTACCCCGTCTACATGACCTTGCTCGACCTCGACGAGCTGCCGCAGCTCGACCGCGAGCTCCGCCTGTTCGGCTGGAACCGCCGCGCGGTCACGAGCTACCACGACCGCGACCACCTCGACGTCCGAGCGCACCTCGCCGCAGCCGGCGTCGAGCTCGGCGAGGGCGCGCGACTGGAGGTGCTGACGAACCTCCGCGTGCTCGGACACGTCTTCAACCCGGTCTCCTTCTGGTGGTGCTACCGCGGCGACGGGACGCTTGCGTGCATCGTCGGCGAGGTGAGCAACACGTTCGGCGAGCGGCTGCCCTACGTGCTCCACCCGGCGGACGAGGCCGCGGCGAGCGCGCCGGGCGACCGGCGGGTGTGGCAGACCGACAAGCGGCTGCACGTCTCGCCGTTCATGCCGATGGACCAGTCGTACACGTGGTGGCTGTCGGAGCCCCGCGACCGCGTGGACGTGCGGATGGACGTCCACGAGGAGGGTCGGCCCGACTTTCGCGCGACCCTGGTCGCTCGGCGTGTCGAGCTGACTCCCGCGTCGCTCCGGGCCGCGCTCGTCCGCTACCCGCTGATGCCGGCGACGGTGGTCGCCCGGATCCACCTGCAGGCAGCGCGGCTGTGGGCGAAGCGGACGCCGTTCTTCCCGAAGCCGCCCTTCGTCCCCGGGAAGGGCACCCGGCGGTGACGGTCTTCGGCGCCACCGCTCGTCGGCTCGTCTTCCGCGCCCTCGAGGCGGTGACGGGCGGCACGGTCGTGCTGCGGTACCCGGACGGCCGCGGCCGCCGGTTCGGCGACGGGGCCGGTCCCGAGCTCGTCGTCGAGCTCAGACGACCAGACGCCCTCTGGGAGAAGCTCGGCCGGCGGACGCGGGTGGGGCTCGGCGAGTCGTACGTCGACGGCGACTGGGACTGCGCCGACCTGACCGGGCTGTTCGCGCTCCTCGGCCGTAGCCTCCATCGCGCCCAGCACCACCCGCTCCGGCAGCAGCTCCAGCGGGTGCAGGCGCTCCGGCCGGATCTCTCCCGGCGACAGACCTTCGACCGTGCGCGCGACAACATCCACGCGCACTACGACCTCGGCAACGAGCTCTTCCGTCTGATGCTCGACCCGACGATGTCCTACTCCTGCGCCTACTGGGAGCACGACGGGATGACGCTCGAGCAGGCGCAGATCGCGAAGCTCGACCGGATCTGCGAGAAGCTCCGCCTCTCGAGCGACGACCACGTGCTCGAGATCGGCTGCGGGTGGGGTGGGTTCGCGATCCACGCGGCGCGGGTGCACGGCTGCCGGGTCACCGGCCTCACGATCTCCCCGTCGCAGGCCGTGCTCGCGCGGGAGCGGGTGGCGGAGGCCGGTCTCGCCGACCGGGTCGAGATCGTCGAGCGCGACTACCGCCTGGTCGAGGGCTCGTTCTCGCGGATCGCGTCGATCGAGATGTTCGAGGCGATCGGCCTGGCCGAGTACGAGACGTTCTTCGGCACCGTCGATCGGCTGCTGGCACCCGACGGGATCGCGGTGCTCCAGACGATCGGGATCCCCGACGAGCGCTTCGAGCGCTACCGGCGCACGCCCGATTGGATCCAGCAGTACATCTTCCCGGGGTCGCTGCTGCCCTCGCTCGAGGCGATCGCGCACGCCGTCGCCACGACGCACCTGATGGTGATCGGGCTCGAGGAGATCGGCATCGGGTACGCCCGCACGCTGCGCGAGTGGCGCGACAACGTGGAGCGCAATGCCGCCGAGGTGCGGGCGCTCGGCTACGACGAGCGCTTCCTGCGGATCTGGACCTACTACCTCTCGTACTGCGAGGCCGCGTTCGCGATCCGCTCGCTGCGCGACATGCAGCTCGTGCTCTCGCGCTCGTTCAACGACGCGCTGCCCGCGCACCCCTCGCTGCGTCCGACGTATTGACCGCCTACCGGGTGATCCGTACGTCGCTCGGACCCGTGCTCCGGGCGATCTGGCGCGTCCGCGTCGCGGGCGTGGAGCGGCTGCCGCCCGGGCCGTGCGTGCTCGCGCCGAACCACGACTCGCTCAGCGACCCCTTCTTCGTCGGCGCGGCCGTTCCGCGGCCGCTGCGCTTCCTCGCCAAGGCCGAGCTGTTCCGCTTCCCGCTCGGCCCTGGCGTTCGCGCGCTCGGCGCGATCCCCGTGCGGCGCGGTGAAGGCGACCGGGCTGCGATCGCCTCCGCCGTCGCTGCCCTGCGGGCTGGGAGCACGGTCGTGATCCACCCGCAGGGAACGGTGCTCGGCGACGCCGATCGGCCCTGGCGACGCGGTGCGGCGCGCGTCGCGCTGGAGGCCGGCGTCCCGCTCGTGCCGGTCGCGCTCGTCTTCACCGAGCGGGTGCTGCGCCCGGGTCGCGTCCGCGTCGGGTTCCCGTCGGTCGTCGTGCGCGTCGGTGAGCCCATCCCGGTCGGGCCGCCGACCGAGCCCGACGAGCGGCGCGCGACGGAGCTGACCGAGCGCGTGCGGCGCGCAGTGGAGGAGCTGCGCGCGCCGTACTACGACCACGACGTGCGCTGACGGGGCGCCAGCGCGAGCCCGCCCGCTGGAGCGGCTGCACAGACCTTGCCCCGGGTGGCACTCTGGCGTGATGCCCGGTCGCCGCTTCGACGCCTTCACCACACAGGACCCGCCCGCGCGTCCGAGCGACCCCGCAATCCGCAAGGCCAACCTCCGGCGCATCATCGCGCTCTTCCGGCCGTACGGCAGGCGCCTGATCGGCGTCTCGGGGCTGATCGTCGTCAGCGCCGCGCTCGGCGCCGTCTCGCCGTTCCTGCTGCGCGAGGTGCTCGACGTGGCGATCCCCGAGGAGGACGTCGGTCTGCTCACGGCGCTCGTCGCCGGGATGGTCGCGATCCCGATCGTCACCGGGGCGCTGGGCGTCTGGCAGACCCTGCTCTCCAACCAGGTCGGCCAGGCGGTGATGCACGACCTCCGCACGCGCGTCTACCGCCACCTCCAGCGGCTCTCGCTGGCCTTCTTCACGCGCACGCGCACGGGCGAGGTGCAGAGCCGCATCGCCAACGACATCGGGGGGATCGACAACGTCGTCACGTCGACCGCGACCTCGGTGCTCTCGAACGTGACGACGGTGCTCGCGACGATCGTCGCGATGGTGCTGCTCGACTGGCGGCTCGCGGTCTTCGCGCTGGCGCTGCTCCCGCTCTTCGTCTGGCTGACGAAGCGCGTCGGGGACGAGCGGAAGAAGGTGACCGCCCAGAAGCAGGCGTCGCTGGCAGACGTCTCGTCGATCGTGCAGGAGTCCCTCTCCGTCTCCGGGATCCTCCTCGGCAAGACGATGGGTCGGGCCGACGAGCTGGCCGATCGCTTCGCCGGCGAGTCGGAGCGGCTCGCGGCGCTCGAGGTGCGCAGCCGGATGACGGGCCGCTGGATGATGGCGGCGATCCAGATGACGTTCGCGGTGATGCCCGCCCTCGTCTACTGGTTCGCGGGCTGGTCGATCGCGCGAGGGGACGCCTCGATCACGCTGGGCACCCTGGTCGCGTTCACCACTCTCCAGACCCGGCTCTTCTTCCCCATCGGGTCGCTGCTCGGCGTCCAGCTCGAGGTGCAGAGCTCGCTCGCGCTGTTCGACCGGATCTTCGACTACCTCGACCAGCCGATCGACATCGTGGAGGGGGAGCGGGCGCTCGGGCGCTGCACCGGCAACGTCGCGCTCGAGCACGTCTGGTTCCGCTACGACGAGGACTCCTGGACGCTCGCCGACGTCTCGTTCGAGGTGCCCCGTGGGACGAAGACCGCGATCGTGGGCGAGACCGGCTCCGGCAAGACCACCTGTGCCTACCTCGTCGCACGCCTGTACGACGCGACCGAGGGCGCGGTCACGATCGACGGCACCGACGTACGCGACCTCACCTTCCCCGCGCTCGCCTCCGCGGTCGGCGTCGTCTCCCAGGAGACGTACCTCTTCCATGCGAGCGTGCGCGAGAACCTGCGCTTCGCCCGGCCCGAGGCGACGGACGACGAGATCGAGGAGGCCGCGCGCGCCGCGCAGATCCACGAGCTGATCTCGACCCTGCCCGACGGGTACGAGACCGTCGTCGGCGAGCGCGGCTACCGGTTCTCGGGCGGCGAGAAGCAGCGTCTGGCGATCGCGCGGACGATCCTGCGCAACCCGCCGATCCTGGTCCTCGACGAGGCGACCTCGGCGCTCGACACGCAGACCGAGCGAGCGGTCCAGGACGCGCTGGAGCGCCTCGCGCAGGGGCGGACGGTGATCGCGATCGCCCACCGGCTGTCGACCGTGCGCGACGCCGACCAGATCGTCGTGCTCGACCACGGGCGCGTCGTCGAGAAGGGAACGCACGAGGAGCTGCTCGAGCTCGGCGGCAAGTACGCGGACCTCACGCAGCGCGACGCGGTGATCGACGTCGCGTAGCGCAGGGCTCGGTGCAGCGCGTTTGCCGA
The DNA here is from genome assembly GCA_964623875.1 of uncultured Gaiellales bacterium. Lineage (GTDB taxonomy): Bacteria > Actinomycetota > Thermoleophilia > Gaiellales > Gaiellaceae > Gaiella. The sequence continues at coordinate 6,964 of CAZUVW010000072.1, forward strand.
CCCGACACACGACCGCTCGGACGATCGTCTAGCGTTCCCAGCAGGCGCCGCCACCCGCGCGCCGTCGAATCGAGAAGGAGCCCCGATGACCACTGCCACACTCCCCACGGGCCTCGAGCAGCACGGGATCGTCCCGCGCGGAACGGTCGTGCACAACCCGACGACGGCGCAGCTCTACACGCACGCGCTCGCGATCGGCCAGGGCAGGCTCGCGCACGGCGGGGCCCTCGTCGTCGACACCGGGGCGCACACCGGCCGCTCTCCCCAGGACAAGTTCGTCGTGCGCGAGCCCGGCTCCGAGGGGCGGATCTGGTGGGGCGAGGTCAACGCGCCGATCGCAGAGGACGGCTTCGAGCAGCTCCGCGGCAAGGTCGTCGCGTTCCTCGAGGCGCAAGACACGCTCTACGTCGTCGACCACTACGCAGGCGCCGACCGTGCGCACCGCGTCGGCGTGCGGGTCGTCACCGCGAGCCCCTACCACGCACTGTTCGCGAAGACGATGTTCATCGTCCCGGGGCCGCACGAGCTCGCGTCGTTCACCGCCGATGCGCTCGTGCTGCACGCGCCGCCGGTGGAGGCGCACCCCGAGGAGGACGGGACGCGCAGCGGGACGTTCGTCGTCCTCCACCCGACCCGGACGGAGATCGTGATCGGCGGTACCCACTACGCCGGTGAGATCAAGAAGGGCATCTTCACCGTGATGAACGACCGACTGCCGCTCGAGGGCGTGCTGCCGATGCACTGCTCCGCAAACGTCGGCGAGGACGGCCGCGTGGCGATCTTCTTCGGGCTCTCCGGCACCGGCAAGACGACGCTGTCGGCGGACCCCGACCGCTCGCTGATCGGCGACGACGAGCACGGCTGGAGCGACAGCGGCGTCTTCAACATCGAGGGCGGCTGCTACGCGAAGGTGATCAAGCTCTCGGCGGAGGCCGAGCCGCAGATCTGGCGCACGACCCGGACGTTCGGGACCATCCTCGAGAACGTCGCAGTGGACGAGGCAGGCGTGATCGACCTCGACGACGACACGAAGACGGAGAACACCCGTGCGGCCTACAAGCTCGAGCGCATCGCCAACGCGCTCCCCACGAAGATGGCGGGGCACCCGAGCTCGGTCGTCTTCCTGACGGCAGACGCGTTCGGCATCCTCCCGCCGATCGCCCGGCTGTCGCGCGACCAGGCGATGTTCTACTTCCTCTCGGGCTTCACCGCGAAGCTCGCCGGCACCGAGATCGGCGTCACCGAGCCGCAGCCGACGTTCTCCGCGTGCTTCGGCGCGCCGTTCCTCCCGCAGCCGCCCGCGGTCTACGCGCGGATGCTCGGCGAGAAGCTCGACCGTCACGGCTCCAGCGTGTGGCTCGTCAACACCGGCTGGACGGGCGGACCGTTCGGCGTCGGGCACCGGATGCCGATCACGGCGACCCGAGGCCTGCTCCACGCTGCGCTCTCCGGCGCGCTCGACGACGCGAGCTACCGCGTCGACCCGGTGTTCGGGTTCGAGGTGCCGACGCACGTGCCCGGCGTGGACGACGGGCTGCTCGACCCGCGCGCGACCTGGTCGGACCCCGCCGCCTACGACGCGAAGGCCGCGGAGCTCGCCGCGATGTTCCGCGACAACTTCAGCACGAAGTTCGCCGACGCGGGCGACGAGATCGCCGCTGCGGGGCCCGCGGTGTGACCGTCCGCCAGCTGCGGCTCTGCGTCACGGCGGCGGACTACGACGAGGCGCTGCGCCTCTACCGCGACGTCCTCGGCCTCGCGGTCGAGGGCTCCTTCACCTCGGACGACGGAGGTCGCGTGACGATTCTCGAAGCGGGCCGTGCGACGCTCGAGCTCGCGGATCCTGCCTACGCGGCCTACATCGACGCGGTCGAGGTCGGACGGCGTGTCGCCGGTCACGTGAGGGTGGCGCTCGAGGTCGACGACGTGTCGGTCACCGCCGCGCTGCTGGCCGGCGAGGGTGCCACGGTGATCGCCGAGCCGACCCGCACGCCGTGGGATTCGCTCAACGCCCGTCTCGACGGCCCGGCCGGGTTGCAGCTGACGCTGTTCGAGGAGCTCGGCGACCCGTCGGCTGACACGTAAGACGCGACGAGCCTCCCTGCCGCCGCGGGCGCCCTGCCTGCCGGCGCCCCCTGCCAGCCGACGCTGTCAGCCGACGCTGTCAGCACCCGCTGTCAGCGCATCCTGTCTCCTGTTGCTGTCCGCGAGGGGAGACAGCAATTGCGCCCAAAGCGTGCCGATCGCTCCACAGCGGGACGCCTCCCACACGCACCTTGGACAGGCCCGAGGCTGGCCCGATGCGGTAGGTTCACACCGTGGACTCCGGATTCGACGTCCTCGTCGTCGGCGCCGGCTGCGCGGGCATGCGCGCCGCGATCGAGGCGCACGACCAGGGCGCCCGTGTCGGCGTGATCTCGAAGCTCCACCCGACCCGCAGCCACTCCGGGGCCGCGGAAGGCGGGATCAACGCAGCGCTCGGCAACACCGCCGAGGACAGTCCCGAGAAGCACGCGTTCGACACGGTCAAGGGGTCCGACTACCTCGGCGATCAGGACGCGATCGAGATCTTCACGGCCGAGGCTCCGGGCGACATCTACCAGCTCGAGCACTGGGGGGCGGTGTTCTCGCGGAACGACGAGGGCAAGCTCGCGCAGCGCCCCTTCGGCGCCGCCGGCTCGCCGCGCACGGTCTACTCGGCCGACATCACCGGCCACGTCCTCATCCAGGTGCTCTACGAGCAGCTCCAGAAGCGGATGGCCGAGGGCCTGATCGTGTTCGAGGAGTACTTCGCCTTCCGGCTCGTCGAGGAGGACGGCCGCTGCACGGGAGTCGTCTGCTGGGACCTGATGCACGGCGGCGTCAAGGCGATCCCCGGGAAGGCCGTGATCCTCGCCACGGGTGGGGCCGGACGCCTCTTCCGCGCGACGACCAATGCCTACGCCTGCACCGGCGACGGGATGGCGATGGCGCTGCGCGCCGGGCTCCCGCTGAAGGACATGGAGTTCATGCAGTTCCATCCGACGACGATGTTCCCGACCGGGATCCTCATCACCGAGGGCTGCCGCGGCGAAGGCGGGTACCTGCTGAACAAGGACGGCGAGCGCTTCATGAAGCGCTACGCGCCGAACGCGCTCGAGCTCGCCTCGCGCGACGTCGTCTCCCGCTCGGAGACGACGGAGATCGAGGCGGGGCGGGGCGTCAACGGGTCGATCTTCCTCGACCTGCGCCACCTCGGTGCCGAGAAGATCCTCACCCGGCTGCCTGGCTCCCGCGAGCTCGCGATGACGTACGCCGGCGTCGACCCGATCTACGAGCCGATCCCGGTGCGCCCGGGCGCCCACTACCACATGGGCGGCGTGGCCTGCGACAGCTGGGGCCTGACCGAGCTCGAGGGCCTCTACGCCGCGGGCGAGGTGGCGTGCGTGTCGGTGCACGGCGCGAACCGCCTGGGCGGCAACTCGCTGATGGAGACGATCACCTTCGGGCGGCGATCCGGTCAGGCCGCGGCGGAGTACGCGCTCACCCGGGGCATGTCGGGCAACGGCCACGTCGAGGCCGCCCGGACGGACGCGGAGGCATGGGTCGCCGACCTGCTGCGCGTCGAGCAGGGCGAGCGACCCTGGCAGATCCGCGACGAGCTCGGGCTCTCGATGCTCGAGAACTTCGGCGTGTTCCGCCGGGCCGAGAAGATGGATCGGCAGATGGAGATCATCGCCGAGCTGCGCGAGCGCTACGAGCGCGGCGTGGTGATCGACGACAAGGGCGAGGTGTTCAACAACGACCTCACGCAGGCGATCGAGCTCGGCTACCTGCTCGATCTCGCCGCGTGCATGCTCCAGGCCGGTGTTGCGCGGAAGGAGAGTCGCGGTGCGCACTCGCGCCCGTACGACTTCCCGAGCCGCGACGACGAGCACTTCCTCAAGCACTCGATCACCCGCTGGCGCGACGGAGCGCCGGAGCTGTCGTACGCCGAGGTGACGATGACACGGTGGGAGCCGATGGAGCGCACGTACTGATGTGGCGGACGACGATCACCGTCCGCTCGGCGGCCGAGCGCAGCGCGTCCGGCCCCGGCGAGCGGTCGACGGGAACGAGGCAGGAGCGGGTGAGATGAAGGTCGAGCTGAAGATCTGGCGCTACGACGGGCGAACGGGCGAGAAGGCGCTGCGACCGTACGAGGTGGACGTGTCCGAGGAGGCGACCCTGCTCGACACCCTCGACGCGGTCAAGGATCGCGTCGACGGCTCGCTCGCGTACCGCAAGAGCTGCCGGATGATGATCTGCGGCTCGTGCGGGATGCGCGTCAACGGCGGCGCCGTGCTCGCCTGCAAGACGCGCATCGCCGATCTCCTCGCCGACGGCAGGGTGCCGGTGATCTCCGCCATGGGGAACCTCCCGGTGGTCAAGGATCTCGTCGTGGACATGGCTCCCTTCTGGCAGAAGATGCAGTCGGTCGAGCCATGGCTCCAGCCCGGGTACGACCAGGCGACCGAGGCCGAGAACCTCGTCCCGCAGCCGGCGATGGACGTGATCCACAAGGAGTCGCTCTGCATCAACTGCGGCTGCTGCGTCTCGGAGTGCAACTCGATGGAGTCCGACCCCGACTTCCTCGGCCCGGCGGCGCTCGCGAAGGGCTTCCGCTTCGTCGGCGACCCACGGGACGCCCGCACGGTGGAGCGACTCCAGCGCTACTCGGATGAGCACGGGATCTGGGACTGCACGCGCTGCTACTTCTGCAACGAGCGCTGCCCGAAGGGGGTCGATCCTCGTGACGCGATCGCCAAGCTCGGCGCCGAGGCGATGAAGCACGGCATCGACGACGACATGGGCGCACGGCACGCCAAGTGGTTCGTCACCTCCGCCAAGACCACCGGCTGGCTGCGCGAGACCGAGCTCGTCCCCAAGACGCAGGGGATCGTGAAGTCGATCAAGGAGATCAAGTTCGCGATGTCGCTGCTGCCGAAGGGCAAGGTGCCGCTCCCGTTCCCGCCGCACGTCGCCGAGGGGATCGACGAGTCCCGTCACCTGTACGACCTCGTCAAGACCCAGGGCCGTGACGGAGCCCAGGGGATCGTGCAGGGGGAGAACGCGCTCGGCCGCCTCGAGGGCCACCACGGCACCGTCGACCACCCGAGCCACCCCTACGACGACCCGCGCTCGTTCCCGCGCCCGTTCCTCCCCGAGGAGGAAGCGGAGGGCGCGCCGACCGGAGCAGGCTAGGATCCCGCCGTGAAGCAGGTCGCCTACTACAAGGGCTGTCTCGCGAGCCTGTCCGCGAAGGAGCTCGACATCTCGACGCAGGCGCTCGCGCCCAAGGTCGGCCTCGAGCTCGTCGAGCTGACGCGCGTGACCTGCACGGGCGCCGGCGACATCCACGAGGCCGAGCCCGACTACTACGTCCACCTGAACGCGCGCATCCTCGCCTACGCCGAGGCGACGGGCTGCGACACGCTGATGACGATCTGCAACGTCTGCACCCTCAACCTGCGCCAGGCGAACCACCAGCTGCAGATCGACGAGGCGCTGCGCGAGCGGGTGAACGACAACCTGGAGCGCGTCGGCGCGCCGCGCTACGGCGGCAGCGTCGAGGTGAAGCACTTCCTCTGGCTGATCGCCGGCGAGCACTTCGGGTCGCTCCAGGAGGCAGCGCACCGCGGGCTGCAGGGCCTCAAGATCGCGCCGTTCTACGGCTGCCAGATCCTGCGGCCGTCCAAGCTGATGGGGTTCGACAACCCCGACGACCCGGACTCGCTCGAGCGGATCATCGCCGCGTGCGGCGGCGAGGCGATCGACTACCCCGCGAAGGTCAAGTGCTGCGGCTTCCCGATCATCCAGGC
>CAZUVW010000073.1:0-12641 GCA_964623875.1 uncultured Gaiellales bacterium
AGGTCGACCCGTACATGCGGCCGCTGTTCGACGCGCTGTACGACACGATGGACGCTGACCGCCTCAACGCGTACATCGACCGCGGCACGATCGAGGTCGCACCGCTGGCGTTCATGCGCGGCCGCACCCTCAACGACTCGTTCATCATCCTCGACGAGGCGCAGAACACGACCCCCGAGCAGATGCAGATGTTCCTCACGCGGCTCGGCTTCGGCTCGAAAGTGGTCGTCACCGGCGACGTGACCCAGATCGACCTGCCGCGCGAGCAGCGCTCCGGGCTGATCCACGTGCGCGACATCCTCGGCACGATCGAGGGCGTCGCGTTCGTCGAGTTCGGCCACGAGGACGTCGTCCGGCACAAGCTCGTGCAGCGGATCGTGGAGGCGTACAAGCGCCACGCCGACGAGACCGGCCTCGCGCGGCGGCACTGATGGTCACCGTCGAGGTCGACAACCGGAGCGGCGCAGCGGTGGACGAGGCAGGTGCGGCCGACCTGGCGCGCCGGGTGCTCGCCACCGAGGGCGTCGCCGAGGGCGAGCTCGGGATCGCCTTCGTCGACGCCGACGAGATGCGGTCGCTCAAGCGCGACCACCTGGGGATCGACGAGGCGACCGACGTGCTCTCGTTCCCGCTCGACGGGCTGGACGAGCTCCCGGCGGGCGAGCCGCGCGCGCTCGGCGACGTGGTCCTCTGCCCCGCGGTGGTCGGCGACGAGTGGCAGTGGCCGCTCGTGCACGGGCTGCTGCACCTGCTCGGCTACGAGCACGGGTCAGCGATGGAGGCGCGCGAGAGCGCGCATCTCGCATGATCACGCCGCGGCGCAGGACGCCGTCCCTGCTCGACAGCTTCAACTACGCGTTCGAGGGCATCGTCCACGTGCTGCGCACGCAGCGGAACATGCGCATCCACTTCCTCGCGGCGGTGCTCGTGCTCGTCGCGGCCCTCGCCTTCGACGTCTCGCGCCTCGAGCTGATCGCGCTGCTGCTCGCGATCGCGTTCGTCCTGTTCGCGGAGATGGTCAACACCGCGATCGAGGCCGCGGTGGACGTCGCCTCGACCTCCTTCGACCCGATGGCGAAGCTCGCGAAGGACGTGGGCGCCGGCGCAGTCCTGATCGCCTCGATCACGGCGCTCGCGATCGGCTACCTGGTGTTCTCCGGGGTGGTCGCGGAGGAGTCGTCGAACCTGCTCGACCGGCTCTCGGAGGCGCCGGCGGAGCTCACGGTCGTCGCGCTCGTGCTCACCGTCGCCCTGGTGATCGCGCTCAAGGCGCTCTCCGGCCGCGGCACCCCGCTGCGCGGCGGGTGGCCGTCGGGGCACGCCGCCGTCGCGTTCGCCGGGTGGATGGCCGTGACGCTCGTGCTCGAGGAGTCGACCCACCGGTTCCTCGTCTCCTCGCTGGCCTTCCTGATGGCGCTGCTCGTCGCGCAGACGCGCGTCGAGGCGGGCGTCCACTCGACCCTCGAGGCGGTCACCGGCGCCCTGCTCGGCGCGCTCGTCACCCTCGGCGTCTTCCAGGTGCTCTCCGCATGACCGACGAGCAGCTCCTCGCCGCCGCCGACGCGATCGCCGCCCGCGCCTACGCGCCCTACTCGGGCTTCGACGTGGGGTGCGCGGTGCTGACGCGCGACGGCCGGGTGATCGAAGGGGTCAACGTCGAGAACGCCGCCTACCCGCTCGGCGTCTGCGCCGAGCGCACCGCGTTCGCGCGCGCGATCGTCGAGGGCTGCCGGCCGGGCGACTTCCTCGTCGCGGCGATCACCGCCTCCCCGTGCGGCGGCTGCCGCCAGTGGCTCGCCGAGATGCGGGTCGAGCGCGTCGTGTTCCGCAACGGCGGCCGCATCGTGACGATGACCGTCGACGAGCTGCTGCCCGAGCAGTTCCAGAAGTCGGACCTGCCGTGAGGTCGGGGCTCGTCGCGGTCGCCGGCCGTCCGAACGTGGGCAAGTCGACGCTCGTCAACGCGCTCGTCGGCGACAAGGTCGCGATCACGTCGAACGTCCCGAACACGACACGGCGACGAATCTTCGGCGTGGCCAGCGGGCCCGACTGGCAACTCGTCCTGGTCGACCTCCCGGGGTTCCAGCGGCCGATGGATCCGCTCACGGAGCGCATGCAGGAGACGGTCGACGGGTCGTTCGACGACGTGGACGCCGTCCTGCTCGTGGTCGACGCGCGCGAACGGATCGGCGCCGGCGACCGCTACGTCGCACGCCGCGTGTTCGGGCTGGGCAAGCCCGTGGTCGTCGCCGTCAACAAGATCGACCGGCTCAAGCACGGGCACGTCGCGAGCCAGATGAAGACCGCCGCGACGCTCGGCCCGTTCCACGCGCTCCACCCCGTCAGCGCGAAGACCCGCGACGGGGTGGGGGAGCTGCGCGACGACCTCGTCCAGCTCCTCCCGGACGGGCCGCTGTACTTCCCGGTCGAGGACACGACGGATCTCGCGCTCGAGCAGCGGGTGGCCGAGGTGATCCGCGAGAAGGCGCTCCACCTGACGCGGGACGAGGTGCCGCACGCGGTGATGGTCGACGTGACGGAGATCGACGAGCGGGCCGTCCGCGCGCTCGTCCTCGTGGAGACCGAGTCGCAGAAGGGGATCCTCGTCGGCAAGAAGGGCGCGATGATCCGCGAGATCGGGACGCGCGCCCGCCCCGAGGTCGAGCGGCTCGTCGGACACTCGGTGTTCCTCGAGCTCGTGGTGAAGGTGCGCCCACGCTGGCGCCGCGACCCGAAGCAGCTCGAGCGCCTCGGCCTGTAGGCGACGCGTCCTGTCCGCCCAACCTCGGGTCGGTCCGGCGACCCGACCGCCGGACCGACACCGCCCGTTCACCGGCTCGGTGCACAGCGCTGCGGGATCATCCCTGTAATCGAGAAGGAGGCCGCACCGTGACCGCCCACGACGAAGCGCTGCTCGACGACTCACCGCTCGACGCGGAGGAGCACGACGACCGCGACGTGGACGACGTCGGCGTCGATGACGGCGACGAGGACGAGGACGAGGACGAGGACGTCGCTGGCAGGGCGACGCTCGAGCTCGCGCTGGAGGAGGAGATCCTCAAGAGCGATGCCGCGGCGAGGCTGCGAGCGCTGGCGGACGCGCTCGAGTCCGGGGCGCCGGTGCGGGTCGAGGGCTGGGACGGCGAGCTCGTGCTGCGCGTGCCCGAGCTCGTGCTCTACGAGCTCCAGGTCGAGGTCGGGGCCAGCTCCGCCGAGATCGAGGTCGAGCTCAGCTGGACGCCGGCGTCGGGCGAGGACGACGGCGCGTAGCGTCGCACCCGCTCAGGCGGCCGGGCGACCGGGTGCGTAGTGCCGGCGCAGCCAGCGGGCGATCCCGTCGAGCCCGGGGAACAGGACGCGCTCGGTGACGTTCGCCTGGTCGAGCTTGTCGCGCGCCTCGCGCTTCAGCTCGGCCGGGATCTCGACACGGCGTGCCAGGTCGGGGTGCCGGGCGAGCCAGTCGTCGAGACGGGAGGTCGCGCCGGACATGAACGAGAACGCCGCGAACTGGTTCGTGATCCGCTCGTCGAGCGAGGGCGGCTCGTAGAACACGACGAACGCGTCGGTGCCGGCGAGGGCGTCGAGCTCGCCGAGGGACGTCGCGGCCCGGTCGAGCATGTCCGCGGTGAACGTGTTGGAGCCCTCTTCGGCGAGCACGTCGCGCAGGGCCGCCGGCAGGTGGGCCGACGCCTTGACGTAGTCCACCGCCCAGACGGTCCCGTCGTCGTCCAGCAGCGCCGGGTTCTCGGTCGCGAAGTGGAGCGCGACGTAGGGCGAGTGCGACCAGTCGAGCAGCCGCGTCGGCAGCCCGTGGTGCTTGGCGAGCGCCAGCCAGTGCCAGGTCGACTCGCGCGACACGGCGTCGCGGTGCGCGTACTTGCGGAAGTTGCGCAGCAGGTGCCGCTCGAGCTCCTCGTACGGCCCCCCGAGCCGCTGGAGGCTCGTCGTCAGCTCGTTCGACGCCCTCCCCTCGCCGCGGTAGACGGCGTCCGAGCGCCAGCGGCCGAGCGTGGGGTTCCAGACGTCGGCGAAGAGGAGGCCCTGGAGGTGCTCCCAGCTCTCGGCCCGGTCGACGTGCACGCGACCAGTGTTCCAGGTCCGTCGCGCGCGTCCGCGGTCAGCGGACGCGTTGCAGGTCGGGCGCGATCCTCAGGATCACGCGCTCGGAGGCGATCGCCGCGGGATCGTAGTCCTGCCCACGGTAGCGGCGCGAGAGCAGGTCGATGTGGTCGCGCGCGACCTGCCCACGAACCGTCTCGACCACGCGCCCGCGCACCTCGGCGTACCGGTAGGGGTCGTCCTTCGCCCAGATCGTGACCGCGACGCGGGGGTCACGCTGCACGGCGCGGAACTTGGCGCGGTGCACCTCGGTGTTGATCAGGACGTGGTCGTCGTCCGCGTCCACCCACATCACGTGCGTCATGGGCGCGCCCGACGCCAGGAGCACCGTCAGCACGGCGAAGTTGCCGGCCTGCGCGAACGCCCGCACCTCGGGCGTGACGCCGCTCACGGGCGCTCGGCGGCCTCGTCCGCCTCGACCCGATCGGCGAGCGTGTGCGCGACCTTGAGCCAGAGCTCGGGGTGGGCGTCGAGCAGCTCGACGAAGTCCGACCCCGCGATCTCGAGCACCGCCAGCTCCGTCGCGGCCACGACGGTCGCGGTCCTGGGGCGCCGGGACAGCAACGCGATCTCGCCGACGAAGCAGCCGGCGCCGAGCTCGGCGACCTTGCGGCCCCTGCGGCGGACGACCACGGTGCCGTCCACCACCGCGTAGAACGCGTCGCCGGGCTCGCCCTCGCGGATGAGCTCCGTGCCCGCCGTGACCCTGCGCTCCTCGGCGATCCGCGCGATCCGAGCGAGATCGCGCCTCGAGCAGTGCTCGAACAGCGGCAGCGAGCGAAGGACGTCGGTGCGGGCGTCGGCGAGGAGCCTCACGCGCGGCACTCTAGACTGGCGGGCATGTCCGAGAGCACGGTTCTCGCGCGGCCGTTCGCCACCCCGGGCGGGGCGCGGCTGCCGCGCCTCGGCGCGGTCGACGCGGTCGCGCTCGAGGCGCGGGCCGCCGAGCTCGCGAAGCGGTCGATCAAGCGCGAGGCGAAGCTGTTCGCGCTCGATCTCGCCGTGCGGATGATGGACCTCACGACCCTCGAGGGCGCGGACACGCCCGGCAAGGTCGCGGCGCTCTGCTCGAAGGCGGTGCGCCCCGACCCCGAGGACCGCACGATCCCGTCGGTCGCCGCGGTGTGCGTCTACCCGAGCCACGTGGCCACGGCGCGCGCGCGGCTGGCCGGCACCGGGGTGAAGGTGGCGTCCGTCGCGACCGCCTTCCCGTCGGGGCAGGCGTCGCTGGCCGTGAAGCTCGCGGACGTGCGTGCCGCAGTGGAGGCCGGCGCGGACGAGGTGGACATGGTGATCGACCGCGGCGCCTTCCTCTCGGGCCGCTACGGGCAGGTCGTCGACGAGGTCGTGGCCGTCAAGGAGGCCTGTGGCGACGCGCACCTCAAGGTGATCCTCGAGACCGGCGAGCTCGGCACGTACGACGCGGTCCGTCGCGCGTCGCTGCTCGCGATCGCGGGTGGCGCCGACTTCATCAAGACCTCCACGGGCAAGGTGAGCCCGGCGGCGACCCTCCCGGTGACGCTCTGCATGCTCGAGGTGATCCGAGACGTGCACGACGAGACGGGCCGGGTGGTCGGCATGAAGCCCGCCGGGGGGATCCGCACCGCCAAGCAGGCGGTGCAGTACCTGTGCCTCGTCCACGAGACGCTCGGGCCCGCATGGCTGACGCCCGACCTGTTCCGCTTCGGCGCGTCGAGCCTCCTGAACGACGTGCTCGCCCAGATCCGCAAGCAGCGCACCGGGGTCTACCGGTCGCCCGACGAGTTCACGATCGACTGATGGGCGAGGTCGAGCGGACGCACGCGCCCGTGCCTGCGCCGTCGGCGTGGGAGTACGCGCCCGCGCCGGAGTCGCGCGACGTCGTGCGCTTCGCCGAGCGCTACGGCCTGTTCGTCGGCGGCGAGCTCGTCGATCCGCGCTCGGGGAGCTGGTTCACGACCTCGTCACCGGCGACGGAGGAGCCCCTGGCCGAGGTGGCGCACGCCGGCGAGGAGGACGTCGGCGCCGCGGTCGCCGCGGCGCGCGACGCGCTTCCCGCGTGGAGCGCCCGGCCCCCGGCGGAGCGGGCGAAGGTGCTCTTCCGGATCGCGCGCATCCTCCAGGAGCGCGCGCGCGAGCTCGCCGTGGCGGAGTCGCTCGACGGCGGCAAGCCGATCAAGGAGTCCCGCGACGTCGACCTGCCGCTCGCGGCCGCGCACTTCTTCTACTACGCCGGCTGGGCGGACAAGCTGGAGTACGCGTTCCCGAACCGCCGGCCGCGCCCGCGCGGCGTCGCGGCCCAGATCATCCCGTGGAACTTCCCGCTGCTGATGCTGGCCTGGAAGATCGCGCCGGCGCTCGCGTGCGGGAACACCGTCGTGCTGAAGCCGGCCGAGACGACGCCGCTGACCGCGCTGCTGTTCGCGGACGTGTGCCGGCAGGCGGCCGTGCCGGCCGGCGTCGTCAACATCGTCACCGGGGACGGCTCGACCGGGGCGGCGCTCGTCCGTCACCCCGGGATCGACAAGGTCGCGTTCACCGGGTCGACCGAGGTCGGCAAGGCGATCCAGCGGGAGCTCGCCGGCCGCGACGTCTCGCTCACGCTGGAGCTGGGCGGCAAGGCGGCGAACATCGTCTTCGAGGACTGCGCGCTCGACCAGGCGATCGAGGGGATCGTCAACGGCATCTGGTTCAACCAGGGGCACGTCTGCTGCGCCGGCTCCCGGCTCCTCGTGCAGGAGTCGATCGCCGAGCCGCTCGTCGCCAAGCTCAAGCGGCGGATGGGCACGCTGCGCGTCGGCGATCCCCTCGACAAGAACACCGACATCGGGGCGATCAACTCGGCCGAGCAGCTCTCGCGGATCCGCGAGCTCGTCGCGGCGGGTGAGGAGGAGGGGGCCGAGATCTACCAGTCGCCGTGCGCGCTGCCGGAGCGGGGCTACTGGTTCGCGCCGACGGTCTTCACCGGCGTCGCGCAGAGCTATCGCATCGCGCAGGAGGAGATCTTCGGCCCGGTGCTCTCGGTGCTGACGTTCCGCACGCCCGAGGAGGCGGTCGAGAAGGCGAACAACACGATGTACGGCCTCTCGGCCGGTGTCTGGACGGAGAAGGGGTCGCGCATCCTCTGGATGGCGGATCGTCTGCGGGCCGGGGTGGTGTGGGCGAACACGTTCAACCGCTTCGACCCGTCCTCGCCGTTCGGCGGCTACAAGGAGTCCGGCTTCGGGCGCGAGGGCGGCCGCCACGGGCTCGAGCCGTACCTGAGGTTCGACGGATGAGCACCCGGCGGCATCCTGCGGCGGTCGTCGGCGCGGCGCTCGTCCTCGCCGGGGTGCTCACATGGGCGATCCGGACGGTGCTGCGGCAGGAGGTGCAGGACGCGTGAGCGAGCGGCTCCCCGTCGCCAAGACGTACAAGCTGTTCGTCGGCGGCGCGTTCCCGCGCTCCGAGTCGGGCCGCACGCTCGAGGTCGAGGGCCACAACGTCGCGCGCGCGTCGCGCAAGGACGCGCGCGACGCGGTCGTCGCCGCACGCAGGGCGTTCCCCGGGTGGGCCGCGGCCACCGCCTACAACCGCGGCCAGGTGCTCTACCGGCTCGCCGAGGTGATGGAGGCGCGCGCCGACGGCCTTGCGGCCGTGTGCGACGGACGCGCCGAGGTCGAGCAGGCGATCGACCGCGTGGTCTGGTACGCGGGCTGGGCGGACAAGCTCGCCCAGGTGCTCGGCTCGTCGAACCCGGTCTCCGGCCCCTACTTCAACTTCACCGTCCCGGAGCCGACCGGCGTGGTGGCCGTCCTCGCGCCCCGTGAGCCTGCCCTCGACGGCCTCGTCGGGCGGCTCGCGCCGGCGCTCGTCGGCGGGAACGCGGTCGTCGTCGTCGCCTCCGACGCGCATCCGCGCGCCGCGATCGAGCTCGCCGAGTGCATCGCCACCTCCGACGTGCCCTCGGGCGTCGTGAACGTGCTCACGGGCCTCCAGGCCGAGATCGCACCGACATTGGCCGCGCACATGGACGTCAACGCGATCGACGTCACCGGCGCGGCGTCCGACGACGTGGCGGAGCTGGAGCGGGCGGCCGCCGCCAACGTCAAGCGCGTCGTGCGCCAGGCCGAGGATCGCAGCCCCTGGGAGATCGGCGCGTTCCTCGAGCTGAAGACGGTCTGGCACCCGATCGGGGTCTGAGCGGCGACGCCGCCGTTCCTGTGGCGGGCCGCTCGTGGGGCACCCCATCCCACCACCCACTGCCATTCTATCGCCCTCGTTGCCAGATAGAGCAACGAGATCGTCACGACTCTGAACCGAGACGGTGCCCGGGACGGGAGCTCCTCGGCGCGAGCAGCCGCTTCAGGCGAGCAGCACCTCGACGGCCGCTCGCGCTGCCGCCAGCCGCGTGGGGTGCGGGCCCTCGAGCAGCAGCCACGGCCCGCCCGACGTGCGGGCGCGCTCGAGGTAGCGCTCGTGCATCCAGCGCCGCTGCTCCTCGAACTCGCGGAACCCGTCGTGCGCCCAGGGCACGTCGAGCCCGCAGACCAGCATCAGGTCGTACGTCCGCCCGACGAGCTCGTCGAACCCGGTCGCCGGCAGGCCGAGGTAGGTGCGGTGGAACACGGCGGTCGTGTACGCGTCCGTGTCGCAGAAGAGCACGCGATCCGCGTAGGACGCGAGGAAGTCCTCGTACCAGCAGTGCATCCGCGCGATGTGCGTGAACTCCCAGCTCGTCCACGGCGCGTCGGGCGGTCGCCCGATCTCCGTGTAGGGACGGCCGTACTCGGGGTTCCAGAGGGTGCCGAACTCCTTCGCGAGCGCCGCCGCGATCGTGGTCTTCCCCGTCGACTCCGCGCCGAGCACGAGCACCCGCTTCACCGCCGTCATCGCCTGCGGAATCTACGGCATGGCCCAGGGTGAGTAGCATCATGCCGCGTGGGCGTCCGACGTCTGAGCCAGGCGATCGCGGAGGGAGACGGCATCTCGCTCCTCGTCGAGGTCGCGGACCTTTCCGAGGGAGCCGCTGTCGGCGCGCGCGGGGCCGAGGGGCTCGTGCTCCGGAGCGGCACGCCTCCGTCGTCCGAGGCGAGCCGCCTTCCGGTTCTGGCCTTCGGGCTCTCGCCGGAGGCGGCCTCGTCCGCCCGGGCGGACGCCGTCGTGCTGGCGGCCGCGATCGACCCGGAGGAGCTCGTGCTCCTCGCGCGACGGGCGGAGGAGCTCGGGCTGGAGGTGGTCGTCCAGGTGTCGGACGAGGACGACTTCGAGCGCGTGCTCGAGGAGGTCGATCCCGAGATCCTGCTCCTGTCCGCGGACGCGGCGGACGGCGGTCAGCATCCGCTCGACCGACTGCTCGAGCTGCTCCCCGACGTGCCGGCCGGGAAGCTCGCGATCGCCGACCTCGGGCGCGCGACCCGGGAGGAGATCGAGGAGCTCGAGCGCGCCGGAGTGGACGCCGTGGTGGTGGCCGGCGAGCTCGACGGCCTCGCGGCCGACGCGGTGCCGGAGGTCTGAGCTCCGACCGACCCCTGTGACCGGGGCGTGCCGCGGCGATCGCCGGCTCGGTCTCGGTCTCTACAGTTCGACGATGACCTCACCCCGCATCGGACGCGAAGGGCTGGCGCTGTCGGTCGTCGTGTTCCTGTCGGGCGCCGTCCTGCTGGGCGTGGAGATCGCCGCCAGCCGTGTGCTCGCACCGACCTTCGGCAGCTCGCTGTACGTCTGGGGCTCGCTGATCGGCGTCGTGCTCACGGGGCTCGCGATCGGCTACGCGCTCGGCGGCGGGCTCGCAGACCGGTGGCCGTCACCGCTCCTGCTCGTCACCGCTCTCGTGGTCGGCGCTGCGCTCGTGCTGGCGATCCCGCTGCTCGACGAGCGGGTGCTCGAGCGGGTGACGGACTGGGATCCGGGCCCGCGGCTCAACCCGCTGGTCGCCTCCGCGCTCCTCTTCGGCCCGGCGAGCATCGTGCTCGCCTCGGTCACGCCGATCGCCGTCCGCCTTGCCGCGCGCTCGCTCGAGCGCCTCGGGCGCACGGCCGGCCGCCTGTTCTCGGTGTCCACGGCCGGCAGCATCGTGGGGACGTTCGCGACGGCGTTCTGGCTCGTCCCGACCTACGGCACCGACCAGCTGATGGCGCTCGGGGCGGTCGGGCTGCTCTGCGCCGCGCTTCTGCTGGCGGTCGTCGAGCGGCGGTGGCTGCCGGCGGCGGCGACGGCCGCTGCGGTGGGGGTGGCGTCGCTCGCGGTGGTGACGCTCGAGCCCGAGTCGGTCGTCCGGCTGGAGGCGAGCGACGCGCGCAACTGGTCGCCTCTCGTCCGTCAGCGCGAGCAGCGCGTCCCGCGCCGGCTCGACCCGGCCGACGTCGCCGACCGCAACTCGGGCTTCACCGTGCGCGAGGCGCGCGACACGCGCTACCACCGAATGGTGGTCGTCGAGGACGACGACTCCCGCTACCTGCGGTTCGACAGCTCGTTCCAGAGCGGCATGTACCTGGACGACCCGTACCGCACGCGCTTCGCGTACTCCGACTACCTGCACCTCGGTCTCGCGTACGAGCCGGGAGCGACCAAGGTGCTCGTCGTGGGGCTCGGCGGCGCAGCCGCGCCGAAGCGGCTGTGGCGCGACTTCGACGACGTCACGGTGACGGCCGTCGAGCTCGACCCCGACGTCGTCGACGTCGCGTACCGGTGGTTCGACATGCCGCGCGACCCTCGCATCCGCGTCGAGGTCGGAGACGGGCGCCAGTTCCTGCAGCGCTCGGACGAGCGCTGGGACGTGATCATGGTCGATGCCTTCTACTCGGACGGCGTGCCCTTCCACCTGACCACGCTGGAGTTCGTCGAGCTCCTGCGCTCGCGGCTGCGCCCGGGTGGCGTCGTCGCCACGAACGTCATCGGCGCCCTCTCGGGTGACGACTCCCGGCTGACGCGCGCGGTCACGAAGACGTACGCGGGGGTGTTCCCGACCGTCGAGCTCCACCCCGTCTACGAGGGGGAGTTCGACCGCCTCCCCGAGGACACGCGGAACATCGTGCTCGTCGCGACCGAGCGGGCCTCGCCGTCGATCGCTCGCCTGCGGGAGACGTGGGACGAGGTGCGCGCCACGCGCGCCCGGTCGGCGCCCGACCTCCGCCGGGCGATCGGCGACCGCTGGGAGCAGCCGCTTCCGGTCGACGACGTGCCCTACCTCACCGACGGGTACGCGCCGACCGACGCGCTGCTGATCGACTGAGCCAGCGCCGGCTCAGAGACCGAGCAGCCGCTCGAGCGCGAGGGCGACGCCGTCCTCGTCGTTCGACGCCGTGAGCTCGTCCGCCGCCTCCCGCGCCTCGGGGTGCGCGTTCTCGACCGCGATCCCGAGCCCTGCCCACGCGAGCATCCCCGCGTCGGTCACGTGGTCCCCGAACGCGACGATCGCCTCGTGGGGCACGCCGCGGTCGGCTGCGACCTCGGCCAGGGCGGCATGCTTCCCCACGCCCGGAGCGAGCAGCTCGACGAAGGCGTCACCGGCAAGCGTCGCCACCGCGTCGTCGCCGGCCACGGCGCGAGCGGCCTCGAAGGCGGAGGGCAGGTCGCCGTCGGGGACGCGGCCGATCAGCTTCGTCATCGGCGCCTGCCACGCGAGCGGATCGCACGGCGGGAACGAGCCCTCCGGCCGGGGCCACCAGGCCGGCTGGCGCAGGGCCTCGTACGCGGGCTCGCTGCCGAAGCGCAGCTCGAGCTCCCAGCCGAAGACGATGGTCGGCACGGCCTCGCGCAGGTCGCGGACGAGGCGGTGCACGGTCTCGTTCGGCAGCGGGCGGTGGTGGACGATCGCGCGGGTGTCGAGGTCGAAGACGGTCGCGCCGTTCGCGCAGATCGCGAGGCCGTCGAGCCCGAGCTCGTCGGCGATCGGGATCGTCCCACGAGGGGAGCGGGCGGTCGCCACGACGAGCTCCACGCCGGCGCGGCGGGCACCTGCGAGCGCTGCGCGCGTGCGGTCGGAGATCGTTCGGTCGGAGCGGAGCAGCGTCCCGTCGAGGTCGAGCGCGACGAGCTGGTACGTCGTCACGGGGTGCGCTCAGACGAAGAACGTCGTGGCGACGTCGAGGATCTCCGGGGGGACGCTCCGGATCTCCTCGCACGCCTCGGCGAGGTCGACGCCGACCATCTCGGTGCCGCGCAGCGCCACCATCTGCCCGCAGCGCCCCTGCGCCGCGAAGTCGGCCGCGGCGACGCCGAAGCGGGTCGCGAGCACGCGGTCGAACGCGGTCGGCGTGCCGCCGCGCTGCAGGTGGCCGAGCACCGTCACGCGGGTCTCGAAGCCCGTCCGCGCCTCGAGCTCGGGAGCGAGCCGGTACGCGACGCCGCCGAGGCGCTCGAAGCCGAAGGCGTCGAGCGGCAGGCCCTCCTGCGGGGGGGTGGGGGGGTGCACGCCCTCCGCGACCACGACGATCGAGTAGCTGTGGCCGCGCCGATGGCGGGCCTTGAGCAGACGCGCGACCGCGTCGAGGTCGTAGGGCTGCTCGGGGACGAGGAGGGCGTCGGCGCCGGAGGCGATCGCGGCGTAGGCGGCGATCCAG